>DASVRZ010000172.1:0-25542 GCA_036388355.1 Chthoniobacterales bacterium | reverse complement strand
CCTGCCGAGGCTCCCGTCGAGAATCAGTAATTTTCCCCCAGTCCTCCGCCGGTGATCCGCCACTTCACCATCCGCGTTCCTAAACTGCGCCGTTGCGGAGCGGTGATCCTGGCTGCTCTCGGCTTGATGGGGTTCGGTTTCTCCACCGGATGCTCGCCTGCGGCGAAACGCGCCGACCTCGTTTTCCTGAATGGCGCGGAACCAGAATCCATTGACCCGGCAGTCATCACGGGCCAGCTCGACGGCCGGGTCGCCTACGCGCTCTTCGAAGGTTTGATGGCCTATGGAGCTGACGGTCAGCCGCAACCCGGCACCGCAGAAAGGTATGAGATCTCTCCCGACGGTCTCGTTTACACCTTTCACCTTCGCGCCAACGCTCGCTGGACCAACGGCAAGCCCGTCACGGCGCATGATTTCGTCGTTTCCTGGAGGCGCGTTCTCGAACCAGCCCAAGGCGCGGAATACGCCTACCAACTGCACTACCTGAAAAACGGCAAAGCCTATAACGAAGGCACGTTGAAGGATTTCTCCCAAGTCGGTGTGCGCGCGAGCGACGACCGCACCCTTGTCGTCACTTTGGAAAATCCGACGCCGTTTTTCCTGGGGCTCTGCGCCTTTTGCACGCTCCTGCCCGTGCCGGTCGCGACCATTCAGGAGCACGGCGACGACTGGATCAAACCCGGTAAGATCGTCAGCAACGGTGCGTTCACCCTCGAGGAGTGGAAACTGAACGACCACATCCGCCTCCAGAAGAACTCCAGCTATTGGAACGCGGCTAACATCAAGCTTAACAGCATCGACGTTCTCCCGATCGAGAACTCGATGACCGCTTACAATTTCTACAAGTCCGGTGTCGCCGACCTCATGATGGACAAGGGCCTCACGCCGCTCATGCTCATCTCGGAGTTGAAGCAATTGCCCGACTTCCACGCCGCGCCGTTTCTCGGAAACTACTTCATCCGGTATAACGTCACGCGCCCGCCCTTCAATGATGTGCGCGTCCGCAAAGCCTTTTCCCTCGTCATCGACAAGGACCTGATCGTCAACAAAATCACCCGCGCCGGAGAAGTGCCTGCGATGAGTTTTGTTCCCCCAAAAACCGCCGGCTACACTTCGCCTCCCGGCTATGCGCGCGACGTTGAGAAAGCGCGCCAGCTTCTCTCCGATGCAGGGTTTCCCGGCGGGAAGGGTTTCCCGTTGATCGAGTATCTCTTCGACAACAAGAAGATCAACGAGAGCATCGCCATCGAGTTGCAGGCTCTTTTTCAGCGGGAGCTGGGAGTGCGAATCGGCCTCAAGCAACAGGAGTGGAAAGTTTATCTCAACTCGCAAAACCGGCTCGACTACGATTTCTGCCGAAGCAGTTGGGTGGGGGATTACAACGACCCGAATACGTTCCTCGACATGTTCGTCACCGGCGGAGGAAACAACCGCACCGGCTGGTCCAATCCACAGTACGACGCGTGGATCGCCGACGCCGCAAAGGAACTCGATCCGGCAAAACGCTACGACATCTTCCGCCGTGCCGAGACCCTGCTGGTCACCGAAGAAGCGCCCATTTGCCCGCTCTATTACTATGTGGGCATCCAGCTTTACGACCGCACGAAGTGGGGCGGCATTGAGGCGAACGTGCTCGACGAGCATCCGCTCCGCACCATCTACCGAAAGGCTCCCTAATGGCGCGCTTCAGCTACGGCTTGTTTCTAGCCATCATCTGGCTCTTGCAGCGTCTGCCTGCAGACACCGCCTTTCGGCTGGGCCAGCTCGTTGGAACGATGGGTTTCTATCTGGCGTTCTCCAGCCGACGGATGGCTCTGAAAAACCTGACCATCGCTTTTGGTCGGGAGAAATCCGCGGCTGAAATTCGGCAGCTCGCCCGCGAGCATTTCCGCAATTTGCTCGCAAACATTTTCGTCATCCCAGCGCTTTCGCAGATGAGCCAGGAGGAAGTCAGCGCGCGCGTTTCCCTGGAAGGATTCGACGTCGTCCAACGCATCCAAGCCGCAGGCCAAGGCGTCATCTGGGCGGGCAATCACATGGGGAACTGGGAGATGATCCCGCAGGCGCTCTTTCTGTTCGGAGGGATGGAAGTCACTGCTGTTTATCAGAAGCTCGGGAACCCTTACCTCGATGAGCATGTGAAGAAAACCCGCGGCCGCTTCGGTCTCAGGCTTGTGGAGCGGAAGGAAGGATTCCAAGAAGTCATCAACACGGTGCGCAATGGCGGCATCGTCGGCATTCTCATCGATCAACACGCAGGCGATGCCGGAGTGTGGACGCCGTTTTTCGGCAAGCTCGCATCGACGACTCCGATGCCTGCATTGTTAGCGGCACGATCCGGCGGCGCTCTCGTCCCGCTAACGGTGCAGACTACCGGAATTGCGCGCTGGAAAATGATCTTCGAAGAGCCACTCCCGCAGGTGCGCCGCGATATCGATCAAGCCACCGCGCAGCTCAACCTGCTCCTCGAGAAACAGATCCGGCGCAGTCCGCACGAATCCTTCTGGGTGCATGACCGCTGGAAAATCCCGAGCCCGGAATTCCTCCTCGGGAACACGAAGCGATACCGTCGTGGCATTGTCCTGCCGACCGGAACGACCGCTGCGGACCTGCAGCCTTTCCGCCTGCTCGTTCGCTCGAGCAACTGGCTTGGCGACGCGATCATGACCGTTCCCGCTGTGCGCGCGATGAAGCACGGGCGGCCGGACTTGCATCTCACGATTCTCTGCCGGGAAAAGTTAGTCGATCTCTGGAAGCTCATCCCGGAAGTAGACCAAGTAATCGGCATCCGCGCCGGACAAAGTGTGTTCTCCGTTGCCAGGAAATTGCGCGGGAAGTTTGAAACCGGCGTGATCCTGCCAAACTCCATGCGCAGCGTTCTGGAAATGTGGCTGGCTGGATTGCCGCGCCGCGCTGGCTATGATCGTCAGGGGCGGAAATTTCTCCTCGATCAGATCATCAAGGATCCGAAACGGGTTGGGCCGCCGGAGCATCAGAGCCTGCATTATTTGCGGCTCGCGGAAACCATCGGAGCCAATCTCCAGCACGCGGAATTTCCGCAGAATCTCCGTCAGAAACCTCCCACGCCGATCCGGCTGGGATTGTGTCCAGGGGCGGAATACGGCCCGGCGAAACGGTGGCTGCCTGAGCGTTTTACTGCGGTTGCGCAAGCGGTGGCTCAGCGGAGAAATTGCGAATGGCTCATTTTCGGGACCGGCGCGGATTCTGCGTTAGGAGAAACGATGGCTGCCGAGATCGGAGCAAGTGCCAAAAATCTCGCGGGCAAAACGAGTCTACAGGAACTCATCGAAACCCTGTCGCAATGCACCGCGCTGCTCACGAACGACACGGGAACGATGCACCTCGCCGCCCTGCTCGGTGTTCCGACCATCTCCGTTTTTGGCAGCACGGAGCCGCTCCTCACCGGACCCATGGGCCCCAATCACCGTATCGTCCGGCATCATGTGGAATGCAGCCCGTGCTTTCTGCGCGAGTGCCCGATCGACTTCCGCTGCATGAACGGCGTGCTAGTCGATCAAGTGGTTGAGGCAGTCCTGAAAACAATCGACGGCTAGAAAGCTGTTCGCAATCTTAGAAGGATTCCCACCCAGGCACCAACACACCAAAGGAGGAAGTTGAGGAGGCAGATTCGGACTGACGCGACTTCTCGGGAACAGTGGGTGGAATGATGACGAGCTATTTGTCCCAGCGATAGACCGCACACTCTGCGGCAGGAAACTCGATGTCGGCTGAGAGAATCTCGTCACCGGATTTCGTCCCGCCGAAACGCTCTTCGTTACTCGAAAGCACGAGCTGCCAGTGGCCGTCGGCCGTCGGTGCCGGGATGTTCTTCAGGAGACTTCCCGAATGTCCTCCAACCAAATCAAAGAGCATGAGCCAGTCTGCCTTCTCAGCAAAAAGTTGGATCGCTCCCACGCCGCTGTCGATATCCGAGACGCGATAGCTGTCGCGCGACTGCGGACGAAACGCGGCGTCGGAAAGTCGCAGTTGTAGACAAGAGCGATAGAGCGCCAGCACCTTTGCATGGCGTTCCTCCGAGAGGTCCTCCCAGCGCAATTTTGAATCCCGGAAGGTCTGCACACTTTGCGGATCAGGGATACGGTGGCGAACTTCCGGATCGCGGAACGCCGCAAAATCTTTGAACTCCTCGCGCCGACCTTCCGTGATCAGACGACCGAGCTCATCGTTGTGATCGGTGAAAAACTGAAACGGCGTTGAGGCATTCCACTCCTGACCCATGAATAACAAAGGCGCGTAGGGCGAGAGCAACAATAGAGCGGACGCCGCGCGGTAAGCTTCGGGCGAAATCTTGTGCCCGAGCCGTTCGCCAAAGGCGTGGTTGCCCGTCTGGTCGTGATTCGAAATGCAGTGGAAAAACTTCTCCGGCGCAATGTGGCTGCACTCCGTACCGCGCGGTTTCCCCTGCACCCGCGACTCCTGACCGCGATAGAGCCAACCGTGTCGCAGCGTCTCGAGCACCTCCTCGAGCGAACCCGAAAAATCTGCGAGATACGCATCCTGCTCACCTGTGTTTGGCACGCGTGTGCAGTGGTGGAAATCGTCCGCCCACACACCGTCGAAACCGAGGCCATTTTCTTCCGGAGGCAGGAGCAGTTGCGCTTCGTTGCGTGGATCCTCCGCAATCGCAAATCCGCCCAGGCTGTGGATGCTGCTGGTCAGCTCCTGCAAGAGATGCGGCTGGGACTCATCAACGATCGCGTGCGTTGCGTCGAGGCGGAAACCATCGACGTGAAACTCGCGCATCCAGTAGGCAGGGTTTTGCGCCACCATCTCGCGCAGCGGGCGGAAATCCGGGCTGCCGTAGCGAATCGCGCCGCCCCACGGAGTCTTTGCCGCTTCGTCCAGATACTCTCCGATGTAAGCGCCGAGATAATTTCCGTCCGGCCCGAAGTGATTGTAGACGACGTCGAGAATTACCGTGAGCCCGATCTGGTGCGCCGCGTCCACCAACGCCTTGAAATCGTCCGGTGGGCCGTAAGCCGGCGCGGGTGCGTAGAGATACACGCCGTCGTAACCCCAATTGCGTTCTCCGGGAAACGCCCCAATCGGCATGATCTCGATGGCGTTCGCGCCGAGCTCCCGCACGTGCTGAAGCCGTTCGATGGCCGAAAGAAAAGTTCCGCCCACCGTGAACGTGCCGATGTGCAATTCGTAGATCACCAGATCGCGCACGTTCGTTCGTTTCCAGTTCTGATCGCGCCAGACGTATTCCGTTGGATCCATCACCATCGACGGACCATGCACGCCCAGGGGCTGGCAGCGCGACGCCGGGTCGGGAAAGCTGCTCCCGCCATCCAGTCGATAGGTGTAGAAATCGCCGGCAGAACCTTCCTCATCCACCACGCGGAAATAACCCTCTCCCGTTTTCTCCAGCGGGAGCGTGCGGGCGGGCAACGGCAGATGACCTGGACGCACCGGAGTAAGCGCGTCGAACGAGTTGCGGTAGTAAAGGTTCACCTCCATCGACTCCGCTTTCGGCGCCCACACGCAATATTCCACGCCGGCCTTTCCGACATTCGCTCCGAGGCGGAGGGGAGTAGTGGACTGTTGGGTTTCTACAGCAGGAGAAGAAGAGGAGCTCATGTGGTTTGGTAGTGGCAGAGTTGTCTCACAAACTAAGTATCTTCTGCAAAGCAGCAGTGCTCAGGGACTTCCCGTATTGCACTCGGAACTCGCGATCTCGCGGCCCGTGAGTTGCCAGTAGATGTTTCTTCTTTCCCTTTCACTGCCGGAAAGGAACCATTCCTCCGTCCGAGCCGCCCGCTCCTCTTCTGCAAACGCCCTGCCCCCGACCGCCATGCAAACCGCCGATTCCACGCCTCTCCATTTCCAATGCCCCAGTTGCGCCTGCGAATTGGTCAGGACCGACACCGGCGTTGGCCTGCTCTGGGCGTGTCCCGGTTGCCAGGGCCGCGCCGTTAGCCTCAGCTTCCTGCGACGCGGAGTGGAGAACCAGTTCCTCAACGAAGTCTGGCAGCAGGCGCGAAATAACGCCGTCGCGAAACAAATCGGACCCCGCGCCTGTCCGTCCTGCGCCAACAAAATGCCAGTCGCCATTCTGCCCGTGGAAAACGCGGAACCGCTCGTCCTCGATGTTTGCCCCACCTGCCATTTCCTGTGGCTCGATCACGGCGAAGCTGCGCAAATGCCTGTCCGCCCGGCGGAAACTCGCAGCGGCCCCGCCGAGCTCTCTCCGGAGGCCAAAGAAGCGGTTGCCCTGGCTCAAGTGGAAGCCCTCGCCAGGCGGGCCGAGATGGCCGACGGGGTGGATACGTTCCACCCAAGCCGCCCGTGGATAGTGCTCCTCGACACCGTCCTCCGGCATCTGCGGTTCTAGTCGCCGAGCACCGTCACCACCAGCTCGCGACGATGCGAGGCGCGGCGGTGCTCAAAGAGGAAGATGCCCTGCCACGCCCCTAGCGCGATCCGACCAGCCACCAGCGGGACCGTCTCCGATGTGCGGGTCAACACCATCCGCAGATGACTCGGCATGTCATCGGCACCTTCCTGCACATGGGTAAAATAGGACGCATTCTCCGGCACGAGTCGCTCGAAGAATTCATGCAAATCCACCCGCGCTGAGCGGTCGGCATTTTCATAAATAATGAGACTCGCGCTCGTATGCCGGATAAATACCGTTACCAACCCCTCGCGCAGACCAGACTTGCGCACCACCTGCGTCACCCGATCCGTCAGCTCGTAAGTCCCTTTCCCCTCCGTCCTGACCTCGATGGTTTCTGTATAAGCGGACATAACGTTAATAGATTGCCGAGCATACCTCCGCGAAAAGAGTTGGCAAACGTCGTTTCCGCTCTGCGCCCGCGGCGCGATGTGTTCCTAGAAGCTATGAGAAATGATTCACCTCCCAGATCTCTGCGATTGCGCGTGCCCCGATGCACCGCGCAGAGAATAATCGCCCTGAAGCGCATGTGAGACATTGTCACTCAGCGTATCCCCCGATGTTCCGTCCACCTTGCCCGGGGTAGGTAAGGGCATGAACCAAAACAGCCGGGAGTTCCTTTATGAGCTCCTTCAGACTCCATCACCGACAGGCGCCGAGCAAAGCATCCAGCGCAAAATTTACGACCACTTCAAAGATATCGCACACACGATCGAACCCGACGTTCACGGGAATCTGATCCTCGCCCTGAACCCGGACGCCAAACGGAAAATCATGCTCGCAGGGCACTGCGATCAGATCGGGTTCCTCGTGAAATATATTTCGCCCGAAGGATACATCTACCTCGATTCACTAGGGGGCACGGACTCTGGAGTCATCCTCGGTGCGCGCCTCATCATTCACACGCAGTCCGGCCCGATTCCGGGTGTGGTCGGACGCAAGCCGGTGCATATGCAAAAAGGCGAGGAAATGCAGAAGATACCCACCAAAGACAAGATCTGGCTGGATATCGGTGCAAAGGACGAAGCCGATGTGCTCCAACGCATCCACATTGGCGACTACGTGACCTTCACGCTCGAAGTCACGGAACTCAGCAACAACTTCATTTCTTCACCGGGTCTGGATAACAAAGCGGGCCTCTTCGTTTGCCTGGAAACCCTGCGCCAATGCGCCGAGGCGGGTTGCGAAGTCGGCCTCTATGTCGTCAGCACCGTGCAGGAAGAAATCGGCTCCCGCGGCGCTTCCACCGCTACCAGCCGAATTTCTCCCGACGTCGGCATCGCGGTGGACGTGATCCCCGCGACGGACGATCCCGGCTACGACATGCCTCCTCAACAATACGTGCCCTGCAAATTGTCCTCAGGCCCCACGATCTCCACCGGGCCCAACACGAACCCGGTCGTCGAGCGGTTGTTGCTCGACGCCGCCACCCGGCGCGGCTTGCCCTATCAACCCGACCCATCGGGCCACACCGCTCCAAATGATTCCCGCGAAATCCAAGTCTCGAATTCCGGCGTGGCGGCTGCATCGTTGGGAATCCCGCAGCGCAACATGCACACCCAGGTGGAAATTGTTTCCATGAAAGATCTGGACGACTCCGTGAGCCTGCTCGTGGAGTTCATCCAGTCCGTCAAAGAAGACACCGACTTCCGTCCCTTCTATTTCCAAAACTAACACGCTCTGACCCTGTGAAAACCTTCAACTGCGATACGTGCGGGCAGCGGCTGATGTTTGAAAACGTCTCCTGCCTCGGCTGCAATCACACGCTCGGCTATATCCCCGACGTGGCGGACCTGAGCGCTTTAGAGCCCGCGCCCGACGGCGAATGGCAGGCGCTTACCCCCGCTGCGAAGGGCCGCCGTTTCCGGAAATGCGCGAACTACGAGCAGCAACACGCCTGCAACTGGATGGTCCCCGTGGAGGATTTTCAGTCCCATTGCCTCGCCTGCCGTCTGAATCGCACCGTGCCCGATCTGAGCGATCCCGAGAACGTCGAGCGTTGGGCAAAAGTCGAAATCGCCAAGCGCAGATTGATTTACACGCTGCTCACTCTCGGCCTGCCGGTCGTGGATAAGGACACCGATCCGATCAACGGCCTGGCGTTTGATCTTCTCGCCGACGTTCCGGGAGAACCGCGCGTGCTCACCGGCCACGCCGATGGCCTCATCACCATCAACGTCAGCGAAGCGCACAGCGACGTGAGGGAAAGAATGCGCCGCGAGATGGGGGAAAAATACCGCACCCTGGTCGGACATTTCCGCCACGAGATCGGCCACTACTATTGGCAGGTTCTCATTAGCAACAGCCCGCACCTCAGCGCCTACCGGAAACTATTCGGTGACGAACGCGAGGACTACGGCGCCGCCATTCAACGCCACTATCAGCAGGGCGCACCCGACGACTGGCAGGATCATTACATTGCCGAATACGCCAGCAGCCATCCTTGGGAAGACTGGGCCGAGACATGGGGCAACTACCTCCACATCGTCGACACCTTGGAATCCGCCCGGGATGCAGGCCTCATCCTCCAGCATCCCGCTCGCCTGGAGGGCGCGGAGGTGCCCGACCTCAGCACCACGGAGTCGTTCGACGAAATGCTCGACGCCTGGTTCCCGCTCACGTTCGCGCTGAACAACATCAACCGCAGCCTGGGCCATCGCGACATCTACCCCTTCATCCTCTCGCAACCCGTCATCACCAAGCTGAAGTTCATCCACCACGTCATCCAGCAGGCAGGAAACCGGCAGCCAACCAGCGCCGATCTTCAAACGACGGAGACAGCCTAAGCCCTCCTGAAAAACCGCCGTTTCGGATTCCTTTCCGATATGGCTTTCGGGGCAAAAAGAAACCGGGTGCCTCCACTCACGGACTGCACCCGGCCCACTCTTTTAAAGCGACTCAAGATAGCTCGCGCGGGGAGCGAGATTCAATCGGGCACACGCCTGAAGCACCTATCGGTCTTCCAAGGGACTGGAAGTTCATCGCCTCTATTCTTCATGCCGCTCTAGCGTGGCATGATCCTCTCTCGCGGCGGCAAACTCCAGACACGCGCTAATATCGTCAGCTTCGAGATCGGGATAATCCCCAAAATTTCCGCCCAAGCCGCGCCGTGCGCCAGAAGCTCCAGCACATCTTTGACTCGAATGCGCAACCCCCGCACGCAGGGACGCCCGCCACATTTGTCCGGCTCCACCGTGATTCGGTCGAGATAGTTCATCGCCCGAAGATAGTTTTCACCCCGGGCGACAGCAACTGCGACCGAGGATACGGATTGGTGAAAAGGTCAGACATCATCCTACTGGTGGTCGCATCACCCGCAGTTTGTGTTCAGAGAGGACCACGAAACATCCCGCCCAGGAAGCCACATCCTCGCTGCGAAAGACACCCGCGATCTGCTCCAATAACGCCAGCCGCCCCGGCATCGCTAGTCGCACCAAAAGCAAACCGGCGTGCGTTCCCGGAGCAAATCTCCGAGTGTCCGAGAAATCCAGATCTTGCGTGATCAAGAAACGCCCGCTCTCTTGTGCACCCGCCCAGACTTCCGGGTCAGGTCTGCCATTGAGCCGCTCTATTGCGACATTATCCACATCGTGACCCAATGCTCTGAGTTCCGGGAGCAGCGCATCGGGCAGATTTTCGTCTAGCTTGATCTTCACGCCGCCACGGGAATGGGTGGGGTTGGCAGGTCGTCTGCCGCGGCGACTGCCGCAAAGGCCACCACAGCGCGTAAAGCGTCCGACGGCAGAGTGGGAAAATCCGCCTGCAATTCCTCAATGGAAGCTCCTTCCGCAAAGCTCGCTAGCAAAGTTCGGACGGTCACCCGGGTCCCTCGAATCACCAATTGCCCGCCGCAGACATCACTTTTCCGTTCAAAGTAGCCGAGGTAATCGAAAGCCATGGCGAAAGAATACCGGGCATCACCACCCGATGCAAACTCGCTCCTCGCGGGCACCTGCCTTGCCGAGGAGGTCTTCTCTAACCTTCCAAGTAACCCTTACCCAGACGCCTCACTTTTGGCAGTGAACATCCGCTGATGTCCCCATTGAGAATCAACTTCTCGCACCGGTATACTTTAAGAAATGATTCCCCTCATCGACCTTGCAATTGCGCGACCAGATGGACACCGGAGCTACATGAAAAAACTGCTACTAACGGCGGTTTTGTTCGGTGCTACTTTGTTCGGCGCTTGTATTACCACTCCTGAAGATTTGGCATTAAAACAAACCGGAGCCGACGCGAAATTGATCGCCTCAAACGAACCCCCGGAAGAGCCACTCAGCCTCTGGTATCAGCAACCGGCGAAACAGTGGACAGAAGCCCTGCCCATTGGCAACGGGCGCTTGGGCGCCATGCTTTTTGGCGGCTTGCAAAGTGAGCACTTGCAGTTCAACGAACATACGTTGTGGACAGGAAAGCCCCACGATTACGCACATCCGGGCGCGGTAAAATTCCTGCCCCGAATCCGGCAGCTCTTGTGGGAAGGTAAGCAAAAAAAAGCTGAGGAACTGGCTATGCGCCAGTTCATGTCCATCCCACCCCGCCAGAAAAAGTATCAGCCGTTTGGCGACCTTCGCTTGCGCTTCCCCGATATAGAATTGGCTACTGATTATCGCCGCGAATTGAATCTCGATAGTGGCGTGGCCAGCGTCCGTTACAAAGTGGGTAACGTCGATTTCAAGCGCGAAGCCTTTGCCAGCCATCCGGCGAAAGTCATTGTCATGCGCCTTTCGGCTTCACGCGCCAAAGCACTTAACTTTTCGATCGGTCTTGATTCACCGCACAAAAGCGCGCGGGTTAAAATCGACAGGAACGACCTGGTCTTGACCGGTCATGTGGAAAAAGGCGGCATTTGTTTCGAGGCACGCCTGAAAGCCGTTCTCGATGGCGGCACCATAAGCATCGAAAAAAACACCCTCAACGTCGTCGGCGCCAATAGCGTGACGCTGCTCTTATCGGGCGCCACAAATTTTGTGAACTACCAAGAGATTAGCGCCGATCCTCATGAGCGCGCTGTCTCTTACCTCCATGGCGCGGCAAAGCAAAGCTACGCGCAGCTTCGCCGCGCCCATTTAGCCGATCATCAGAAGTTCTTTCGCCGTGTGAAGTTAGAAGTTGGGCAAAGCAAGGCAATGAAACAGCCGACCAATGCGCGCTTGAAGAATGTTGCCCAAAAGCGTGACCCGCAACTGGTCGCGCTTTATTTTCAATATGGCCGCTATCTGCTCATTGCATCCTCGCGTCCCGGCGGACAAGTCGCCAATTTGCAGGGCCTCTGGAACGACCAGATGAATCCGCCCTGGGACAGCAAAATGACGGTGAACATCAACACCGAAATGAACTACTGGCCCGCCGAAGTGACCAATTTGGCCGAGTGCCATGAGGCGCTTTTCAAAATGATTGAAGAGTGCGCGCAAACGGGCCGCAACGTCGCCAAAGAACACTACGGCGCGCGCGGTTGGGTGTTGCATCACAATACCGATTTATGGCGCGCCACCGCGCCGATTAACCATGCCAATCACGGCATCTGGGTAACGGGCGGCGCCTGGATGTGCCATCACCTGTGGGAGCGTTACCAGTTCTCCGGCGACAAAAAATTCTTGCAGCGCGCCTATCCGATCATGAAAGAAGCCTCGCTGTTCTTTGTGGACTTTTTAGTGAAAGACCCCAAAACCGGCTGGCTTATTAGCGGCCCTTCCAACTCACCCGAACATGGCGGTTTGGTCATGGGGCCTACAATGGATCATCAAATCATTCGCGATTTGTTTGATAACACCATCGCTGCCGCAAAAGTTTTAAAAACAGATGCCGCTTTCGCTGCGCAATTACAGGATCTGCGCCAGCAGATTGCGCCCAACCAGATCGGCAGGCACGGCCAATTGCAAGAGTGGCTGGAAGACAAAGACGACCCCAAAGACGAGCATCGCCATGTCTCGCATCTGTGGGGCGTGTATCCAGGAAGGGACATCACGCCGAAGACGCCGAAGCTTTTCAAAGCCGCGCGGCAATCATTAATCTATCGCGGCGACGGCGGCACCGGCTGGAGCAAAGCGTGGAAAATCAACTTTTGGGCGCGCTTTCTCGATGGCGACCATTCCCACAAAATGCTCATCGAAGCCCTGGCCGGCAACACCTACCCCAACCTCCTGGACGCGCACCCGCCCTTCCAGATTGACGGCAACTTCGGCGGCACTTCCGGCATTGCCGAAATGCTATTGCAAAGTCATCTGGGCACCATTGATCTACTGCCCGCTTTGCCGTCCGCCTGGCCCCGTGGCACCGTCACAGGCCTGCGCGCACGCGGCGGCTTTACGGTCGATATGACGTGGGCCAGCGGCAAATTGCAAAGCGCTACCCTCCACAACATGAGTGGAAGTGGCAGCGCCAAAGTGCGTTACGGAGATAAAACTCTGAATGTAAAAATGAAACGCGGCGCAGCGATCAAAGTAGGCAGCGATCTGCGCCCCTACAAATAGAGCTTCATGCGGCTTTCGCTCTCCTCCCTGCCAGGCTTCCGTATATCAAAAGAGCGCATTACGATGTCTTGATGCCGATCCATCTCGTCCAAGGCACGACCCATCTCTTGACACACCTCAGCGGCGCCGGGGAGCGGAAGCGGCACCCAGCGCGAAACTGTTAGCCGCCAGCCACATCTGCCCTTGAAACACCCATCCTGCCCCCATTTAGCGGAAAGAGAGACCAACATCCCGCGGGGAAACGACTAGTCGCATACCCCCGGTTCTTCCCATACCCACGCCTCGTTATTTTCTGTCGCCTTAGCCATCACGGGGTAGTCTCCGTTGAAGTTTTATGAAGCGCACGATCTTCAAAGTTCTCCTCGGCTGCATTTTTGGGTTCCTGATGGTGGCCATGCTGACTTTTGCTGGCCTCCATTGGTGGGGAGCTCGGTCGTGGCAGAAGATGCAGGCCAGATTGCACGCTGTGGGCGAACCAACCCGATTAGCGGACATGGTCCCTCCACCTCTTCCAGACAGGGAAAACTTTGCCAAGAGTGACTTCTTAGAGGGGTTTTTCGAGATGGAGAACCGGGTTGTCGGAGGCCGGCGTCAGTTCACTCATAAGCGCCCGGAAGCGAAGGAGAGCCTCGACTCCTATGCCTTACCTAAGGAAGGAGCACGTCCGAGTTTCCCCACCTTCAAAAACGACAAACGCACAGACCTCGTGGCGTGGCAGAAGTTCTTTCATCGCCATTCCATCTACCGTCTTCCTTCTCAGTCTGGTGAACCAGCACACGACATCCTTTTAGCTCTAAGCAACGGACCGGCTCCACTCGAAGAGATTGCCAGGGATTTGCGTCAGCGTCCCTTCATGCGCGCCCCGCTCTACTATGAGCGCAGATATGCAATGAGCCTGCCTCACCTCGTCGTTTTTCAGAATCTGGCAAGACTCTACCAACTGCACGCGCTGGCTTCGCTGGCTACGGGTGACGGTGCCGCTGCGTTTGAAGACATCCGGACGATGCGTCGTTTGCGCAATGTCACTGAGCCAGGACAAACCATCATGGGAAATCTCGTCGCGGTCACGATAGACCACATTACCAGAGCCACGCTCCGAGAGGGATTCGCTACTCGCGTCTGGACTGAAGCGCAGCTCCGGGAGATCGCTTCCATCATGGGAAGCGACGATTCGCTCACCGATTATGCTAAGAACCTCCGGCATGAGCGGATCACGTTTCTCTTAACGGCTGAGGACACGCGTAGCGTCCAGACGCTTCCGGGTAATCTAATAGGAAGCTATTTCCCAAAAGCAACGCGGGACTTTGATCGAGTCTTTTACTGCGACTTCACACAACAGCAGCTAGACAACGTGTTGAGGTCCTCGCCTACATCATCCCGCGTTGCGAGGGCCAAGGAGCGCGAGCGTCATTTGGATGAAGAATCTCGGAAGATACCGTCCCGATTCTTGCGCCCGCTGAGCTTCCTCGCACTGCCAACCCTCACGTCCGTCATCCCCACTGTCCTGCAAGATAATGCATCGTCCGCAATGACCCAGGTGGCGTTGGCTATAGAACGCTATCGTATCCTGCGCGGCGTGGTGCCGGATCACCTTCCTCAGCTTGTCCCTGATTTCCTGCCCGCCGTGCCGTTAGATCCCATCGACGGGCAACCTCTTCGTTATCAAAAAACTGACAGCGCCTCTTACAAGATCTGGTCGATCGGCTGGAACGAAAAAGATGAAAGCGGCACCATCCATTCAGACAGAAAGCAGGGTGACTGGGTCTGGTCCGGTCTTCCGCCGAATCCCCGCAGCAACTAATTAGAAGGCTCCGTCTTTCACAATTTCGCAAGCGGTGTTTCATTCTGGTGCACAAGGCCCGAAGCAATTCCATGGCCTACCACCGGAACCATCTTTTCCAAGACTAATGTCTAGGAAAGTTGCGGCCTGGAGCACAAACTCGTTCCTGGAACGGTATTCATCTTGCTTCTTAGCGCAGGATGAAAAGATACAACGTCCGTCTCGGAAGTGGCTCCATGATGCTCTCGGAGGCGGATATTGCGGTGCTCTATCAATCTGGTGGCGTTACGAACGACACCCCTTGTTCCGAGGTCGGCAAAGACTGGTGGCGCACGATCGACGAGATGTTTCCCTTGTTGAAACACGAGGGAAGCGCGGCTGGGCGCTATCAATCACCGGCGGTGATACTGCAGCGCTCGTCGTCCAACTCTGCGATCGTGGCTGGCTGGATATGTTTCGGCATCGGAGCGTCTATCAGTTGGATTTTCCCGCCGGGATACATCTTCTTCAGCGTTGCGGTTGTCATGGCTATCGTTGCCATGGCGACGCATCAAGTGAGCCGCGGGTTGATTCTTCTTTTGAGTTCTTTGCTTGGACTGGCCGTATCAGTCGTCATCTCGTTCGTGCTCGCCATTGGTCTATTCGCAACGGCGGCCGGACACGTCATCACGAAGGCGGAAGAGACCTCAAAGAAAGAACAGGCTGCCGTCACTCAGCCACTGAACGCATTTAGCCAAGCTCAACCGGCGGCTACTCCCGGTCCGGCTAGTCCGTCCTCGCATTTTCCTGCCCCGGCACAAACTGCGGTGCAAGCGAAGCCGAGGTCAACGGCCCGACCTGCAACAATAGCGCCAGCTTCGCAGGATGACCTTACAAGGCAGCTACAGCAGATGAACCAATCGTCCACCAACCTGAGCCATTCGATGCCGCAGGCACCGAGCAACCGCCGGCCCAGGTTAGCGTCCACCACGCTACCTTCTGTTCCACGCGCCATGCAGGCGACCACCCCTCCCGCAAGCGATACTAGCGTGGAAGCGCAGTTGCTCCGGATCGAGCAGCAGAAGCAGAAGAGGGAAAGCTATAAACTCCGACACGCGGCGCTCCACAAAAGCATCGATCTCTGGGAAGAACAGGCGAGGAAATCCAAGAAGGAGAGGCGTGAGTATGCGGAAAAACAAGCCGACGCACTCAGGAAGGAGCTCCAGAAGCTGAACAACGAACATATCGGAATGTAGACAGCGAAACTAAGAATCGGGAGCACTGTCAGGGGATGGGCAGGAACAACCTTTGGCCGTCAAAAGACGTCGTTCTGCTCCACGCCACTGAGCGGTAGCAGTGGTGTGGGCGGTGATTTGTAAGTCGTTGCATTTGCGCTAAATGAGGCGATCTCGTTAAGCACCATGAAGATGCTCTTCCTCTTTGCCGTTGCTCTTTTGGCTCTAACTCCTGTTGGCCTGGGGCAAGCTCCCACCGGCTCTCCGGCCCCGGCTAGAGCGCCGTATCGGATCGCCTGGAAGGTGCGCGATGGCGACATCTTCCAAGTGAACACGGTCGATGTTCGGCAACCTTCAGCGTTCCTCAAAGTTGGGGAGTTCATTCCCAATACGAAACTGAAGCTCGAGAAGCTGAAAGACTTGCGCCCACCTCCGGATCCGTTGGGTGATCCGGGAGACCCCTCGGAATTAACCATCCTAAATACCGATACGAAGAAATCGATGGTCATCTTCTTAGGCAAGATTGCCGATGTGTCGGAGATCATGCCTTAGCAGGTGCTCAAACCAGTATGATCCGAAGGTTTTTAGGCTCCCGCTATTTCGCCGCGCATTTAGCGGCGGCTTACACCTGCATTGCGATTTTTGTCATCGTGCCATTTCTTGCAATGTTAGCGGTGTCACATTCAAGTGGTGACTTTGGCGGCCCATTGTTTTGGCCCATCTTCCCTTTCTTGCTTGTTTTTTTGGGGTTAGTGATCGCGGCTGTGCTCTCCGCGGCTGTTACCGTTTCTGATTTTGCTTGCAGCCGTATTCACGTCCCTCTGTGGCTTCCGCCACTCATAGTTTTCTGCGTGATCTTTATGCCTGCTTCACTTCGAAGCACGGATTGGAGGCAGAGCTTCCTCGCATCTTTTATCGCTGGCTTGGCTGTATCACTCGCCTTTGCTTTATACTGGCTCTCTGTGTCATCAGACTGGTTTTTGCCGAGAAAGTTCCGCTCTATACTCCAACAGCGCTTTGGTGTGCCGCGTGAACAGCAAAGCGCCTAAACAGGCTTACTCCTCGCCAATGTTTCTCGCGAAGCGGCAGCGGGGGTAGTTTTTGCAGCCGAGGAAGCGGCTGCCGGCGCGGGCCCCAGTTTTGGCGGTGCGTTCTAGCAGTTCGCCCGAGCATTTCGGGCAGGTGGTCGTGGAGTCGTGACGATGTTGCAGCGATTGCAGATGGGTGCGGGCGTTGAGGGTTCTGTTTCCTCACAGGGCGTGCAGGCGTTGGATCGCGTCGGCGATTTGCGGCTCGCTAAGCCGGGCGTATTGGAAGCTTTTGATGTAGCTAAGGAGGCCGCGGTTGAGGACGTTGGAGGGGAGGTCGGTCTTAAAGGTGGCGTTGCCGATGAAGAAAACGATGGAGTGGAAGTGAGTGTGGTCTAGCTGGAGGAACTGGGCGAGGCAGCGGGTGTGGCGGTAGTTTTGGTGGAGCGGGTTTTGGAAGGATTATTTGGAGCCGTAGAGGCTTTGGGTCCACTTCGGTCCGTCGGCAGTGCCGAAGATCCAGCCTCTGATGTTTTTCGTTTCAATGACGAAGATGCCGTAGCGGGAGATGAGGAGGTGATCGATCTGGGTGGTGCCATTGTCGGTGGGAATGATGACGTTGTGAAGGCGCCGGTAGATGGTGGGCCGGAGAAAGAGCCAAAGGCCGAGACGCACTTGCATCTCGCCGATCCAGCCGAGGTAGCCTG
The DNA here is from genome assembly GCA_036388355.1 of Chthoniobacterales bacterium. Classification (GTDB taxonomy): domain Bacteria; phylum Verrucomicrobiota; class Verrucomicrobiia; order Chthoniobacterales; family DASVRZ01; genus DASVRZ01. The sequence goes on along the minus strand of DASVRZ010000172.1, from coordinate 7,898 downwards.
CGGACGGCGAGGAAGTGGCGTTAGTCGATTGCGCCACGGAGGGGCGGGAGGAGTTGCGCCGGGCTGGACGTTTCTTCCGAAAGAAGGGCTCCAGGCCTTTCAGCACCGCGATAAGAATGAACCAGGGGAGGATGCTGCTGAGGTCGGGTGCAGCGACGAGGCTCACAAGCTAGGTTCCTGATCTTTGCGAGCGAGGGGCTGTCCAAAAATCCGGGTGAAGGCCCACTCGGTGTAGATGGTGACCCCAGCGCAGTAAACTGGGAGCATCTCGGCGATGAGTCCTTCTTTGGAGCGGAGATAGACGATGGGAGCGCGTTGTGTGTTAGAGCGCATCGGCTCATCCATAACGAAGGGCAGCCATCCGGTGCCTTCTGCGGCAAGGATCTTCAAGACGTCGGGAGGGGAGATGAGGACAGTCCGCTGGGAGTAATGAACCACTGCGGTCTGCATCTCGACGAAAGCAATATCGAGGATGAACTTGCCGCTTTGGAAACGGCTCCAACTCGCGGTGGGGACTTTCTTCATCGCGACCGCACCCTTCATTTCGGGTCCGTAACGGTCGATGCTCTCGACTCGGGTCTCTCCGATGCGAGCATGGCTCGTGACCGCCGAAATGAGGATAAGGAAGAGGGCGGAAACAACTCGGAGCATGCCCCCCGAGAAAGCAGCATGCATGCCTTCGTTCGTATCTTCACTGCACCCTTTGGGTTTGATCGATGCCTGTGCGATGGAGTTTCACCAGCAGAGGCGGAACGACTTCAGTGAGGCGGCGTCCGATTTTACGAAAACCGTAAAATCTTCTCTTTCCTTCCCGTTCAACGAGTCTAAGATTCCTGCCATGCGTTTTGCCTTTGCGGCTGCCGAGCCGGTCTTCTTTGGGAGCGCATCTGCTGTCCGGCTGGCGGCGATGGCTGGTAGCGGACTGCGTTTCTCCCTGCAGGTGTGACCTGCTGACGGCTTTTATTTCCCCCTCCTTTATGAGCGATGACCCAAACGCTGGATCTCCGTTTGTGACGACGGTGAATCATTCCGACTCCGATCCCTTTCGCCTGCTGGTGGAGGCGGTGAAGGATTATGGAATCTTTATGCTGGATCCGGCGGGCCGGGTTTCGAGTTGGAATACCGGGGCGGAGAAGAGCAATGGGTATCGCGCGGCGGAGATTATCGGGCAGCATGTTTCCACGCTCTACACGGAGGCGGATGTGGCGGCGGGGAAGCCGGAGGAGGGGCTGGCGATAGCGCTGAAGGAGGGGCGGTTTGAGGAGGAGGGGCTGCGGCTGCGCAAGGGCGGGGTGCCGTTCTGGGCGACGGTGACGATTACGAATATCCACGATGCATTTGGCACGCACATCGGGTTTGCCAATGTGACGCGGGACATTACGGAGCGGAAGGAGGCGGAGGTGGTGTTGCGGCTGCGCGACCGGGCGATCGGCTCGTTTGTGCAAGGTCTCTGCATTACCGACCCGTCGTTGCCGGATAATCCGATCACGTATGTGAATGATAGTTTTCTGCGGATCACGGGCTATGGGCGGGAGCAGGTGCTGGGGAGGAATTGCCGGTTCTTGCAGGGGCCGAAGTCGTCGCCGGAGACGGTGCAGGAGATCCGCACGGCAATGGCGGCTGGCGAGGCGTGCGTGGTGGAGATTTTGAATTATGGGCGCGATGGGAAGACGTTTTGGAATGGGTTGTCGATCTCGCCGATCACCGATGAGTCGGGGAAGCTGACGAATTATGTGGGGGTGCTGACGGATATTTCGCCGATGCGGTTGATGGAGCGGAAGTTGCGTCAATCGCAGAAGATGGATGTGGTGGGTCAGCTCGCCGGCGGTGTAGCGCATGATTTTAATAATCTACTAACGATCATTTCGGGCTACAGCGAGTTGCTGATGGATATGCTGCCGCAGGAGGATGCAAAGCGGGAGGTGGTGAAGGCGATCAGCGCGGCGGGCGTGCGGGCGGCGGGGTTGACGCGGCAGTTGCTGTCGTTCAGCCGCCAGATGGTGCTGGAGATGAAGGTGCTGGACTTAAATGCGGTGGTGGTGGAGACGGAGAGTCTGCTGCAGCGGATGATAGGCGATGATGTGCTCCTGCAATCGGTGCTGGATCCGCAGATTAGCCGGGTGAAGGCGGATGCGGGTCAGATCGGGCAGCTCCTGATGAATCTAGCGGTGAATGCGCGCGATGCGATGCCGCAGGGCGGGCAGGTGACGATCGAGACTTCGAATGTGGAGATCGATGAGGAGCTGGCGGTGCAGATTCCCGAGGGGAAAGCAGGGCGCTATGTGAAGCTGGCGGTGAGCGACAATGGCAGCGGAATGACCCCAGAGGTGCAGGCGCATGTGTTCGAGCCATTTTTCACGACGAAGGGGCCGGGCCAGGGAACGGGGCTGGGATTGGCGACGGTGTATGGCATTGTGCAGCAGAGCGGGGGAATGATTCAGCTCTACTCGGAGATTGATGTGGGGACGACGTTCCAGATTTATCTCCCGGCGGTGGATGCGCTGGTGAAGGCGGAGGGCGAGGGGAAGGTAGCGGAGGTGAAGGGCGGCACGGAGACGGTCCTGCTCGTGGAGGATGAGGATGGCGTGCGGGCGATCTCGCTCCTAGCACTGCAGAAGCAGGGCTATACCGTGCGCCAGGCGGAGAATGGACGGGTGGCGTTGAGGGTGGGAAAAACCTTGGGGCCGATCGATTTGTTAGTGACCGATGTGGTGATGCCGGGGATGAGCGGTCGAGATCTGGCGGAGTTGCTCCAGGCGGAGCATCCGGGCATGAAGGTGCTCTATCTCAGTGGCTACACGAATGATGCAGTGCTGCTGCACGGGATCTTGCAAGATGAAGTGCCGTTTCTGCAAAAGCCCTACACCCCGCTCTCGCTCGCGCGTAAGGTGCGTCAGGTGCTGGATGAGTAGAGGGCTGTGTGGTGTGGAAATGAAAAAGCCGCTGGAATGGATTCCAGCGGCTTTTTGGGACGGGCGCCTGACCAGGCTGTCAGAGGAGGCAGGTTGCAGTAATAACGGGCTTAGAACGACCAGCCGATGCTGCCCTTGGTTAACATTTGGTTCGCGGAAAACGAGGCGCCAATACCGTAGTCAAAGTTCTTGTAAACGCCCGTGATACCGATGCCGACGGCCGTCTTGTCCTGGAACTGGCCGAAGCCTGTGAAGACGCGATGGCTCTTTCCGGGAGCTGGTCGCTGAAAGTCGAGTGCGGCATTCAGGGCAGCGACCTCGTTTAGCCGCTCGTTCAGGCGGTCCAGTTCTTCAGTCACCTCCTCTAGATCGTTCTCGAGCTGGAACAGCCCTCGGAAGGCGCTGTTGTCCCGGTAAACAAAGTCCTCAAGTGGAATCGAGCGACTGTTAAAATTTAACGTGTTTCCCGTTCGGTTGGCAACTACGACTACTCGTTCAGCGTAAGTTGTAGATGTTGCGACGATAACGAGGGCGAGGAGAGGAAGGAGTTTTAGCTTCATTGAAGCGTTCTAGCTGCCGGCATCCGAGGGATCAACTGTTTCCTGAAACTTTCTGCCGACGAATTCGCGTTCGTAACCTTAACACCGCGATCCCCCAGAAGAATCGCTAGGCGATCTTTGGCAGGAGGTAGGCGAGCAGGTCGGCTATGGCGATACGTTCCTGGCTGCCGTCGTCGCGGTGGCGCAGGGTGACGGTGTCTTTCATCTCCGGGCCTTTTTCTCCGAGCGTATCGAAATCGATGGTGACGCCGAAGGGCGTGCCGGCTTCGTCCTGGCGGGCGTAGCGTTTGCCGATGGAACCGCCTTCGTCGTAGAAGCATGTCATGTAGGGCTTCAGGAGGTTGTGCACCTCGCGTGCTTTGCTAACCAATTCCGGCTTGTTTTTGAGGAGTGGGAAGATGCCAACTTTTACCGGCGCAATGCGCGGATGGAGGCGCATGATGGTGAGGGTTTCCGTGTTGCCTTTGGGGTCGGTCTTCTCCACTTCGGTGAAGGCATTGGCGATGACGGCGAGAGCGAGACGGTCGAGACCAGCGCTCGGCTCGATGACGTGCGGGACGTAGAAACCTTTGAGCAGACGTTCGCAGAAAGAAGCGGCTTCCTCGGGAGTTTTGTTGCGGGCGGTCCACTCTTCGGTGACCTGACTAACGAAGGCGGCTTTTTGCTCGTCGCTGAGTTTGATGGCGGCAGCACGGAGTTCGTCGTCGAAGACTTCGAGCGGTTTGCCGCTGGCCTTTTGATGGGCCTGCAGATCGAAGTCGCTCCGGGCGGCGATGCCTTCCAGCTCCTCGGTGCCAAAAGGAAACTTGAAGAGAATATCGACGCAGGCGCGCGCATAGTGGGCGAGCTCTTCCTGCGTTTGCCAATGGTAGTCGAGCACGTCCGACCCCAAGCCGATTCCCGCGTAATAGGCCGTCCGTTCCTGGACCCAATAGCGGTGCCACATGTCCCAGCCCCAGTTAGGCTGCGGAGTGGAAAGGTCGGCGCTTTCGCTCCATTCGGCCACTTGCCCGTGGATGAGACGAACGGCTTCGTCCGGTGGGATGAAGAACTCGAGCTCCATCTGCTCGAACTCGCGGGAGCGGAACGTGAAATTTTTCGGCGTGACTTCGTTGCGGAATGCCTTGCCGATCTGACAGACGCCGAAAGGCACCTTGACTCGCGTGGAATCGACGACGTTTTTGAATTGCGCGAAAATGGCCTGCGCCGTTTCAGGGCGCAGATAAGTCACGTCCGCCTCGGTAGCCGTGGGGCCGAGGTAGGTTTTCAGCATTAGGTTGAAAGGCCGCGCCTCGTTGAGCGCACCGCCGGTTTCGGGATGGAAATCCACAGAGTCTACAACGGCGTCGATACGTTCCTCACCCAGCAACGCGATCGCGTCGGGAGCGCCTGCAGATTCGCCCGCATTGAGCGCGATCAGAGCCCGCACCCGTTTGCGAAAGCTCTCGATATGCTCGCCATTTTTCAGCAAGACGTCGAAAGGACGCGTCATTTTCCAGCCGGTGGGCGATTCCGCACCGCTAAAATGCATGGCAACGCCGGTCTGCGGTTCGACCTGATCGGCTCGGACGCGTTTATTGGTGAGCACGCATTCGCGCATTAAATCGGCAAACGTATCCACATGGCCGGAGGCTCTCCAGATGGCCGGATTCATGAGGATGGAGGCGTCCAGGCCGACGACATCCTCCCGCTCACGAACCATTCTGCGCCACCAGGATTCGCGCAGGTTGCGTTTCAATTCCGCACCCAAAGGGCCGTAATCCCAAACTCCACCGCAGCCGCCGTAGATTTCGCTGGATTGGAAGATGAAGCCGCGCCTTTTGCAGAGGCTGACGATTTTCTCCATGCGTTCGTTTGCGGTATTTTCTTTGGCCATAGGGACGAAAAGGAGAACCGCGCCCGGGGGGAAAGGCAACTGAAATTTTGGAGGATGGCCGGAGCCGCGAGCCTTTGCAGGTGAAGCTCCGCGCGGAGAGCTGATGGAGTGTTAGCGAAACAAGCATCACGCGGCGGAGAGTGTCGGGATGGAGCTTCGTCCGGAACAGCGCCTGCCGAAAAACAAAAATGGGAGGCGGATCTCTCCGTCTCCCATTTTGTTAGGAACTGATTGGTTCAGGCTTTCTTCTTCGCAGCGGCCTTTTTGGCAGGTGCTTTCGCGGCCGGAGCGGCTTTCTTGGCAGCGGCTGCTTTTTTCTCTGGCGCTTTGGCAGCGGCTTCCTTCTTCGGAGCGGCTTTGGTCACAGGCGCGGCCTTCTTGGCCGGAGCCTTGGCGGCAGTTTTGGGCGCAGCTTTCGCGGCGGGTGCTTTAGCAGCGGGCTTTTTAGGAGCCGCCTTTTTCGCAGGAGCGGCTTCTTTGGCGGGGGCTTTCTTAGTGGGCATCCAGAATCCCCCCTCTCCATCCGCAGTAGCGGGCGAGACAAAGTGTTTTTGATGAATGGAACATCAGATAAGACTGCTAGTAGATAGCTTTTGCGGCGCCGTCAAATGTAATTCTCACTTAGTACGCAAAAAAGTGGCAGCTCCCTTCAATGAGACGTTGCCGCGCCGACGGCTCTAACATCACAAAGCGGATCCACCGATTGCAAATCGCCTCATCGGCAAAGCTGTTTGGCAACCGGCGCGCTGCCGTGTTAGGCTCGCCGGCCTTCGAGGATAACTTCCGCTCGCGCAAGAATCCCCTCGACCGGCCAGAGGCGGCCAATTCCTTCGTAGCCGCAGGCTAACATTCCTTCTTCCGGCCCGATGAACTGCGCTCCGCGTTCCTTGAGCAGAGTGACATTGGCCTGCGTCGCCGCGTGCAGCCACATCTTCCCATTCATGGCGGGTGCAATCAGCAGAGGAGCGAGCGTCGCCAGAGCGATGGACGTCAGCGCATCGTTCGCCAGTCCATAGGCAAGTCGAGCGAGGAGATCGGCAGTGGCGGGCGCGATGAGAAGAAGATCGGCTTCATCCGCTAGTTCGATGTGACCGGGGCGCGAGCTGTCGCGTTCATCCCATACACTGGTGACCACCGGCTGCCGGGTGAGCGTCTGAATCGTGAGCGGCGTGATGAATTGCACGGCTCCGTCCGTCATCACGGCGGTGACTCGATGCCCGCGTTTCGTGAGCTGGCTGGCCAGGTCCGCGGCTTTGTAAGCGGCGATTGATCCCGAAATGCCGAGCAGGATGTTAGCCATGCGGACTCCTAAACGTGGACGAGGTCTTTCATCCGCCGGCTCAGATAACGCTCCGCTCGCATGATGGCTCTGAATTTTTGCAGATCTTCCTCGGTGGAGCCGGAGATGATCGTATAACGAAAGTCGCGCCAGCTCTTCATCTCCCGGGCTGCGTTGGTGAGCCGCACTTCGATTTGCGCAGGCGTTTCCGTGCCGCGTTTGGTGAGCCGGCGACGCAACTCATCCAAGCTCGGCGGCATGATGAAAACATCGGCGAGCGCTTCCTGAATATAGGCGTCGGGGAACGCGCGAATGGCCGCCACTCCTTGGATATCCACATCGATGAGAACGTCGATGCCGTCCTCCAGATGCTCACTAACAGTGGACCTCAACGTGCCGTAAAGATTGCCGTGAACGTTGGCGTGTTCCAAAAACTCGCCAGCTTCGATCCGCGTGCGGAACTCCTCCTCCGTAATGAAGAAATAATCCTCCCCGTGGATTTCGCCCGGACGCGGAGCGCGCGTGGTGCAGGAAACAGAGTAAATGAAATCCGGCGTCTGGCGCAAAGCTTCGCACAAGGTGGTCTTGCCAGCTCCGGACGGGGCGGCGACAACAAATAGGATGCCGTGACGCGAGGCGTCCTTCGAGGCGTGGGAGGAGGGATCGTTATTCAATGTTCTGGACCTGTTCGCGTATCTTCTCCATCTCGCTCTTGCAGGTCACGATAATTTGTGAAATCGCCACATCATTCGCCTTGGCGCCGAGGGTGTTTAGCTCCCGGCCGATCTCCTGCACGATGAATTCCAAAGTGCGGCCGATCGGTTCGCTCCGGGTTAGGTTTTCTGAAAACTGCCCGAGATGACTCTGCAAGCGGGTGAGCTCCTCCGAGATATCGGAACGATCCGCGAAAAGAACCACCTCCCGCGCAAGCCGTTCGTCGTCGAGTTCCAGTTCAGCTCCCGCTTTCCTGACGCGCTCGTGCAAGGCGGTCCGGTAACGTTCCAAAACCTCGGGGTGCAGTTGCCGAATCTTCTCGACTGCGGCGGAAATGTTAGAGCCGCGTGCTGACAGATCGGTGCGGAGATCCACTCCTTCGCGAGTGCGCATGGCGATGAGCTGTTCAACGGCCTGGCGGAGCGCCTTTTCGAGTGTTGGCCAAACGCTTTGCGAGTCCAAAGTTTGCACCTCTGCCCGAAGCACCCCGGGAATCAGCAACAGGGAACGCAGATCCACGCCTCCTGTTAACTGGTAGCGTGCGCTCAATTCCTTCA
>DASVRZ010000171.1:0-10126 GCA_036388355.1 Chthoniobacterales bacterium | reverse complement strand
ATGGGGCGTTGCTCCTCCATTTTTTCATCGGGCGGAGGAGGCGTGGCCTTCGGCGGTGGGGGCGGAGGAGTGGGCTTGGGAGGCGGCGGTGGTGGTGGCGGGAGCGTGATCATCGTCACGTTCTGTGCGCGGGCAACGGGCGCGGGCTTTTTCCCGAGCATTTTGTAGGCGATGAAGCCGCCGACGAGCCCGACAACCAGCAGGACAATGATGAGCCCGCGATACTTTTCCCAAAAAGTCTCGTCGTCTTCGTCGCTGAACTGGTTCGGAGAGGCCATGCTACTTTTTCGGACCCTGGGTCGCGAGGCCGACTTGCGAAATGCTGAGGCGCCCGAGCACGTCGAGGACGTCCATGACGCCTTGATATTGAGTGGAGCTATCGCCGCGAACGACCACCGGCATGTCCGGGTCGCTCGCCTTTAAGGTGGTGAGCTGGGTTTCCAGATCGGCGAGGGTAACGGGAGTGGCGTTGAGCTTGATCTTGCCCTCGGAATCGATGGTGATGGCCTGCATTTTCTTCTCCTTCATGGGAGGTGATTTGCTGGCCTTGGGCAGATCGACTTTGACGCCCTGGACGCCTGCCGTCGTCATGATGATGAAGATGAGCAGGAGGACCAGGTAAAGGTCCACCATCGGGGTGACGTTGATGTCGTCGTAGGACTTGTTGTCGCCGGCTTGCATGGATTAGTTCCCTTTTTCCGGATAGAACTCCGCGATCTTTGCGATGAACTCATCGATGAAGATCTGCATCTCGGTGACGGCGTCCTTGATACGTGAGCTGAGGTAGCTGTAGGCAAAGAGCGCCGGAATCGCAACGACCAGACCGGCCACGGTGGCCAGCAACGCGCCCGCGATACCAGGAGCGATGGAATTGACCTCGACCTCGCCCGTCTTCGCGATGACGGCGAAGGTAATCATAACGCCGATGACGGTGCCGAGCAGTCCGAGATACGGGCCGCCGGCGATGCCGATGGTGAGGAAAACCAGATGGCTGTTGAGGTTTTGCACTTCACGAGTGAGGCCACCCTCGAGAGCTGCCTTGATGGATTGCATGGAGCGGGCGGTAAGGCCCTTGAAATCCGGGCGACTGGCGCGCTGATGGATTTCTTCGGAACCGACGTGGTAGATATGGTAGAGCGGCGATTGGCGAAGGAGCTTCTGCGATTTAGGCGTCACTTTTCCACCGAGGCTCTTGATGTTTTCCTTGTCGCCGTGATCGAGCACTGTGAGGTCACCGGAAATGTGCTCCCATTGCTGAAGGAAGGCCTTGGTCGCTTTCTTGATCTTGTTGAGATAGAGCAGTTTACCGATGGCGATGGCCCAGCCGACCACAGCCAGAAGGGCGCAAAGGACGATAACGACCCAGCCGTCCACGGTGAGATCCTTGGAGATGTCGCCGATCATGGCGAAATGCTCCGCGAGTTCGCTGTGCTCCACCTGATTGGCTTCGTCCGCGGCGACGACCAAGAGTTGCGCGGCTTTGTCGCCACCGCTTTGTGTGAGGGCGGCTAGCTTTAGGAAGCCGATGGAGCGAGCGACTTTGGAGATCTGGAGTTCGTCCACTTCGCCGACGAAACCTTCGCCGCCGAGAGTGGCTTCGGTGGTAAGCGCGGGAGCAGCGGCGGCCAGAGTGGCGGCGCTGGTGCCGTCGAGATAGACGGTGAATTCCGTGCCGGTGGAGACGATAGCAAGGTGACGCCAGATGTTCACCGCAACGGGTTCGGCGGTAGCGGTGCTGCGAGTGGTGGTGCCGGCAGCGGTGACTTCGACAAACGGGACGCCGTTGTCGAGGCCGACGAGGAGCGCGTTGGTTGCGTCGCGTCGGCTGAAGAGAATGGCGTTTGCCGCGAGAGTGGAAGGTTTGATCCAGGCCGAGAGGGTGAATGCACCCGCGGTGTTGACGCCTGCGGGAATGGTCACCGGTTTGGTGCCGTCGAAGCGGGCGCCGCTGCCGATGAGCGAACCCTCAACAGGAAGCGCGGCGGTGGTTGCGGTGAGGGCGGAAGCGGAGACGTCGGCGGGTGGCGTGGTCTTTTCCGCGAAGTGATAGACGAGCGTCGTGTCGGCGTCGTAGGTGCCCTTGGCGTCGTCGGCCTTGGTGGCTTTTTCGCCAGCGTTGCCGTAGTAGAGCCAAACGTCCGTCGCGGCGCCCGGCTTGAGGTCGGGAACTTTCACCCAGACGAAGGCCTCGTTCAGCAGCGAGTCGTATTTCTCGATGTGATAGGCGAGCGGCGTCTTGTCGTCGCCCGCCACGAAGCGAATGTCGGAGCCGTCTTCCTTGGCGGAGAGAAATTGGAAATTCCCTTCGTGCAGGCGGACTAAAACAGCGCTGCCGCCGATGGGCTCCGGGATGGTTTTCGCATCAACGGTGATTTTTTTCCGAATGGTCCACCCGGCATCCCACCAGGCGTGTGCGGGAGTGATGAAAAGGGCGAGGAGAAGCGTGGCAAGGAGATGGCGCATAAATTTAGAAGTCGGCCCAGAGGCGGAAGTTGAGTTGGTATTCGCGGGCCTGGGTTTGGCCCTGAGTCAGAAGCGGCATGGCGAGATCGATAGAGCCGTTGTAATGCTCCGCAAATTGGACGCGGGTGCCGATGCCGATGCTGGCCAGTTCGAAGCGGGATTCCTGCTCCGGCAGAGGCTCGCGCAGCGTGAGCAAACCGCTGTCGATGAAGGAGTAAACCCGCCACTCGCTGCCGCGATCGCGCAGCCACGGGAGCACGCGGAAAAGGTTGAAGGTGCGGAGTTCCAGCGTGCCGAAAAGGGCGTTGTCGCCGGCGACTTCCGACTCGAGATAGCCGCGCGCCGTCCCGACTCCGCCACCGCTGAATTGCTCCGCGCTGAGCAACGGCTGATCGGCAAGCTGCCCCTGGATTTTCGCGAAGAGCTGGAACTCGCCCGGTAATTCGTGAGTGTGCGAGAGGTCGCCGCGGAAGTAAATGAAGCTGCCCGACGCTTTGAAACGGCTGTTGGAAAATTGCTCTTCGCTGCTTCCGGTGCCGCGCAGATGCATGGTCACGCCGGCGTTGAATTCGGTCTGCGCTTTTTTCCCCACCCAGCTCGCGGTGTAGGAAGCGCTCAGGGGATAATAGCTGACCGGCGATTCGATGACGCCGGTGGCGAGGTTGATGGTTTGGTCGAAGTGTTTGTAGTCGAGGCCGAGACTCACCGAGTGGTAGAAATCCTTGCCCGGCGGCAGGGTGATCATGGCCCGCGCACCGATGATTTCGCCGCGACCAGCCACGGCAGCGCCGCCCAAGGTGGAGACGTTGCTGTCCTGTTTGGTTCCTTGCAGGATGAAGCTGAACCACGGGATCTCAGGGAAGCGGGCCAGATAGAATCCGGAGAAAACTTTCGCCTCATCCGGCTCTTCCGGAGCGACCTGGAAGCTGAGGCCTGCGGAATGTCCGAGCTGCCAGAAGTTGTTATAGCTGATCGAGCCGTTCGCACGCAGCGGCGTGGTGTTGGCGCTGTAACGGTTGTTCAGCTCCAGGCTGCCGTGCAGCGGAAAGGTGTCTTTCACCTCCAGATCGATATCGACGGTGCCCGGGACAACGCCCGCCCGCAACGATGGCGTGACGCGCCGGTCCGGCAACTGATTGAGCGCCACGATGTCGCGCGTGACGTCATTGAAGTTCACGACTTTTCCCTCGGCCAGCGACGGCGTCATGCGCTTGATCTGGCTCAAGGAGAAATAGCGCGAACCCTTCACCCGCAGACGTCCCACTTTTCCTTCGAGGACGTTGAGGAAAACGATTCCGCCGCGCCCGGTTTGCTGCGGCACCTGCACTTCCACGGTTTGGAAGCCGCGATCTTTATAGAGCTTCTCGACCGCCATCCGCGCCTGTTCGACGTCCTGTTCGGAACGCCCCGGACCCATGAAGGGATACACCGCTTTTTCCACCTCAATGCGAGGCACAGCCTTGGCTCCGGCAACTCGGAATTCCTGGATATACAGCGAACCCACAGCCGGCGCTGCAGCGGGCGGTTCGGTTGGTTCGGCTCCCAAGCACGCCGTCGCTACGACGCACTGCAACAGGATGGATGAACCCAAATAAAGGTGCCTCTTATTAAAAAACACGCGGTCTCAGGGAGTGGGCTGCGTTAACGATGGGCGGGAGCATCTGGGTCGGTAAATTCGAGCCGGAGATTACGGAGCCCCACCCGCCCCCGCAAAAGGTTTACCGTTACAATTGTGTGTCAAAAGTGCGACGCCCAGCGGGACCGATTTTCCCTCGCAGAGGGCGCCTGAGCGCGGCTGGAAGTCACAATTTTGTTACGGAGAACGGCTCAATTTCCCGTTCACTGAAGGCCTCTCTTCGAGGGGAAAGTGCCCTTCCATCCAGCGGCCTAAAACGCCTCCAAACCCGCCCGAAAATGTCACCTGTTCCACGCTTGCGTTTCGTTTTCGCGAAGATTGTCGGCATCCAAGTAGGTCCGGCAAGCGCATCTAGACCAACTGAACTTCTTCTTTGCGACAACCAATCTTCGCCCACCGGCGAGGCGCGGAGAGAACGACAACCCAGATAAACACATGATCAAACAATCCCTTACCGCCCTCGCGCTTGCCGCTTTGGTTTCCACCTCGTTGTTCGCCGCCGAAAATCCAAAAGTGGGCGGAGCCGCGATGTATGACAGCAAAACCATCGTCGATAACGCAGCCGCCTCCAAGGATCACACCACTCTCGTCGCCGCCGTCAAAGCCGCCGACCTCGTGGAGACCCTCTCCGGCAAAGGACCTTTCACCGTCTTCGCACCGACCAACGCCGCTTTCGAAAAATTGCCCGACGGCACCGTGGACAAACTCGTGAAGCCAGAAAGCAAGAAGACCCTCACCGGCATCCTCACCTACCACGTCGTCTCCGGCAAAATGACCGCTGAAGACGTGCTCGCCGCCATCAAAAAAGGCGACGGCAAAGCGAAAATGAAAACCGTCAACGGCGAAGACCTCACCGCTTCTCTCGATGGCAAATCCGTCGTCCTCACCGACGTGAAGGGCGGCAAATCCACAGTCACCATCGCCGACGTGATGCAGTCCAATGGCGTCATCCACGTCATCGATACCGTGCTCATGCCATAACCGAATAGATTGTTCATCAGGAAAGGCGGGCATTCGTGAAAGCGGCCGCCCGCCTTTTTCTTGTGGGAAAACGATCCAACATTCCGCCAGGAACAAACCTCTTGCTGAGCGGGCACTTATACGTTCAGATGAACGTATGCTCACGCAGCGCCAGACCGAGGTATTCGACTTCATTCGCGAAGAACAAACGCGCACAGGCCGCGTGCCCTCGACTCGCGAGATCCAGACCCATTTCGGCTACGCCAGCCAGACCTCCGTTGTAGATATCCTCCGGGCGCTGGAAAAAAAGGGCGTCATCAACCGCGACCCAGCCCGCAAAGGAGTGCTCCAAATCGCGGGCTTCTCCATTCGGAAGATCATCCATATTCCCCTCTTCGGAAGCATTCCAGCGGGACTTCCTGCGCATCAAGTTCAGGAGCCGGACGAATCCCTCGCCGTGGACCTGGAATGGCTTCAACTCCCGCGAGGCTCCAAAGTCTTCGCCCTAAAAGTCACAGGCGACTCCATGGTCGGAGCCGGAATATTCCACGGAGACACCGTCGTGCTCAAACACAAGGAACCCCGCCATGGCCACATCGTCGCCGCCCTCATCGACGGCGAAGTCACCTTGAAACGTTACCTCGTAGAAAACGGTCAGCCGTATCTCAAAGCCGAAAACCCCGCCTATCCCGATCTCCTCCCCGCTCAGGAACTCATCATCCAAGGCGTGCAAATTGCTCTCTTTCGTCTCAACCAGTAACTCCCCATGAAACTCCTCGAACATCTCCTAAAAGCCAGCCTCCGACTCCTCGGCCGCCATCGCCCCACGCGCGCCGACCAACTCGAGCTGCCCCTCCGCCGGGCCCGTGAACGCTTGAGATAACGCCGGGAACCAACGTTTACAGAGGGCACCAGATAGGCTCGGCAATCTCCTGCCTCGATTAAATAAGCCGCATCGCTTTTGAAGGGGACCCAGACAGGTTTCAGCTCACATGCAGACTCATCTCCTCAGGTGCGCGATTGCCGTTTTAAGCATTGTCGCAGTCTTGCCTCTTTTAGCCGATACGCCTACTTCAAGCGTCGAGCTACAGCACATATAACAAGCTAGAATCGTTTGATGCTAATGATGCTCCAAACTGGTTTGAACTTAATGATGCCGTTCGCCATTTGGGAAAAAATAAGGCCACTTCAGCCATACCTGTTCTATTGAAGCAGTTGCAGTCCTTTGGTTACGATCGTCTTGGTGGGCCCGAGCTAGAACCAGTCCTTGGGCAATCGCCGTGTGCAGGAGCCTTGGCGGCTATGGGCAAAGAAGCGCTGCCTGCTGTGAAGAAAGAAATAACGACGTCCATCGCTCCGGATCGCACCATGATCCTGTTATATATAATCAAGAAAATCGTCGGCCGTGAGGAACTAAAGAGAATGGCAAATGATCACGAGCTTTCGCCGAAAGGCCCGCAACAAAGCGCCGCTTTCATCGCTGCTTACAAATATATCGATAACCCTATTGAAGCGAGCCGCCTTGTAGAAGGTGACAAGTGAATAGGCCCGGGGAGAACGATGATTTTGGCCGCTCGGTCATTTGGCCTGAGCTGTGAACGTCAATTTTAGTTTGTTGCTCTCTATGTGGAGGTTCGGGACGCGCTCGAAAAGGCGCTGAATCTCTGGTGCCGCAGTCGTCTGACCGCTCATACGCTCGTCGCCAAAGTAGTCCATAATCCGGTCGGAGGTGGAATAGGAGAACTGAAGAGTGTAGTTACCGGGAGCAGAAATGGGAAACTGGGAGAACTGATGTAGCCTAAAGAATCCCTCGCCTAAGGGGTCGAACGTCCCACCAACCGGCACCACGACGAAGTCAGGAACCCGGAGAGTGTTCATGTTGCCGCAGAGGGCGACTGGGAGGGCAACGGGCTTGCCTGCGGAGTCGAGAATCTCAAAGCGGCACTTGGGAAATCGCCGATCATCGGTGGAGCCATCGAGAGAGCCAACGAGAACAACCTCCTTCTTCGACTTGTTAGTGATGCGAAAGGTGACGTTCGGAACCTCGCCCACCGCGTAAGTTGTGCTGTCTGAGGCGATGATGCAGTCGAACGCCGCCTCCGCAGCTACCGCACAACGAATGACGACGGAGAAGAGAAAGATAACAGCGATGGATATCATAATAGAGACAGAGGGAAGGTGCTCTATTTCTTGACACCTTTCACGAGGGTTAGGCAGCGTCAGTCGAGCATTAGGGAAGGCATATCGCTGTCCGTGGTCGTCGATCTCATTGAACCCCATCGCCCTGGATCTACGGCTCCCTTCGGAGGAAATTCAGGAGAACGGGTTCGGTCTGAAGGCTTCCGATCTTTCATACGTGTGAGCGGTATCAGCTGTTAACTACCAAGCAAGGAATACCCCTGACCTCACTACATGCCTGTAGCGCAATAGTTAGCGGGTTTCTTATTGGTAGGCGGGATTCTCAATCTCTTTGGCCTCGAGCAAATCCAGCCGAGTTGCTTCGTAACCGCCTTGTTGTGGCGTAACGTGCGTCAGCTTCCCGCCGCCTTTCCAAAATCCCGGAACGATTTCAATCTTCAGGTATACGTCGTCTCCCGGCTTCACGTCGACGGCGGTGCCAGATTTCTTATCGTCCATTTCGAACGATGTCCAGGAGAGAGCGGCGATACAAAGACTTTTCCGTTGCTGATGTTTGCTAGGTCTTTGCCGTCCAGGACTATGGTCGGCCGGAGAGCCGATCCCACCACCTCGCGTGGCCGGTAGATAAGCATCGTCGCGAGCACTTGAGGATTTGCTTGTCGTGTTTCGCTCGATGCGCACACGCTAAGTGAAGCAGCGATGATAATGAGGAGGCTAGGCAGGGCGGGTATTTTCATAATGAGGACGGCGTGGCAGACCATCTAACAACTGTTAGAGGAACGGAGTCTCGCCGAATTATCGGGGAAGGACGGGAAGCATGGGGAAAACAAAAGCTCGGTTGCTTGGGCGGTGAAGAATGCCTCGTCTTTGCCTTCGCCAGAAAATAACTCAAAACATTAATACTAGAATGCAGGGTCGGGCCCGCGTAAAGGAAACTAGGTCCTCTGTGTTTCTACCGGGGTTTGCCCGTGTCTTAGGCGGTCGGCTGGCATTCAGGTAACCCGACCACGCGCTTCGCACTTTTAAGCTGCCCGAGTTCCGCGGGTAGGCATTCGAAAGAGAAAGCTTTATGCGAGTGATCATTCTGCGAAGCGGACGCGACACTGGTAACTAGCGGCCGAGCGGTGCGCTAGAGACTTGTGATTCCGTGATGAAGAAGAAAGCTTTCAAAGTCATAATGATGGGTGAGTCGCCCTTGCCCCTGTGGACTACCGCCCCTGTGGACTACCGCCCCTGTGAACGAAAATGACTCCTGACCCCTACCGTCCCCCGAAATGGCCGACCTCACCTGGAAAAGTCATCGAACTGCTAGTCGCCTTCGTCCGCTTGTGAAAGTAGACGACACCTTCTCGCATCGGTGGCAAGGAAGGCTGTCGCGCCGGTGGAGCAGGGACTCCAATCCAGTTGCACCGCTTTCGATTTACTCCAGCACACGCGGTTTAGAAGGAGTCGACGCCGTTGGAACCCGCCCACAGGGATTCATGAGCACACTTGGGGAGATCGAGTTCCCTATCGAGCATCTTCCATCCAAGGACAAATGGGAGTTGTTGGATCATCTCCACAACAGCCTTGAGAAGGAGTGGGATCAACAAATTGAGTCCTAAGGCGCTCTCTTTTAGCCAGCTTAAGAAGCCAATCTCGGAATCCGCTTATTTGCCCTACAGGCACTCCAACTCGCGCGCAGCCCTCCGAGCAACAACGTCAATGACAGAAGACATGACACAGCAGGTTCGGGTATGACAGGCGTTAGATTGACTTGAGAAAACTGGCTTATTTGCGCATTAGACAGAATGTCAGCCTCGGACGCGAAGCGTCGAACTCCCGATGGTCTTGATGGACGCAGCAGTGCGTGAGCAAGGTTCAGGTGCGCTTCGCCCGATACAATCGGAATGGCGGCACCCGAAAATGGAAGGTTGCCAGAGATGTTGATGAGTGAGTCCCTAGCGGTTTCTTGGAAGGCGTTGTTAGCATTTGATAGTCCAAGCGCGTGACCAACCTCATGAATTGCAGTGGTGAGGAGGTCGAATCTCGCGGCGGAGCCACTGCCGCCGGTGTATTCGCGTCCCGTGTTCATCAATCCGCCACCGAGGTCATTGAGATAGGCTGTGAAGGTCGAAAATTCTACGTTGTCGAGGGGAGAGAGATCAAGAAACCAGAGAACGCTATCGTTATCAAAGGCAATGGTGGCAGCCGTTTCGCGGTGGGGAGAGCCGCCCTCTGACGCGAGGCGATGCGTAGCGGCGGAGGAAGCACGGGGGAACCAGCCATAATCAATCGTTAGGACGAATGGATCAGCAAAAGCCGACTCCCAATAGTCGGCAGCTGCCTCAACAAGCAACTGCAAATTGCCGCCACCCACTGCACTCGACGGCGCTCCTCCAGCAGTTCCGAAAGTGCCAAGGGTTTGCCCCGAGTCTCGGAAGTTGGTCTGAATCGTGATTGCCTCCGCAGTTTGAAGGAGAAGCAAAACTGCAAGAATCGGCGAGGAGAGTTGTGCGTGAAATTTCATGATGTGTGCTGAGGGCGTGCAAGCTCAGCGAAGATTGAGCCACTATAAAGGACGTTCGAAGAAAAAGATAAAAGTGAGTTATAGGTTGTGTTCCGTAGTTACCCGCCGCTATCGGTAACGCTGTCCTCAATAGTAGAGAGTTTTTATCGGTAGGCGGGGTTCAATTCTCTTTGGCTCGAGCAAATCCAGCCGAGTTGCTTCGTAGCCGCCTTGTTGTGGCGCAACGTGCGTCAGCTTCCCTCCGCCTTTCCAAAATCTCGGAACCATTTCCGATCTCAGGTATACGTCGTCTCCCGGCTTCACGTCGACGGCGGTGCCAGATTTCTTATCGTCCATCTCGAAGATGTAATGTCCAGGAGAGAGCGGCGATATAAAAACTTTTCCGTTGCTGATGTTCGCTAGGTCTTTGCCGTCGAGGA
>DASVRZ010000170.1:0-8059 GCA_036388355.1 Chthoniobacterales bacterium | reverse complement strand
TCCTGAGAAAATGAACCGCTTCTAAGCGGCGCTAGTTTCAGGCGAGTTCGAAGGCCGCCTACTTCCGAGGCGTGCGGGGCTCAAATTTCTCCACCTCGAGCGAGTGCTTCTGGTGGACGTTCTTGAAAGGGAAGGCGACCACGGTTTCAGCGCTTGCCTTGCTCTTCCGCAACAGCCGGTTGGCCGGATTCGCCTCCACCTCGTATTCAAATTGTAGCCTGGTAATCCGGGCGATAATCCAAAAGAGCCGATATGGCTCCAACAGCCCGCCCTCCGATTTGAGCACCGTAAAATCCTCCCGGCTGATCCAGATTTTCCCGGCGAGTTGCGCGAAAAACCGCTGTTCCCGCGTCTTCACCGGCAGCCCCGGCTTCGGATGGAACGCGATCATCGCCGCCTTTTCCCCCGCCGCCTTGTCGTCGGGCAGACACGTCCAGACGTAACGGTCGCGCAGGGAATATTTCTCCACCGCCACCGCCAGAGACTCGAGGCGATTGTTCGACTGTGAGTCATCGTTCACATCCGTCTTCGTCGGAGCAGGCGTAGGGGTAGCCTTACCGGGCCTGGCTGGTTTCTCCGGCTCCTTATGGAAAAACGTCAGTTTCCCTTCGAGATCCTCGGAGAGATACTCAATCGGATCCTTCTCGTCCGTGCGAAAGATGGATTTCCACGTGCCTCGGGCAGTCACACGGCCCTCACTATCAAACTGCCGGGTCGTCAGCGTCTGGTGGTATTGCCATTTCCGGAGGGGCGCAGCCTGCGCCTTCACCTTTGCCAGTGCCGCATCAAAGAGCTCCAGGGCAACCGGGTCACTCTCCTGAGCCTGCACGCTCGGGAGTAGAAATAGAGCCGCTAAGAGGACGAGCAATCGGGGAAACATGGCGCAACGTGGGGGCGGAACGGGCTCCTCACAATAGGAAATGCAAGGCGGCGGGCTTTGAAATTGAAATTTGCAACCTTGGCCACGAGCGATTAAACGTGTGCGCCTGTTGTCGGTCCAATCTCTCGGCGGCGCTTCTTTTTACATTTCTCCAATTACCATGGGCAAAACTCTCATCATCGCCGAAAAACCGTCCGTCGCAGGGGACATCGCCAAAGTCCTCGGCAAATTGCAACGGGAATCGGACTGGTTTGAGAACGACGAATACGTCGTGTCATCCGCCGTCGGCCACCTGCTCGAGCTCTGCGCCCCCGAAGGCGTCGAGGTAAAGCGCGGCAAATGGAGCCTCGTCAACCTCCCCGTGCTGCCCGACGAATTCGCCCTGCGGCCCATCGAGAAAACCACCAGCCGCCTCAACGTCCTCAAGCGCCTCATCAAGCGCAAAGACATCGACCTTATCATCAATGCCTGCGACGCCGGCCGCGAAGGCGAACTCATTTTCCGCAACATCGTCACTGCTTCGGGCACCAACAAACCGACGCAGCGCCTCTGGCTCCAGTCCATGACTCCCGGCGCGATCCAGGAAGCCTTCGCCAAGCTCCGCAGCGAGACCCAGATGCAGCCGCTCGCCGACGCCGCCGTTTCCCGCTCGGAGAGCGATTGGCTCGTCGGCATCAACTCCACCCGCGCGCTCACCGCCTTCAACTCCAAGATCGGCGGCTTCCAGAAAACCACCGCTGGCCGCGTGCAAACCCCCACGCTCGCCATCCTCGTCGAGCGCGAGGAAAAGATCCGCAACTTCAAAGAGCGTCCCTATTTTGAAGTCTTCGGCGATTTCGGAGTCGCCGCCGGCAGCTATCGCGGACGCTGGTTTGACCCCACCTTCAAAAAAGGCGGGGACGAAGAAGGCAAAGCCGAGCGCATCTGGACCCGCGACCAAGCGGAAACCATCTCTGCCAAATGCACTGGCAAAATGGGCACCATCGAGGAGGAAAAGAAACCCTCCAGCCAGATCGCGCCCCAGCTCTACGACCTCACCACTCTCCAGCGCGAGGCCAATTCCCGGTTCGGACTCCCCGCCACCCGCACCCTCCAGATCGCCCAAGCCCTCTACGAACGCCACAAAGTCCTCACCTATCCGAGAACCGACTCGCGTTACCTGCCCGAAGACTACATCGGCAACGTCAAAAGCGTCTTCGGCAGCTTCGAAGCCCGCGACCTCAGCGCCCACGCCGAGAAAGCCCTCAAAAGCGGCTGGGTCCACCCCAACAAACGCATCTTCAACAACGCCAAAGTCTCGGACCACTTTGCCATCGTCCCCACCGGCAACTCGCCAAAGGGCCTCGACGATCTCCAGATGAAAATCTACGAGATGGTCTCCCGCCGCCTCATCGCCGTCTTCTATCCCGCCGCGCAGTTCGAAATCACCAACCGCGTCACCACCGTCGAAGGGGAAAAATTCAAAACCGACGGCAAAATCATCGTCGATCCGGGCTGGATGGCCGTTTACGGCAAAGAAGCCGAATCCGAGAAAACGGGCGACGAAGAAAACAGCAAAGCCCTCGTCCCGGTCAGACCGGGCGAAACCGCTGACGTCGAGCGCATCGAAGTCCGCGAAAACATGACCCGCCCCCCGGCTCGATACAACGAAGCCACCCTCCTCAGCGCCATGGAAGGCGCCGGCAAACTCATCGACGACGACGAACTCCGCGAAGCCATGCGCGAAAAAGGCCTCGGCACCCCCGCCACCCGCGCCAGCATCATCGAAGGCCTCCTCTACGAAGGTTACCTCGAGCGCCGCGGCCGCGAACTCATCGCCACCAGCAAAGGCATCTCCGTCATCACCCTGCTGAAAAACCTCAAAGCCGACGTCTTAACAAAACCCGAGCTCACCGGCGAATGGGAATTCCGCCTCAAAGAAATGGAAGCCGGCCGCCTCTCGCGCACCGAATTCATGAGCGGCATCCGCCACCTCACGCAGGATCTCGTCGATAAAGTCAAAGGCTTCGGCGACGAAACCGTCCACGGCACCTACCTCACCCTCGATGTCGTCTGCCCGAAATGCGGCGGCGGCCCCTATAAGGAAGATTACCGCACCTGGACCTGCCAGAGCTGCCAGCTCCGCATCTGGAAAGGCGTCGCCGGACGCGAATTCGAGCCCAAAGAAGTCGCGCAACTCCTCACCGAACGCCGCGTCGGCCCCCTCGAAGGCTTCGTCAGCAAAATGGGCCGCAAATTCGCTGCCAGCATCATCCTCGACGAGGAGTGCAAAGCCACCTTCGACTTCCCGAAAGCCGACGCCGACGCTGCGCCCGACCTCACCACCGCCACCCTCCTAGGCGAAACCGAGCTCGGCAAAATCTACGAGACCGAGACCAACTACCTCTGCGTCCCCGAGAAAGAAGGCGAGAAACCCATTCGCATGGGCAAACAAATCCTCCAGCAAAACATCCCCGCCGAGCAGGCCGTGAAAATCTTCCGCGACGGCAAGACCGACCTCTTCAAGCGCTTCATCAGCAAAAAAGGCAAGCCCTTCAGCGCCTTCCTCAAACTGGAAGGAGCCAAAGTCGGCTTCGAATTCGAAGAGCGCAAAGCCCGCCCCGTCAAACCCCGCGACCTCTCCACCGCCGCGCTAAAATCCACCGCGGCCCGCAAAACCTCCCCCGCCCCGGCCAAAGCCGCCGCGAAACCAAGAGCGAAAGCCAAACCCAAAACCACCACCGCGAAGTCGTAAGCGAGCGTTGGCGGAAGGAGTTCCTTTGGAACCCCGCCGAGAGCCAGTCCTCCGGGAGCGCACAGGTCTAGGCTAGCCGCTTGTGGATCGATGGAGCACTGTCCATTGCAGGTCGGTTCCTTTGCTGAGATCGACAACTGTACGAGCCGGGGCCATACGGCCCTGCAGATCACGCATCGGGAGGCAGGTCATCTTTGTCACTTGCGAGAGAGACCCCCAGCCGTAGGTCTGAGAAAAGGCCCACGAGACTGAGCACGAGCATAAGCGCGATCAGTGCTAGGATCCCTCCGCTAACTCCCAAGACACCGCCTATAAACGGGGACAACGGGATGCAGGCCAAATGGAGAATGGCCGACCATATCCATCCTGCGTAAAAGCCCTCGGTAAATCTGCTGCATAACATTCGCCATAAAAAGAAGCCCCACGAGGTCAGTCCTAGCACAAAAAACATCGTGGTCTTCAGACCGGTAAGGAGTGGCAAGGAAATCGAGAACCCGAAGAGACCCACAAGAAAGGCAAGCGCCGCTACAAGCCTGGGAAGTTTGTTAAGCATGTCTATTTGCATGATTGAGACGGGTAACGGCCTTGAACTCGGCTCAGCGACGGGTGAGTTGCGGGTGTCATTTCGGCAACAGCCACCCCTGCAAGGTGAAATTGTGAATGGCTTCGCAACGCCATTTCAGCACCGCGCCAGTGCGAGAAGAGAGGTCTAACAACCTCAAGCTCGGCGATGCGGGGGGATAGGCGGGGCTCCTGCGCAAGCAGGAACTGTGACGAGCCCGAGCAATTCGCTGCAACGGCATGTTAGGCGCTGTCGTAGAGAAAGCCGCCAATGATACCAAAAGCATAAAAACTTAGCCAAAGTAAAGCAACCCACCCTCCAACGGTGCGTATACGACACGACCTAGCGCACGACTCACAATAGAACATACGCTTACGCGCATAACTAAAAAGAAGAGCCCCGAAGAAGCCTCCAAAAATCCACCACAGAAGATGAATCCGCATGTCCGCAACTGATGAGGGCCGAAGCATACCGCCCTGCTTACAATTTGTGCAAAGGAGTCGAGAATCCCATCGTGCACGGGGGCGAAAATAGTAGATACAGGTTCCCGCCAGGCAGAGAGCGAAGAAAAATATACAGATCTCGACGAGAAGAGGCGTTGGTTCCTGATGATAGACTATTACCAACCCGACACATATCAGGAAAAGAGACAGCAACCCTAATACTGATGCAAAGCCGTTACGGATAATATTCATGAAGTCGATGGCAAGGAAAACGAGCGACGCCTAGCGCCGTAAGCTCCTGCGTATGTGAGGACATGAGGCTTCCTGCTGCTGCGCGCGGGCAATTATTCATTCTCGGCAGTTAAATACCATCCCTGTCCGAGGTCAATGCAACTATACCCCTCATCCGTTTCGCCCGCTCGAGACCATGCGGAGTACTTCTCGCGGAACGGTCCGGGGGACGTCACGGCAATGTAGGTCTGGATATCAAGGTAGAGGCGTGTGAGGCCGATCTCCCTGTCATCATCAAATCCATGGCACCCCGAAGCTTTAAGCCGTTTGATCCACCCTTGAATCTCGGGCTGCCATTTCGTCTCTTCGCGATATCCGTCAGCAACTTCACCGTCACGACCGATTATCGTAATGAACTCATTGCCATCTGACCAGATCAGCCGCTGCAACGTCGGCTGCTTTTGAATGGCGGAAATAATGATGGACGTTTCGTTCCTGTTGCGCCGAACGGATGCTGCAAGTTCATCAAAGTTCGGCGGCGCCTGACCGCATCCGACTAATACGCTACAAGCGGTTACGATTAAGACTGCGTTAATCTTCATTAGTGACATCCTCCGGGTATAGGGGCCGAACATCCATCGTCCATGAGGTACAATTGTGAGCAGTCCGCGAAAATGTTAAAATCACATCCCTTAATAGTGAACGTGTAGAAGAGCCTAACAGGTAGTCGACGAAACGATATTTCGCCTGATTCCGGGGTTTAGGGGGGAAGACATTGGGAAAGCCGGGTTCTTGTAGCTTTCGGTAAGTAGAGTCACTCATTCGCGTCGATTGGGCCAGAAAATAACTGAAAGCTCCTGCGTTGTAGGGAATCTGAATCCCATTTATCGCCTAGGCGGGGAAAGGACCTCTCGACAATTCAAGCGGCGCTGGGGTTCTGTGTCCAGTGGTGGGTCCCACAGTAGGGACACGCCTCCCGATGCAGAGGATCTGCCAGCCGTCGTTGAGAACGAGCCATCCGATGGAAACGAAATGTCATCCGCCGGGTGTTCGATGCATGCCCGGCGCACAGGCTGGCTTCAAGCTCTTCACCCTCACCTCCACTGGCAACGGCCGCGAGACCGTGACTTGTAGCGCCTGGTGGTGTAGAACTTCCCCTCGTGACCCATCCTTCCTATGGTGGTGTGTCCCCCGGGAGCGAACCCGTCTCGGGTGCGGTCTTCGACGGCAGCCACAAAAAAGTCGTTTTCCCCCTCGGCAATGTCTAGTCCTAGTAGCGCTCCGCCCCATAACCTTGTGAAAACAACGATCTTCGCTGCTGCTATCTCTCTAACACTGCTATTTTCCGGCTGTACCTTCCCTTTTCTTTGGATCGAGCGTGTCCCCGTGGTCGCTGTCGCCGGTCGTGTCGTTGACCACCAGACCGAACGCCCAGTTCGTGATGCTTCCGTCGCCGTCGACGGGTATCCTGATACGGCGGCCAGGTCGGATAGCCGGGGCCGGTTTACGACCCAGGTATCGCGCGGTATTCAATTCTCATTACTCAGTTCCAGTTACTCCCCAATGAAATACCGCATTCGGGTGGATCATCCAAAGTATGCACCCTCTGCTGTCCTCTGGCAGCGTCCTGGGCTCATGGGATTGTCTCCTGAGGAGCCTTTCTCCATCGGCGAGGTCCAGCTAGCAACGTCTCCAAATACGAAGGCACATGCGGCCGCCTCGGCAAGATAGTCATGAAAGCGCTTCTATTAATACTGATTTTGTTAGCCGCACCTTTCACTGCCAAATCAGGGCAGCGACCGGAGAATGCGCTTCCCAAGCACTTAGCTGGCGCGCTGGAGTCGGCAACGGAGGTGACGTTGTTTTCCCTGGACCCAAAAGGGGATTCCGCGGAAGCGAATGATTCGCACCCTCGGCTGGTTCATTGGCGCATTCTGGGAAAGACGAACATCGTGGATGTTCAGCAGCGTCGGGCAGCAGTCACAAGTCTCATGGACGCGATCCTGAACTTCAACGGCCTCATTGCGAAGTGTTTCAACCCGCGGCACGCGCTGCGTGTGAAGACATCCACTCGCACCTATGATTTCATCATTTGCTTTGAGTGTAACAGCGCCGCAGTGTGGGAGGGGAAGAAACGCCTCACGTCGGTAGGCATCACCGGGACCCAGAAGCCTTTGGACGACATCTTCACCGCCGCGAATGTCCCGTTGCCAAAGTCTCCTTAGGAGGCAGCTTGGTTACTTTCGACAATCTTTGGGTGGGCTTCTTGGTTGGTTATCTCAGTGCAAGAGCCTGCTAAGGGTGGCCGCACGGCTGGTGCTGGAGGGTCGGCGCCGAGGAAAGAATCCCGCACGGAAATTCCATTGCATGGAAACTCCGGCGCAGCTATGGAACGGTTGTCCTTAAACACCATACCTTTATGAGTTCCTACATTAATCCCTATAACACCACTGTTGCCGAGTTTCCAGAAGTGGAGCGCGCGGCTTTTATTCGCAAGACGTATGCGCACCTGGCGGGCGCGCTGGCGCTGTTTGTGGGGTTGGAGACGGTGTTGATCAACATGGGGCTGGGGGTGAAGGCGATGCAGTTGATCGGGGAACACCGCTATTCCTGGTTGATGATTCTTGCAGGTTTTATGCTGGTCTCCTGGGTGGCGGAGAAGTGGGCGAGTAGCGGCACTTCGCTCTTCACGCAGTATGCCGGGCTGGCACTTTATACGGTGGCAGAGGCGATTCTCTTTCTGCCACTCATTACGATGGCGCTGATCATGACGGGCGATGCCTCGTTGCTCACGCAGGCTGCGATGCTGACGGCCGGTATGGTCGTCGGAATCTCGGCGGTGGCCTTTACCACCAAGAAGGATTTTAGTTTCCTCGGTGGCATTCTGAAGGTGGGCGGCTTTGTGGCGCTGGGGTTGATCGCCGCTTCGTTTTTCCTGCCGATCAGCCTGGGGCTTTGGTTCTCCGGCGCGATGATTGTGTTCGCTTCGGGGTCGATTCTTTATAACACGAGCAACCTCATTCATAACTATGCACCGGGTCAGCATGTGGCGGCGTCGTTGTCTCTCTTTGCCAGCGTGGCCTTGCTCTTCTGGTATATCCTCAGCTTCCTCACGCGCATGGGCCGCGATTGAGGTGGGGTGCGGGCATCTTTAAACTTGCGTTCCAGAGCACGCCGGAAAGTGGTTGCTGCTGGCGATAGCTAGTAGT
>DASVRZ010000169.1:0-3071 GCA_036388355.1 Chthoniobacterales bacterium | reverse complement strand
TGAAACGATCGAGAGTGAAATCATCCATCCCGAGGTTGTCAACGGAACCAGCGAGAGCGCTCTTATCGAGGATACGAATAACGATCTTCTCTCCGTAAACCGTGGGGAGGAAAGAAATACGCAAATCGACATCCTTGCCGCCGACGGTAATGCGGAAACGTCCGTCCTGCGGCAATCGGCGCTCAGCGATATCGAGACCGGCGAGAATTTTGATACGCGAAGCGATTGGAAGCTGGAGCGCCTTGGGCGGTGAACTGGCTTCGACCAGGGCGCCGTCCACTCGGTAACGGAGCTTCAGGGTTTTCTCAAATGGCTCCAAGTGAATGTCGGACGCCTTTTCCTTGAGCGCTTGGACGAGAATCAGGTTCACTATCTTGATGACCGGAGCTTCCTCGCTGTCAGCCGCCATGCGGTCGAGGTCGATTTTGTCCTTCTTGTTCGCGGTGACCTCGATGTCCTCTTCGGACATGCTGGCGGCGGTGCGCATCGCCTCGTCCATGGCGGTAGAGCTGCCACCGTGAACGCCGCTGAGCGCGTCCATGATGCTCTTCTCCGTGGCGATCATCGGAACGATTTCCAACTTGGTGCGCTGGCGGACGTCGTCGATGGCGAGCACGTTGAGCGGATCGGCCATGGCCACGAAAAGCTTCGTGTCCAGTTGGCAGATCGGCACCAGCTTGAAGCTGCGCGCCATGTCCTTCGGAATGAGAGACATAATGCTCTCCGGCACCCGGATTTTCGCCATGTTGATCGGCGGCGTATCGAGGCAACGACCCATGCCGAGCGCCATGTCCTGCTCGTTGACGAATTGTTTCTCCGTCAGGATCTTGAGCAGGCGTCCGCCGCTTTTCTTCTGCAATTCGACGGCTTCCTCGAGCTGACTAGGCAACAAGAGGCCGTCATCGATCAATACGTCAGCAATGCGTTCGCCGAAGGATTTCACAGCAATTTTGGTAGTTTTTCTAGCGGTGGCCACGGTCGGGTTTGTCTAGTTTGTAGACGTCGGTGAGAGCCTTCGCGATTGCAGCGGGCGTGGCGACGTACCATTGAATGTTATAGTCGAGCATCTTTTGGGCGGCTGACTTGGCCGCGACGTCGAAGGGATTGCAGGTGGCAATCATGAGCGTGCGGCTCATGATGTCGAAAGGGAGAACCAGGCGGCCGATGGTGATGTCCTCCGGCAGCATTTTAACGATGGAGCGGTCCACGTCGTAAATTTCGAGCGGCACGTAGGCGAGTTTCACCTTGTCGAGCAGATCGCAGTAAAGCGTGTCGATCGGGATCTTGGCGTCGGTGCAGATCTCTTCGAGAAGCGAGGAGGGCAGAGTGCCCGGGGTGCGCGCTTCGTTGCGCTCTTTCACTCGTTCCAAGGCAGCCTTGGCGATCTTGTTCGGGCAGAGGCCGTGATAAATGAGAAATTTCGTGAGCGCCGTGTCGCCGTCTTCGGCAGTGGCTCCGGCTTGGCGGAGGGCGGTTTCATTCCGCTGCGTATCACGCACCTCGATTAGGGAGGGCTCTGCGGCACCGCCCGAACGAGCACTGGTGACCGTGGTGCCGTTGACGACCTTCTCCGTCAGGGCGGAGCCGTTAGGCGTGCGACCGTTGCCATTCTGGCCCATGCGCGCCTCGACGTCTTGTTTCTTCGCCAGCACTTCCAGATCGGAAGGATTGCGGCCGAGGATGGCTTCAAACTCCAGGAGAGCGGAGGAATACTGCCCCATCTCGATGTAAGTCTCGCCCAGCTTGCGGGAAATTTGGTAGGCCTCGTCTTCCCGACCTACCTTCATGTATGCATCTTTCAGGATGTCGAACGATTGGTAGTCATCCGGATTCGATTGCGTGATCAGCTCAAACATCTCGATCGTTTGCAGGATCTGCTCCTGTTCGAGACTAGATAATGTCGGGTTCATTTCAGGAGTCTAAAAAGCGATTCCTGTGCCGGGCGGGATTTATTCTTAGAAAATCGCCATGAACTTGCTTAAACGGTTACTCAGAACAACCGGGAGTGATAAACGCGGATCACATTGATCCGTCCGCCCTTGTAGTACCACGTTTTCTGGTAGTCGAAACTGCGGGTGACGTT
Source organism: Chthoniobacterales bacterium (assembly GCA_036388355.1). Lineage (GTDB taxonomy): Bacteria > Verrucomicrobiota > Verrucomicrobiia > Chthoniobacterales > DASVRZ01 > DASVRZ01. Next base: position 988 of record DASVRZ010000169.1, on the reverse strand, counting down.
GTCGAAGGTGAGAAGGCACTTCTTCCCCGGCAAATTGGGGTCATAAACAGAGAAACTGATCCCGTTCGACGTCCGCTCGTAGCCATAAACCAGCAGGCAATGATTCAGCGGCTTAAAGCGCGTGATATAAATGGCGGACAAAGAGCCGGAATCCAGCGCCTCAACCAGCCGCTTGGCGACTCCAGCCTGCTGCGAGCGGGGGAAAGGCATGCCCATCCGCCAGTTTCCAATGCGCAGATACGTCGGCCACCAGTTCCCGAGGTTCTCCTGCAACAAAGCCGGGTAAGCTTTTGAGAAACTTTGCAAATCTGCGAATCCCGGAATGGAAATTCTCGCGCGATTTCTTTTTTGCGAAACCGGGATGCGGCTGATCCTGCGGACGAGCTTTTGGTATTCCGCCTCCGAAACGCGGCTCTGAGCTGGGGCAAACTCCGCAAATTGATGAAACTGGATCGCTGCCCGGACCATGACAAAGCAGCGGCGCGAGTAAGGCCTCCCTGTTTCGATTACAGGACTTCCCGCGTCCCGACGCTGATTCCCATAGGCCCACAGTGTCTCATTGCCAAAGGCGAACGTGTCCTTTTCCAGATCAAACCGGAGCGGTGCAGCTTCGAGAGTGGACACCAAAAGAAGCAGGAGTAAGGAGAGCCATTTCACAGCGGCACCATCATCTGAGGTCCCACCAGATGCAAAATCCCTTTCGACATCACAGAGCCATCTGTCCTACTTCTAGTCCCGTGGAAAAACACTCCCTGCCCTCCCTCCTTTGGAAAACGGTCCTGCTGCTTTGTCTGCCGGGATTGATCGCCGGGCTCATCCTGCGGGTTTGGCTCATGTATTCCATTCCGGAGGCTTACTACGGACCAGACGGCGGATCTTACTGGCATACCGCAGTGCGACTGTGGACGGAGGGTAATCTCTCGATGGTGGACAAACGCCGCTGGCTCTACCCAGCCTTTCTCTGTGTGTTGCCGCTGCTTCCGACGAG
>DASVRZ010000168.1:0-11837 GCA_036388355.1 Chthoniobacterales bacterium | reverse complement strand
GTGGGGGAGTTTTTAACAGCGGTCCAATCTTCTTGCAAACGATTCTCGCCCGAATCATCGTTTGCGCCCGGCCCCGATGAAACTCCTCCACCGCTATGTTGTCCGCCAAGTTCTGGTCACATTCCTGATCGCGGTTTCGGTCTTGAGCGGCATTTTCATCTTGGGTTCCTTCATGACGAAGGTGCTGGATTTACTGGTCAACCACGACTTCCCGCTCGTCTTCGTCGGCCGGTTTGTGGCCTACATCGTGCCGTTTTCGCTCATGTACACGATTCCGTGGGCGTTTCTCACCACGGTGCTGCTCGTCTATGGCCGGCTCTCCGCGGAAAACGAATTAATCGCTATGCGAGCTTGCGGGGTGAGTGTGATGAGCGTCTGCGCGCCAGTCGTTGGCACCGCAATGTTGCTCTCACTCTTCTGTTTCTGGATCAACACCACCGTTGCTCCGCGCGCCCAGCAGCAGATGAAGGAAACGCTCAAGGACGTCGCTACCAGTGACCCGCTGTCGCTCTTCGGCAGCGACCGGATCATCGATCAATTTCCCGGCCGGAAAATCTACGTCGGCCAGAAAGACGGCACCAAGCTGCGCAACATTCAGGTTTACGAGATCGACGATTCGAACAAGCCGATCCGCGTCGTTTCGGCCCGCGAAGGCAGCCTCGAACTGGATCTCGCAGAAGAGCGGGTGCTGCTCCGGCTAAGCAATGCGATCTACGAAGAACGCGACCAAACCGACCCGGGCGACATCCACAAAATCCGCCAGGGAATCACCATGGAGGAAGGCGTTCTCCCCATTTCGCTCACCCAACTCTACGAGAAAAACCAGAAGCGGCGCGGCCTGACGACGCTCACTTTGGACGAACTCAAAGCCGCGTTGGATGGCGACAACACCGCGGAGCGAAAAAGCGCCACGCTCACCGAGTTGAACAAACGTTACTCGCTTTCGCTGGGCTGCTTTGCCCTCGCACTTGTCGGCATTCCGCTCGGAATTACTGCGCACCGCCGCGAAACGTCCATCGGCTTCGGCATCAGCCTCGCCGTGGCGATGGCCTATTTCGTTTTCATCATGGTTGCCGATAACGCGCGCAACAACCCCGCGCTTTATCCTCAATGGCTGATCTGGGTGCCCAATTTCCTCTTCATCGGCTTGGGAACCTACCTCTTCATCCGGATGGCCCGGCGTTAGAGCGTCGGGTTTTCACCGGTCTGCATGTTCTGCAGCAGCCTGCGAAAAATGGCCGGGCTAAAGACCATCAGCGGGTGAAAAAGCTGCCAGGAAGCTTCGTTCTTTGCGACTTTCCAACGGGAACTCGTCGCAGGAACAATAATCAGGTCAAGAGGCGTGAACAACGATAGCGGGTGCAGCGAAGCGAAGGCGTCGTCTTTTCGCGCGAGCTCTGTGAGAAACAGGCTGCGCGGCCGCATCTGCCGCACCCCGGGGAGAGTGTTAACGTATGCGAACAGAGTTCCATTATGCGGCGCACTCAAGGTGGCAAAAGTAACCACCCGCTCCGGGTGTTGTGCGACCCAGCAGCGCGAAATCAGGCCGCCCATGCTGAACCCGACGACGTGCAGCGGCCGCGCGGCTCCGAACCGCTCGTTGACCACGGTGTTAAGTTGCTTAGCCAGTTCCTCAAGGGAACTCCGACCGTTGGCAGGCGTCAGCGATGGACAGAAAGTCTCATAGCCTGAGCGCTCGAACTGGTGCGCGAGCCATTTCATCTTTGCTCCAGAGTCGTGGATGCCATGAAGCAGCACCACCGCCGGCTTATCGGCATTCGTCGCTCCAATGGCTGGCAAGAAGCTCACTAGCAGGGCGGCAATCCAGTTGGTTGGATTTAGGTTCATAGAACGTAAGGAGTGGTGATCGCCGTCCAGTTATTCGGGCCAAACTCCTCAAGCAAGCGTGCCCGCAAGAGCTCTGCTCCAGCTCGATCTTGGGTAAGCGCAAACATCGTGGAGCCAGAGCCGGACATCAGTGCGCCGAGGGTCTCGGGTTGCTCCAGAAGGAACTGCTTCACGAGGGCCAGCAGCAGGTATTTCGCGAAGACGGGCCGCTCCAGATCATTAACGAGCGTTCCAGCCGCGGTAGATTGTGCGTCCATCGGAACGCCGGGAAGTGGAAGACTCTCTGCGAGTTTCTGGTACGCCCAGGGCGTCGGCACGCCAAATGGCGGCTTAAATAGGAGGATGAAGAAATTGTCTGGTGTCGGGACAGGACGGACAACCTCTCCGCGGCCTTCGCACCAGGCGGCGGAGCGATGCAGGAAAAACGGCACGTCGGAACCCAGCGCAGCGGCGAGGTCCTCCAGTTTGGGGAGAGAACGCATGTTTCCTGAAAGCTCATTCAGCGCGAGCAAGGTTGTCGCTGCATCACTGCTACCGCCCCCCAGCCCAGCGCTGTGGGGAATGTTTTTCTCCAGGTGAATGGCCAGCTTCGGAAGTTCACCGTTCCCGAAAACCTTGGCCGCACGAACGACGAGATTGGTTTCATCGACGGGCACGCCCGAATCGGAACACGTGAAGGAAAAGGCCTCCGCCGACTCAAAAGTCAGCTCGTCCAGCAACGAGATCGGTAGGAAGAGGCTGCGCAAATCGTGAAATCCATCCGTGCGTTTCCCGAGAATCTCCAGAGAGAGATTGATTTTAGCCGGGGCAAAACGCTTCATAGACGGATGCATTCTTCCGTAAACCCCGTGTCGGCAAAAGAGAAAATCATCGTCGCTCTCGACCTACCGGACGCCTCCTCAGCGATGCGCACGGTGGAACAGCTCTCCGGCGAAGTGGGTCTTTTCAAAGTGGGGCTTCAGCTTTTCACGGCGTGCGGGCCAGACATCGTGCGGCAGATTCGGTCACTCGGCGGCGGCGTATTTCTTGACCTGAAATTTCACGACATTCCGAACACCGTGCGTCACGCGGTGGAATCCGCCGTCGCCCTCGATGTGCAGATGCTCACCGTGCACGCAGGCGGGGGACGGGAAATGTTGCAGGCGGCAGCAGCCGGAGCGGCAGGTTCATCCACGGTTGTGCTGGGCGTAACGGTTCTCACGAGTTCGAACGCAGAGACTCTGGCAGAAATGGGCGTCCAGCGGGACGTGCCGACTCAAGTCGGAGAGCTGGGAACGAGTGCTGCGGAATCGGGCTTGGGCGGGCTCGTGGCCAGCGCTCACGAGATCGGTCTCCTGCGCCTGCGGATTCCATCGGCCATGAAATTGGTGATCCCAGGCATCCGTCCGGCTGGAGCGGCGGTGCAGGATCAGAAACGGGTCATGACGCCGCTCGAAGCGGTAAAGGCGGGAGCGGATTATCTGGTGATTGGCCGTCCCATCCTCGGGGCAGCCGACCCCGTTTCGGCCGCTCGGCAAATCGCTGCCAGTCTCAGCTAAGCCGCGGTCAGGGACGGGGTCGGAGGCAGCGGAGCCTGTCCGCCTCGGCAACCCTGTTGCCGTAAATCGCGAGGCGAAGCGTCACCAGCTCAGTTGGCCCCGGCCACAGCTTCCTGGCCCCAAACTAGACGACGCTCCGCTGTTTGGCTAAAGAATGCCGCCGAAAGCGCGCAAGATGACGCATCCAGTGCGTATTTCGCCGTGTCGAGTGCATATTTTGGGGCGTCCAGTGGATGAAATCGCCTGTGTAGCACGTGAGATTGGCCGAACAGCGTAAAAGATCCTGCCAGCAGCGCAGAAGATGGGGCGTCGTGTGCCTCGCGCGGCAACTCGCGCGGTAGACGCGGCAGCATGGCCGACCTGAGTTACAGCTCAGGTGAGCGACAGGGTTGCTCAGCCCCTCACGCCGTCAGTTGCTGCACCGGAATATCGAAGAGTTCGACACCGGCATTCGTTTCCCCGAAATATTTCAGCGTCCAGGCTGAGGGAAAAAGCACCACGGGCAGGTTGGAAGCGTCCGTTGCCAACTTAACGCCGGTGGGAAGCTTCAGAGTTTCCAAATCCACTTCAGGCGACAACCACCGCGCGATGCTCCATGTGGCCGTTTCCAAACGCGATTCGGCTCCGTACTCTGTTTCCAGACGATATTGCACGACCTCGAATTGCAACGGACCCACCGCAGCTAGCAGCGGGACTTTGATGACCGAGTCGTTGAGGTGGAAAACTTGGATGACGCCTTCCTGCAGAAGCTGCTCCAGGCCTTGCCGGAATTGTTTGTATTTGCCGGTGTTTGGGTTCTGCAAAAACGCGAAGCACTCCGGCGGGAAACGCGGGATCTCGCGGTAAACCACTCCGGGTTCTTCCGTGAGCGTATCGCCGATACCGAATTCCGAGTAGCCGACCAATCCGAGAATGTCGCCTGCGTAAGCGATGTCGATCGTCTCCCGTTCTTGGGCGAACAGCTTGTGCGAATTAGAGAGACGGACTTTCTTTCCCGTTCGCTCATGAATGACGGACATGTCGCGGGTGAACTTCCCGCTGCACACCCGCAGGAAAGCGATACGATCCCGATGCCGCGGATCCATGTTTGCCTGGATTTTGAAAATAAAGCCGGAGAAGTTTGGCGAATCGGTCGGCACGTATTCTCCGTGGCTCACCCGCGGTCCGGGAGGCGTGGACTCCGCCAGAAACGCGTCAAGCATGAGCTGAACACCGAAGTTGTTCATCGCGCTGCCGAAGAACACTGGGGTTTGCTTCCCGTTCAGCACCCGGTTGTGATCGTAAGCCTCACCGGCAATCTCGAGCATTTCGAGCTCTTCCTGCACGCTGGCGTAAACGTCTGGAGCGAGCGTTTCCGCAACCATCGGGTCATCGATGCCCGCGATAGAAACGGGGGCGCGGTAAGCACCATGAGGAGTCTTCTCAAAGAGATGCACTTCCTTTTTCTGGCGGTCGTAAACGCCTTTGAATTGCACGCCCTCGCCGAGTGGCCAGTTGATCGGGTAGGCGCCGATGCCTAGCACGCTTTCTAATTCATCCAACAAATCCAGAGGCGGCCGCGAGGGTCGATCCAGTTTGTTCATGAAGGTAAAAATAGGCACGCCACGGCGGCGACAAACTTCAAAGAGCTTCCGCGTCTGAGCCTCGATACCTTTGCCCGCGTCGATGACCATGACGACGGCGTCCACGGCCGTGAGCACGCGATAGGTGTCTTCGGAGAAGTCTTTGTGACCGGGGGTGTCGAGCAGGTTCACTGCGTAGCCGCCGTATTCGAACTGCAAAACGGTCGAGCTCACGCTGATGCCGCGCTTCCGTTCGAGTTCCATCCAGTCTGAAGTCGCCGCACGCTGGTTTTTCCGCGAGGTGACGGATCCGGCGAGCTGCACCGCACCGCCGTAAAGCAGAAGCTTCTCGGTCAGCGTCGTTTTGCCGGCATCCGGGTGAGAGATGATGGCAAAGGTGCGGCGGCGGTTGATCTCAGAAAGCATGGCGGAGAAAAGAGTGACTGGTGCGAGCGTTTACCCGCAAAAGGAAGCGGGAGAAAACAACAGAGCCTCCGCCGGAAAATTCCGAGGGAGGCTCGTTGTTAAAGGGTTGCTGGATTATTCAGCAGCGGGAGTCGCTTCAGGCTCAGGGGCTTTTTCAGCCGTGGCCTTCTTCGGAGCCTTCGCCTTTTTAGGAGCGGCTTCTTCAACGATAGGAGTTTCGTCGGCAACCACTGCTGTATCAACCCACTCGAGGAATGCGACAGGAGCAGAATCGCTCATGCGCTGGCCGAGTTTGATGATGCGGGTGTAACCACCGGCACGAGTGGCAGCGCGAGGAGCAACTTCATCAAACAATTTTTTGACGATGTCGCTCTGGCGAAGCACTGCGAGAGCGGTGCGGCGGGCGTGGAGTGAGCCTTTTTTACCGAGGGTGACCATTTTCTCGGCGAGCGGGCGGACAGCCTTGGCTTTAGCGAGAGTGGTTTTGATCCGGCTGTGTTCGATGAGGCTGCAAACCTGGTTGGCGAGCAGCGCGTTGCGGTGCTCGAACTTACGGCCGAGCTTGATGGTTTTTACTTGATGACGCATGGTGGATGTCTCCTGAGATTAATCAACGGAAGCTTCGCTCGGCAAGTCGACCAAGCCGGCTTCAAACTTGACGCCCAAGCCGAGGCCGAGCTGAACGAGCTTGTCTTTAATTTCGTTGAGGGATTTTTTGCCGAAGTTGCGGTATTTAAGCATCTCCGCTTCGGTCTTCTGAGCCAACTGGCCGACGGTGGTGATGTTGGCGTTGTTGAGGCAGTTTGCTGCACGAACGGAAAGTTCGATTTCGTTGACGCTCATGTTGAGGAGCTTCTTGAGACGGCTGTTTTCCTGGCTGACGGCTTCAGGCGTTTCGTCGAACTCTACAGCGTCCTCGTCGTAATTGACGAACACATCGAGGTGCTTGCGGAGGATCGCGGAAGCTTGCAGCAAGGCGTCGTCCGGAGTGATACGGCCATCGGTCCAGATCTCGAGAACGAGCTTGTCGTAATCGGTGCGCTGGCCAACACGGGTCGCTTCAACGGAATATTTAACGCGAGTGACAGGAGAGAAGATGGAATCGATCGCGATGACTCCGATGGCTTGATCAGGAGTTTTGTTCTCGTCGCCGGTGGCGAAACCGCGGCCAACTTTGACTTCGAGTTCCGCTTCGAACTTCTGCTTCTTGTCGAGCGTGCAGATGATTTGGTCCGGATTCAGCACTTCGCACTGGTTGCTCGATTGGATGTCTCCCGCAGTGACAGCACCTTCTTTGTTCACCGAGATGGTGAGGTTGCGGACTTCGTGATCGTGGGCAGTGAATTTAACCTTCTTCAGGTTAAGAACAATGTCGGTGACGTCTTCGACGACGCCGGGCAAGGTGCCAAACTCATGGAGAGCACCGTTGAGCTTTACGGAAGTGATAGCCGCACCTTCCAAAGAGGAGAGGAGCACGCGGCGGAGAGAGTTGCCGACGGTGTGGCCATAACCAGCCTCAAAAGGCTCAGCGATGAATTTGGCAAATGTGTCGGTGGAGATCGCCTCATCTTTAGTGAGGGACTTCGGCATTTCAAAACGACCTAAACGAACGGGCATGGGATGTATTATTTCTATTCACCGGGTTACCCCTGGCGCAAATGGCCAACAATCGAAGATTGAGGCCCAGGGACCAACGGTGCGATTTCTTTTTCGCGCTGGGGTGTCGAAGAAAGACGATGTTGGCGTCTTTGGCAAATGTTTTCCGAAGATCTTGCAGAAAATCTGCAGATCCTACCAATTCTTCAGCCATTTTTGGCCATCTGTCGCAGGCACCCCGGTTTTCCCGCCGGTGGACCAGAGGTCGAAAGTAGGATTATACCCTTTGCTCGAGTCCTGAGCGTTGGCGGTTGAGTAGCCATAATAGGCTCCCCACGGATCCACAATTCCGTTCACTTTAGTCTTTCCGCTGTCGCTGAAACTCAACTGGTTAGGCTTGAACTCGAAAAACTGCTTCGTGGTGGGCTTGGTGGAGAGATCCCCGTCGAGGTCTCCAGTGATCTGCTTGTATAGATGGAGGTTCGACTCTTTGTATCCGGGAGACGTTGGATCTCCGTTTGTCTTGGCATCCAAAGAGTCAGTCGCTCCGTCGTCCCCGAGACGGGGAAATTCTCCATTTTCGATCTGGTAGGCTGTGATCGCAGCTTCCATCGCTTTGATCTCAGCTTCAGCACGTCCCCGGGCAGACTTCTCTTGAGTGAATTTGAAGGTGCCGAGAACCAGACCAGCGAGGATGCCGATAATGGTCATAACGGTTAACAACTCTACTAGAGTGAAAGCACTCGCTTTCCGGGGATGCCGCTTGGGGGTAAGCATAAGTTAGCTCCGATTAACCTGCCTGCATGGTGCTGATGATGGAGATCAGCGGCAGGAAAAGAGCAATGACGATCGTTCCGACGACCACAGCGAGGAAGACGATCATGATGGGCTCCAGCAAAGACGTGAGACCTCCCACGGCGTTATCGACTTCGTCATCGTAAACCTCGGCGATCTTCAGAAGCATCTCCGGCAATTGCCCGGTTTCCTCTCCGACGTCGATCATACTGATCACCATCGGCGGGAATACTCCGCTCGCTTCCAGCGGGTGGACAATCGATTCACCTTCTTTCACCGAATCGTGAACTTTGTTAATCGCGTCTGCGATGACTTGGTTTCCAGCCGTCTCACGAGTGATGTTGAGGGCCTGCAGAATCGGAACGCCACTAGTGACAAGGGTTCCCAATGTGCGGGTGAAACGAGAGATCGACGTCTTGCGGATCAGGTCTCCGAACAACGGCATCTTCAGTTTGACGCGATCCAGGATCACTTTACCCGCAGGAGTTGCCCCGAAAAAGTTGTAACCGATCACGAGCGCGACAACAGCCGGTATAATAATCAGGATGTTGTCTTTGAGGATGTTACTAACCGTGATCACAAAAACGGTGAGCCCCGGAAGAGGCTTCCCACCGAGCATCTCCTTGAAGATCTGCTCGAATTTCGGAACGATGAAGACCAAGAGGAAACCCATGATGACGATCGCGATAAAGAGCACGATGACGGGGTACATCATGGCGGCCATAACCTTGTTTTTGATCTTTTGAGCCTTCTCCTGGAACTCCGCCAGACGGATCAGCACGAGCTCTAGCACACCGCCCAACTCCCCGGCCTTCACCATGTTGACGTAGAGTTTGTTGAAAATTTTGGGATGGCCGGCGAGGCTCTCCGAAAAGGTGCTTCCGCCCTGCACAGTGTCGGCCAGTTGGGTGATCGTGGACTTCAAGACAGGATCACGCTCCTGTTTTGCCAAGACAGTCAACCCGCGCAACAGTGGGAGACCTGCGTCAATGAGCGTCGCCAGCTGACGCGTAAAGATCATCAAGATCTTTGGCTTAATTTTAGTCTTTTTGAAGAGCGGCTTACCCGTCTTCCCCGCCGCTTCCGTTTTAGCAATCTTGCCTGCAGTTTTCTTGACCGCCTTTGAGGCCGCAGCGCCGGCTCCTTCTGGAAGGACGCTGGTTGGGAAATAGCCGGATTGTCGGAGTTGCGCGACCGCGTCGTTAGAATCGGCTGCGTCGATGACGCCAGTGTTTTCCTGCCCTCGCGCGTCGAGAGCTACGTAATTGAATCTTGCCATATCGGGGGGGTGAGTTGAATCAGCTGGGTGGAAGTTAACTTTTGCTGCTGAAAATGTCGATGCTTAAAAAGCCGCTCTTAGGTGTACTTGACGACTTCCTCAATAGTGGTCTCGCCGTCGAAAATGCTCCGCAGACCGTCTTCACGTAACGTGACCATTCCAAGCTCGATCGCTTTTTGCCGCAAGACCAGAGAAGGCGCCCGCTGGTTGATCATTTCGCGAATCGGATCGGTAACGTCGAGCAACTCGTAGATGCCTTTGCGGCCTTTGTAGCCGGTGTTGTTACAAAAATCGCAGCCTTTTCCGTAATAGAAGTTCTTGTCGCCGATCTCATGGGGCGAGAGTCCTAGCTGCGCAAGCAGCGCTTCGCTCGGTTCATACGGCGTGCGGCATTGAGGACAAATCTTCCGAATCAGGCGCTGCGCAAGAACACCTTCCAAAGCGGCTGAGATGAGAAACGGCTCGACTCCCATGTCGATCAAACGAGCTACGGCGCCGGGTGCGTCGTTCGTGTGGAGCGTTGTGAGCACTAAGTGGCCCGTAAGCGAAGCTTGAATAGAAATCTGTGCCGTCTCCAAGTCGCGTGTTTCACCCACCATGATGCGATCGGGATCCTGACGCAAAAAGGCGCGCAAAACACGAGCGAAGTTCAAGCCGATGCCCTCATTGACGGGCACTTGCATGATGCCTTCCATGTCATACTCAACGGGGTCTTCGGCAGTGAGCAGCTTCGAGTCGATCGTGTTGATTCTCCGCAAGCAGGAATACAGCGTCGTGGTTTTTCCAGATCCCGTCGGACCGGTGACGATGAAAATGCCATTCGGCTTCTCAATCGTGTTCAGAATGTACTGATAAAGCGGCTCGGGCATGCCCAACGTTTCCAGATCCAGATTCACGGAACTGCGATCCAAAACACGAAGCACGACGCTCTCACCGAATTGCGTGGGCAGAGTCGAGACACGCATATCGACCGCACGTCCAGCGATCGTCTTCTGAATTCGGCCGTCTTGAGGCAAGCGGCGTTCTGCGATGTTTAAGTTGGCCAAAACCTTGAGGCGTGAAATGACAGGCAATGCCAGGTGCCGCGGCGGCGGCGCCATCTCGTAGAGCGCTCCGTCCACGCGGTAGCGAATCTTGAATTCATATTCAAAGGGCTCAAAATGGATATCACTCGCGCGATCCTGAATCGCTTGATAGAGAATGAGATCGACAAATTTAATGATCGGTGTGGCATTCGCCTCCGCCTCACCTCCGCCTGCCCCGACGCTCTCGAGCAGCTGAAGTTCCTCACCGCCAAACGACGCCATGATGTCGCTCATCGACGCGGAATCGCTGCCGTAGCTGGACAGAATCAACTCATCGACACGGATAGGATCCGCTACGACGACCCGGATGTCGCGGCTCGCGGCAAAACGCAGTTCCTCGACGGTGTCGCCATTCAGCGGATCGGACAACGCGATGAGAATGGAGCCGTCCTGCTCGCCTAATGGCAATGCCCCGTGCAAACGCGCCAGACCGGCAGGAATGAGGCGCAGTGTTTCGTGGGGAATTACGACATCGTTGAGATCGTAGTATTCCGTCCCGAGATTTTCCGCAACCTTCATCAGAAACGCCGCCGTATTCTCGTAATAGCCGAAATCCACCAGCACTTGCTCAATGGGTTTCCCGCTGTGGCCGGCCTCTTGAAGGATATCTTCGACTTGCACGCGGGTCATGACGCCGTTTTCGACGAGCATGTCTGTGACCAATTTTGCATTCATAATGTTCTGGAGCTGCGGGGTGGACTAAACTTCCCGCAGAATAGTTTTTTTGCCAGCTGGGAAAAGCATTTTGCGTAATAAAAACGAGCAACTGTGCGGCTCGCGCCTAACGCTGAGGCCGTCGGCCTTGCAGGAGTTGTTTCAGCCCGCCGGGATCCTGCGATTTTCCGAGCATTTCCTCCTCACTGATGAGGCCTTCAAGATAGAGCTGCACAAGGTGAGAATCGAGGGTGTTCATACCTAGCTTTGCGCCCGTTTGGATGTCGTTGGTAATGCGGAAGGTTTTTCCCTCGCGGATAAACGCTCCAATCGAGGGCGTGTTAATCATCACTTCGAAAGCCGCCACACGGCCGGTGCCGTCCTTTTTTGGCAGTAACAACTGCGAAACGACTGCCCGTAGATTGATCGAGAGCTGCACGCGAATCTGCTCCTGCTGCTCGGGCGGAAAAGCGTCAATGAGTCGATCAACCGTGCGGGCCGAGCCGGTGGTGTGGACGGTGGAAAACACCAAATGGCCCGTTTCTGCGGCAGTGACCGCTGCTTCGATTGTTTCTAGGTCGCGCATTTCGCCGACTAAGATCACATCGGGATCCTGCCGCAACGCACGTCGAAGTGCGTCGCCAAAATCAGGGACGTCCACTCCGATCTCCCGTTGATTGATGATCGCCCGCTGATGGGAATGATAGTACTCGATCGGATCTTCGACCGTGACGATGTGACACGCTTTCGTGCGGTTGATCACATCCAGCATTGCGGCCAGCGTCGTGGTTTTTCCCGAGCCGGTCGGGCCCGCGACCAGGACGAGCCCGCGTGGCAAGTCCAGTAATCCCCGCACGCTGGCAGGCAGTCCAATCTCTTCCAAAGTCCGAATGGTGCCAGGGATCAGACGGGCCACGAGACCGATGACGCCTTTTTGACGGAAGATGCTGCAGCGGAAGCGGTTGCCGTCGTCGAGGGCATATGCGAAATCTACTGTGGAACTGGCGTTCAGCTGCGCGACTTGGTCACCGTTGGCGAGATCGGTCGCGAAACG
>DASVRZ010000167.1:0-4874 GCA_036388355.1 Chthoniobacterales bacterium | reverse complement strand
ACCCCTGCCCTGACAGCGGAAAAGCGGCGGGATCGGCATCAGCCACGGTATTCACGAGGCACGCGGCCAGCAGATGTGGCAAGTGGCTGATCAACGCGATGCGCCGATCGTGCAGTTCCGGCGTCAGGAGGTGGACTTCACAATTCAGGCTCTGCCAAAGCGCCGTGATGTCTTCCAGCAAAGACGGAGGCGTTTGCTTCGTTGGGGTTAGGATACAAGCAGCTCCTGTGAAAAGATCCGCGCGAGCGGCGGAGCTGCCGGATTGTTCGGATCCGGCCATCGGGTGACTCCCCAGAAAGCGATGAGCTCCAAAGATGGGCTGGAGTTCTGCAACGACGGGTCCTTTGACGCTGCCCACGTCGGTAACTGCCGCACCGGGACTTAGAAAAGGAAGCAGATCACGGGCAATTCCCCCCATGACTTCCACCGGTGTGGCGAAAATGACCAAATCAGCGCCTGACACCGCCTCCGACAACATCGTGGTGCAGCATGGAGCGATTCCGCGTTCTTCCGCCTCCGCGATGGATTCCGGCCGGCGGCCCCAGAGTCGAACGCAGGCTCGATCTTTGAGCGCCAGCGCGAGAGAAGCTCCCAGAAGCCCCGGGCCAAGAATGGCTATTTCCCGATAAGGCACGGGTGTGGACACGTCGGAAGCCCTGCGCCACGCTTAGACTCTCAGGATTTTCTGAGCAGTCTTTTCGCGGGCGAGAAGATTAAGGAACGAGGAAAACTTTCCCCGTGTAAGGATCTTTGACTTCGGTGCCGGGAGGATATCCGCGCACGTCGACGATGCCTGAGCCACCGAAAGGACTATTCACGAAGCCAGGCTTGCCTTCGACAGCTTTAGCGGTCGGGTAGTCCTGAACGACAGGAGTCGGCATCGGAGTGGCGGCCGGCTCCACGCTCGTGGTGTTTTCCTGAACGGTCGTTGTCGGAGGGTTCGACTCAACGTCGGTCCTCTTCGGCCGCGGAGTCGGAGTCGGCATTCCGTCTGAAGACGGGCGATTCGCCGAAGTCGTCGTGGTGCTCGAGGAAGAAGTTGTCGTGCTGTTGCCGTATCGACTTTCGGTTTCAGTTTCCTGCTTGGTGGTTTCGCAGGCAGAAAAACCCAGCGCAATGCTGGCGGTGAGGAGGACGGGCAAATAACGGCTCATATGGGTGTGAAAATAGAGAGGGTTCCCTTTGGATGACAATCGAAAAATACTAAACTTGGGGTGAAATTGGAGTTAATGGCTGGAATGTTAGTCTCTCGCGGATGCAGAAGACTCACTCTCCGACGAAAATAACGGGGCCGGCAGGTGTTTTGGAGCCCCCTTTTTTCTCAACGCTCACGGCGAACTTCGTTCCTTTTCCGACGCGCGCACTGGGATGGAATTCTACTTTGCTCGATCCGGTGTTACCCACGGGCATCAGTCCCGCGTCCACAGGGGTCTTCTGCGCGGGATCCAAAGCCCAAAGCTGGTAGTCGAGTCCCTCCTGTTGCGGGAGCTTTTCGTAGCGGACGATGCCTTTTTGATTTTTCTCGTCCCAGACAACGACCGCAGAACCGCTCGCGTAGGTTTCCACCTGCGATTGGAGCACCGCGACACGCGTCTGCGCCAGGAGATCGCGGCTTTTCAACTCGGCAACCTGCTTCTGCAGCTTGGATTGCTGGAGGAAAAGAAACGTGGACGCCACTGCCAGAGCGGCAGCGATTGCCCACGGGAGAAAGGAGACGCGGATGACCTTCGTAGGCACGTTCTCCGCCCGAAATTGCTGAATCAGCTGAGCCCGAAGACCCGCAGGTGGCTTCACCATCGGAGCAGCCAGGGCCAAACAGGCAAAATCCTCCTGAAGCGCCGACACATGCTCTTGCAGCTCCGCGCTGCCCAGCAACTCCGCTTCAAACCGGGCGGCTTGCTCCGCCTTCAGCTCGCCCAATACATAAAGCGAAGCCATTTCTTCCATTTGCTCGTCGATCATACGTCTTCCTTCCAGGCGCCGCGAAGTTTCTGCAATGCACGGCGGATCCTCGCCTTGATGGTTCCCAACGGCGTGGAGAGCTGCTCGGCAATCTCCTCGTGGGTCAGCCCATCGAAAAAATTCATCTCCACCGGGGTCCGTTGCTCATCGGGCAACGTCAAAATAATCTGCCGCACCATCCGCACGCGCTCCCTGAGATGCGGCGCCAGCATGGATTGCGCGTCCACATCCTCGTCGGGTGTAAGGCGGGCCGCTGCCTCGTCGCGCACACGCGCCACTCGTTTGCGGACGCGGAGGCGGTCGATCGTCTTGTTGCGAATCAACATCACCGCCCAGGTGAAGGGCGCGCTACGTTGCGAATCGTAGGTGGAAGCGCGACGCCAGATCTGGGCGAAACCCTCAGAAAGCGCATCCTCGGCTTCGGTATCATCATTCGTCATCTGCCGAATGAACGAAAACAGCGGCGCGGAAAAGCGATCATACAACTGCGTGAACGCCGCTTCGTCACCCCTAGCCACGCGTTCCAGCAGCTCGATATCGAGCTTTTTCCCGGCTTCATCGACGGCTCTCATGCGTGATGAGGACGCTGTGTGAGTGGAAGTTCGAGAAGGTTGAGGACGCGCCGCACAATGGTCATTCGTAGGGAAGAACAAGAGCGGTTGGCAAGTAATCACTCTCTTTAGACGCGGTGTATCTCCGGCTGGATGCAAGCGCTGCGCGTGAGAAAAAAGAGAAACTCCCGCTGGACAGCCGCGAACTTTCAGGATTTATTGGAACTACAGCATGAGTAACGAAGACATCACGCCCCTCGCCCAAGCCCGCGACGAATTCGTCTCCCAGTGGGGCGCCATTGGAAACGCCTGGGGCATCAACCGCACGATGTCGCAAATTCACGCGCTGCTCATCACCGCGCCGTTCGCAATGACAACCGATGAAGTGATGGAGGAATTGAAGATCAGCCGCGGCAACGCCAACGGCAATCTTCGCGAGCTCGTCAGTTGGGGCCTCATCCGCAGTGTCGTCCGCAAGGGCGAGCGGAAGGAATATTTCGAGGCTGAGAAAGACGTCTGGAAAATGTTCTGCACGATCACCCGCGAACGACGTCGGCGGGAGATTAGCCCCGCCATCGAAGTCCTGCAAAACGTCGCCGACAAAACGGAAGCTCTCGAAGGCACCGAAGCCGCTCAATTTACTGCGCAGATGAATGCGCTTCTGAACTTTCTCCAGACGGCCGACAACGTCATGGAAAAAGTCGCCCGCGCCGACCAAAGCGTCGTGCTGCCCTGGGCGCTCAAGTTCCTCAAATAAAGGAGGTGACCCTATAACCTAATCCCCGATTCTTCACGACAATATCTTCCAAATCTTCCTGAAACTTCACACACAACAAGAACTATGAACTACATCACCATCACCTATCTCATCTACCTCGTCCTCACTCTCGGCATGACCATCTGGGTCGCGCGCACCTTGCAGAAAAACGGCCGCATCTTCCTCGTGGACAGCTTCCTCGGGAACGAACCGCTCGCCGACTCCGTCAATCACCTCCTCGTTGTCGGCTTTTACCTCGTGAACATCGGCTACATCGCCCTGGCGTTGAAAGTCGGCGCGCTCGTGGAAAACACCCGCGACGTCTTCGAAGTCGTCAGCCACAAAGTCGGTGTTGTCCTGCTCGTCCTGGGCGTGATGCATTTCTTCAACCTCCTCGTCTTCACCAAAATGCGCCGGCGGGCTTTGCTCCAACAAGCTCCCCCACCCGTCCCGCCGCAAGCCATCCTCACCCCGCGGAAAAACTAACCTCAACCCAACTGCCCGGGCGGAGCTCTCCGCCCGGATCACCCAATGAAAACTCTCAAACTCATCATCCCCGGCGGCAACGGCTATCTCGGACGCCTCCTCACCCGCCATTTCGCTCAGCAAAGACACGAGCTCGTCGTCCTCAGCCGCAAACCGCAAGCCGACGCTCCTAACATCCGGCAGGTTGTCTGGGACGGAATCACTCCCGGCGCGTGGATGGCCGAGCTGGAAAACGCCGACGCCATCATCAACCTCGCAGGCCGCAATGTGAATTGCCGCTACAGTGCCCGCAATCGCCACGCCATCTACGACTCGCGCCTCCAAAGCACCGCCGTGCTAGGCCAGGCCATCGCCGCCTGTAGCCAGCCTCCGAAGCTCTGGATCAACAGCAGCTCCGCCACCATCTACCGGCACGCGGAGGACCGTGAAATGGACGAAGCCACCGGCGAAATCGGCAGCGGCTTTTCCGTGGACGTCTGCCAGAAATGGGAGGCAACGCTGAACGACTCCCCCACCCCGCACACGCGGAAAGTGGCCTTGCGCAGCGCAATGGTCATGGGCCCCGGCAGCGACGGCGTCTATGGAGCGTTTCACCGGCTCGCCAGGCTCAAGCTAGGAGGAACGCTCGGCAACGGACGGCAATTCGTCTCGTGGGTGCACTGGCAGGACTTCATCCGCGCACTCGAATGGATCATCGAAAACGAGCACCTCGAGGGAGCTATCAATGTTAGTTCGCCCAACCCGCTGCCAAACGCCGAGTTCATGCGTACGCTGCGGGAGGCGGACCGCCAAAGCATCGGCCTGCCCACCCCGGCGTGGATGCTAGCCATCGGAGCGATCTTCCTGCGCACCGAAACGGAACTGGTTCTGAAGAGCCGCCGCGTCATTCCATCGCGCCTGTTGGGGGACGGATTCATCTTCCATCATCCGCACTGGGAAACCGCCGTCCGCGACCTCCTCGGTCAGCCCATGCATGCGTTGCTGGACGACCACTTTGAGCCTCTCCACGCCCCGCTGCACATTGGGAAATGAAAAAGCCTAACCTCATCCTGCCGATCCTGATTGCGGCGCCGACTTGTGCATTCGCATTATATATCTCGGGCGTCTCGCTTTACTTA
>DASVRZ010000166.1:0-3367 GCA_036388355.1 Chthoniobacterales bacterium | reverse complement strand
CGGTCTTCACAGCGCCGGCGTCGTTGGAAACAATGGCACCGGCGCTTTTCGCGTCTATATGAACATGGATCCTCAACCTTCTCATACGACTCCTGCGCGGCGATTCGCCTGGATCGCCGTTTGCCTGCTCATCGGGCTAGCCGCAGCTCTTGCCTTGAAACACCGGCCGGCCTCGGAAAACACCCCTGCCCCGGCACCAGCAGTAGCGGCGGCTCCGCCGAAACTTTCGACCGAACAGATCCTCGCTTCGTTTCCGCCAAACCCGGGTCAATCCGACACCGACAAAGCCCTCAACCTCGCACTGGAAAAGGTTCGCTCTACTCCTGCCGACGCCCGCTTATGGGCCCGGCTGGGCGACGCCCTCGCCCAGAAAATGCGCGACACGAACGACGAAAGCTATTTCGGCCATGCGGAGAAGGCTTACCAGCAAGCCTTGGAAATCGACCCGAAGAACCTCGAAGCCATCACCGGCATCGCTTGGGTGAAAGGCGGTCGCCATCTCTTTCCGGAGAGTATCGAGTGGGCCAACCGCGCCCTGGCTATCGATCCCGAAAACGCTCCCGCCCACGGCATTGCTGGCGACGCTGCTGTGGAAGTGGGCGATTACGAAGCGGCCTTCGATAGCTACCAGAAGATGATGGATTCCAAGCCCGATCTCTCCTCCTGGAGCCGCGGGGCGTATCTGCTCTGGCTGACAGGCGACACGCGCAAAGCCGCCTGGCTCATGCAGAAAGCCATCGCAGCAGGCGGTCCCTTTGCGGAAAACACCGCATGGTGCCGGGCCAAATACGCCACCATGCTCTTCCACGAAGGGGCCTACCCCGCTGCAGTCCAAGCGATCCAGCCTGCATTGCAGGCGGCACCGACCAACACCCAAGTGCTGCTCGCCGCGGGAAAGATCACCGCTGCGACCAAGGACTACGCTGCAGCCGCCAAACACTTCCAAGCTGTCGTGGACCACGCCCCGCACCACGACGCACTAGTTGGTCTGGGTGACCTCGCCCTGATCGAGCAAGACTCCGCAGCCGCGGAAAAATTCCACGCTCAAGTGGAGGAGCTCTCCAAAAAACACCTCGCCGTCGGCAACCACAGCCACATCTACCTGGCGAAATTCTACGCCGACCATGACCGCAATCTCGTGGAGGCTCTACGCATCGCGGAGCAGAGTAAACTCACCAAAAACGTCCACGAAGCCGACATCCTCGCGTGGGTGTATTTTAAAACCGGAGATCTCCCCAAGGCGATCGAAGCCATCAAACGCGCTCTGAGCCAAGGCACGCCCGACGCGGAAATCCATTACCACGCGGGCATGATCGCCGCTCAGTTTGGAGATCGCCAGTCCGCGCAAAGACATCTCAAGCGCGCGCTCAGTCTCAACCCTCAGTTCAGCCTCCTCCAGTCGCCGCTGGCTGCTGCGGCCTTGGAAAAACTTGGACCTCAGACTGCCAATAGCGATGTTCCACCGCCTCCCGCCGACCAACCCGCCGAGGCACCCTCAGAAGCACCCGCCGAAGAACCTTGATCCGCCATGTCTCGCTTCTTTCGCGCCTTCGTTTTCTGCTTCGTCCTCGCCACGCGCCTGTATGCTCACGATGAGCCGACCAGCTTCATCGACATTCATCTGCGCGGCGCCGGCCTGAGCCTTTCGCTCACCGCCTCCGCGACCGATCTCGCGCACGATCTTCCGGCTGTCGAGCCTGCAATGCTTTTGCAGTCGGACGTCCTCGCCGCCCAAGGGCCATCGATCACCGCCGAATTGCAGAAACGGCTGACCCTCACCGTGGATCAGGCACCCACTGACCTTCGTCTGGAGCAGATCACTCCCGTCACGGAAAAGCGCGATGTGCGCCTGGAGTTTACCTCCGAATGGACCCGACCACCCGCAGCGCTTGCTATCCGGGCGCATCTTTTCCCTTACGACCCGAGCCACCGCACGTATCTAAACATCTACGAAAACGGGGAACTCAAGCGGCAGGAAATCCTCACCGCTGACGCGTCAGTCATTAGCCATCAACCCGGTTCGCAGCAGAGCCTCCGCGCTATCTTGTGGAAATTTCTCTACGAAGGTGTGCATCACATTTTCATTGGGCCCGATCACATCCTCTTTCTCGTCGCGCTTCTCCTCCCCGGCGCCAGCCTTATGCGCCTGCTCAAGATCGTTACCGCCTTCACCATCGCCCACAGCATCACCCTCGGGCTCGCCACCTTTCACATCCTCACCCCTCCTGCCTCGCTCATCGAACCGGTCATCGCCCTCAGCGTCGTCGTCGTTGGCATCAACGCCTTCCTCGGCCAGCCGAAACGCGACGCGCGGCAGCTTCTCGCCTTCTGCTTTGGGCTGATCCACGGCTTTGGCTTCGCCAACGTCCTGCAGGAAATGATTCTCCCCCGCCATGCTTTCGGGTGGTCGCTCTTCACGTTTAACCTCGGAGTGGAGTTGGGTCAGGCTGCCATCGTGCTCGCCATCGCTCCGCTCCTCATCTGGCTGCAGCGGCGGCATCCGGCGGTCTCCGCTAAAGTCGTGAGCGGCGGCGCGTTAGCCGTCACGACAGTTGGGGCGTTCTGGTTCTTCCAACGTCTCCTTGGCGAATAAACGAGCGATGTAGGAAGTGTTAGGAGTCAGAGCGGCGGATGAGCGCTTCGGCTTTTCTGGCTAGCACAACGAACTCCGCGCGGTAGCCGCCGCGGTCTTCGCCTCGGGAATCATTGGCACGGGCGATGAGGGATTCCCAACTGCCAGCCTGGCTGTGTTTGGACCCGCGCAGGAGCTCGGCGAACTCGGCAACGGCGCTGGCGAATTGGAAGTCCCGGCTTGCGGCATCCAGCTTTTTCTGGGTGTCGATCAGCGGAAACTCCAACAGCTTGCTCACGTCGCCTGCGGGCTCCTTGTAGCGCAGTTTTACGGTGAGCATTTCCTTTTGGAGCGACACGGGGTCAGCCGTCTGCACCTGGAGAGCGTTGTTCGAATATCTCAGCGGTTCGGCATCGACAGTTTTCGACATGCTGCCGACGAGGACCACTTCGTAGAGTGCGGTGACGGTGTGGGCGGCGCCGATTTCTCCGGCGTCTTTTTTATCATCCGCGAAGTCCTCTTTCTTGAGCGCGCGGTTTTCGTAGCCGACCAACCGGTAGTTACTGACGACGGCGGGGTTGAACTCGACCTGGATCTTCACGTCCTTGGCAATGGTGACGAGGGTGCCGCCCATTTGCTCGACGAGGACTTTTTTGCCTTCCTGAAGGCTGTCGATGTAGGCGTAGTTGCCGTTGCCCTTGTTAGCCAGCTTTTCCATCGTGCTGTCCTTCAGGTTGCCGGTGCCGAAGCCGAGCACGCTGAGGAAGACGCCCGATTTCGCTTTGTCGGTGATGA
>DASVRZ010000165.1:0-2475 GCA_036388355.1 Chthoniobacterales bacterium | reverse complement strand
CGATGGCATCCTCTTCGTCGACGAGGCCTACTCGCTTGTCTCCGGCGGGGAAAACGACTTCGGCCGCGAAGCCATCGACACCCTCGTCAAGCGTATGGAGGACTACCGCGAGCGGCTCATCGTCATCGTCGCCGGTTATCCCGACGACATGAAGCGCTTCATTGACACCAACCCCGGCCTGCAATCGCGCTTCACGATTCACCTCAACTTCGAAGACTTCAGCGCTCCAGAGCTGGTCGCCATCTTCAAAAGCTTCTGCGAGAAAAACCAATATCGACTCGATCCCGCTGCAGAGGCTGCGCTCGAAACCCGCGTCGCCTCCGAACTCGCAAACGCTGGCCGCGGCTTCGGCAACGGCCGTCACATGCGCAACCTCTTCGAAAAAGCCATCCGTAAGCATGCTGTCCGCCTGTGCATGAGAAAACGCGAGTGGACCAAAGAAGAGCTCAGCGAACTAACCATCGAGGACCTTAGCTAGGCCCTCTCTTTTAACTTCGGCCTACGCTGCGCATCCTGTGACTCTGGCACGCTCGCCGGCAGAGCGGCCTCAACCGAGAAAGCAGCCACGGTAAGC
Organism: Chthoniobacterales bacterium; assembly: GCA_036388355.1. Lineage (GTDB taxonomy): Bacteria > Verrucomicrobiota > Verrucomicrobiia > Chthoniobacterales > DASVRZ01 > DASVRZ01. The sequence goes on along the minus strand of DASVRZ010000165.1, from coordinate 1,901 downwards.
GTAACTGCCTGCCACTGCCGACCAGGCAATTAGCCCGCCAAGTCTGCGACATCCGCTGCGGAGCCGTCGAGCTTGGGCCGCTTGGATTCCAACCGTCCGAAGGTGTGTTGCAGCAAGTGCTCCAGTTTTTCCGCGGCACCGACGACTGCTTCTTCCAACGAGCCGGCATAGTGGGAAACTCCCACTGGCTTCATGCCTTGGATGCGCGCCTCCAGGGAGCACCGCATATCCGAGTCACCGCCTTTGTGACTATTTTCGTCCGCCAGATGCACCTCCACCCGCGAAAGGCGTCCGCGAAAGTGCTCCAGAGCACCGTCCACGATGGATTGCACTGATTCCGCCACGTCTGCGCGGCCCTGAATATGATTGTCCGTAGTAACTTCGATGAGCATACGAAAGAATTTCGCACGCGGGAACTCGGCTGGCCGTAACAACGCTCCTGTTCGGCTGGCCTTCGAAGGTGCTGAAGCGCTTAGCGGAAGATCCGCCGCCCTTGCCGCGTCTCGAATTCTGCATACGCTACGCAAGGGCCACCCAAACACCTCGTGAACGCCACACCTCCTGATCCTTTCGACCTGATGCGCTTCGTTGATGCGCAGCGTTCTGCTTTTCCTGTCGCCCTAAGCGAACTGAAAGCTGGCGAGAAACGCAGTCACTGGATGTGGTTTATCTTTCCGCAGATGGAGGGTCTCGGATTCAGTGCGATGGCCAGAAAATACGCGATCCGCTCACGCGCCGAAGCCGTCGCCTATCTGGAGCACCCGGTGCTCGGCACCCGGCTGAGGGAATGCGTGGATGCCTTGCTGCGAGTGGAAGATCGCTCCGCACGAGAGATCATGGGAGAGCCGGACGATCTGAAACTCCTCTCCAGCATCACGCTTTTTGCGGAAGTGGCTCCGGGAGAGCGGCGTTTCTCGCAGCTACTGGAGAAATATTTCCAAGGTCGTCGGGATCAACGAACTTTGGATCTCCTCCAGCGGAAAGACTGACCGCGGGCCGCTCTTTGGCTATTTCACAGCTCGGGTTGCGTAGGAACTCCTGCGCGCACGCCGCTCCAACGGAGGAGCCTCATCCGAGCCACTCGAAAAAAAAATTACAAGCTGCGTAAGAAAAATGTGAAGAATCCTTATCTGCTGTCGGTAAACAGGAGATGAACGAAAAGCCTCCTGATCAAGAATTTCTAAAACACCACCGAAGCCCCGGTTCTCATACCGCCTCATGGATCCTGGCCAAACAATCCTCGCCTTTGGTAGAAAGGGTCTCCCCTCGTCTGCTGCACAACGTCAGGCGGCGACTCAAAACGCACCGTCCCGAGCTAGTCGCCACAACTTCCTATCATTTTCTCTCCCGAAGCTTGCGTTATTGCTAATACTCCCTCACAACCTGTACTCACTGCCCGCCGCAATCTCGGTCACCCGTAGAAACGACCTAACAAAACTCTCGAAATGAAGCCACTTAACCTTCGGAAGGAATCCGCCAGTGTAGTTATCAAGGTCCTCGTCTTTCTCGCGATTGCCGCTGGTGTCGCCTTCGTCATCTGGCAGGACAAGCTGCGCACCGCTGCTCTCGCGCGCGCACGTCCCGCTATCGAGGCGCCTGCCGTTGAGGCGACTCCCGAACCTGCCCCGGAATCCACGCCAGCGCCAACAGCCGTTCCCGAGGAACCCATTGCTGTGGCGGAGGCAACGCCCGTCCCCACACCGGAAGCCGCCCCCACTCGGCAGCCTCCGCTCACGCTGGCCCTTCTCGCGCAGAATCGCTCTCTCTGGCCCAAGGAAATCGCGCTCACCCGTGCCACAGAATTTCCCGTGAAGATGGACGGAAAAGTCATCGGCTCCGTTTCCAAACCAGCGGGCTCGGTCTTGCGCCTCGTTGAGATAACCGCTGCCGACATCCAGGTC
>DASVRZ010000164.1:0-2487 GCA_036388355.1 Chthoniobacterales bacterium | reverse complement strand
TTGGCGCGACCTATGAGTGGGACGATCTGAGTCCCGACTGCACGGAAAAAGGGCTGCATTTTCTCCAGGGGAAACTCGCGGCGCTGGTCGCGCCGCCTTTTGAAATCCTCGATGCGCAGACGGCGATCCGTCCCATTCTGCGCGATGCGCGTCCGGTGTTGGGAATGGAACCGGCCGATCCGCGCATCGGCCTCTGCAACGGCTTCGGCTCCAAAGCCGCGCTGCTCGCCCCGGCCATCACGGAGCACTTCGCCAAGCACTTGGTTCATGGCATTGCGTTAGATCCAGAGATGAGTCTCGCACGGTTGTGAACAGGCGATCTGAGGAAGCTCAACCCGGTTGCGCCAGCTAGTCTTAGACGGCCAAAGGCGCAAAGGACTGCCGGTGATTTTTCAGGAGTTCGCGAGAACAGGCCCAGATTACAGCATGAACACTGAAGGCCGAAAAGGCACCGACACGGGTCTCTCGAAGCCACCCGAAAAAGAATGTGTCAGGCGTGACGAAAAAAAACACCGCAGGGAAAGTGACAACAGACGCAAGAGTCAGAAGCAGCCAACACGCACTCCAGCCTACCGCGAAACGCCACATCCATTTATGCCATGGCCGATGCTGGCGTCTGTAATAGCAGTGAACCCAGAAAACGGTGAGGAAGAAGCCTGGCCAGAAATAAACCTTCTGCACAACGGACAACCCGAAAATCGAGATGAAATAAAGCTCCGACAAGACGCCAATTGCGGCGCAAATGAAGAGAGGCGGGATCGCTTCGGCAGCGATGGGGCTCGAGAGTTGATGGTTGTTCGGCATTCGGGTATTAACTGCGTTGGAGCCGTTTCCATAGGAGATAACCTGCCACCGCCAAAGCCAGTGTTGTTATGCAGCTAGCGGCGGAGGGTTCGAAGCGGAGGTTCGAGACGACATAATAGGTGTCGTTGATCTGGATGCTGAGGCCATCTTTTCCGACCGAGATTTTGAAGTCCATCCGGTTGAGAGCGGATCACACTAAAGAATAGCCGCACTTGAGGCATTTGTAGCTGTGGTTCGGATTGTTGTTCTGGCACTTGGGGCAATCCCACGTGACGGGCTCCGGCCGCTTTTCACCATTTGCAGGTTGATAGCTTGCGGAGCTGAAGTTGCGGCCACACCCTTTGCAGAGGACAAACTCCTCGATCCGCTCGGTTTCGCCGAGAGGGATCGAGTAGAGTGTGAAATACTTACCGAGCGCCCGGTGTTCGCAAGGTTGATGCGACTGGCAATGGGGACAATCAAAGCTCCCGGAAGAAAGCTTCTTCTCCCGAACTTTGTGTCCCCACCAGATGAACATCGAAACTGCTCTAGATCACAGCCGCGCTTCGATGAGCTTCTCTAGCTTCACGATGTCGGCGCAAAAGGCGCGGATGCCTTGGGCGGTTTTTTCCGTGGCCATAGCGTCGTCGTTCAGCATCAGGCGGAAGGTTTTCTCGTCCAGCTTGATTTCTGGGATCTCGAGGCTCTTGGCGTTGGCTTCGTTGAGTTTCTCCTCGATCGGGTCGGTGCTGGCTTTGAGTTCGGCGAGCAGGTTGGGGCTGATGGTGAGGAGGTCGCAACCGGCGAGCTCGACGATCTGGCTCTTGTTGCGGAAGCTGGCGCCCATGACCTCGGTCTTGTGCCCGTATTTTTTGTAGTAGTTGTAGATGCTGGTGACGCTCTGCACGCCGGGATCTTCGGAGCCGGTGTAGTCGCGTTTCTCGGAGGCTTTATACCAGTCGTAAATGCGACCAACGAAGGGCGAGATGAGCTGCACTTTGGCGTCGGCGCAAGCGACGGCTTGGGCGAGCGAGAAGAGGAGGGTGAGGTTGCAATGGATGCCTTCCTTTTCGAGGATCTCGGCGGCTTTGATGCCTTCCCAGGTGGAGGCGATTTTGATGAGAATACGGTCGCGGGAGATGCCGGCCTTTTCGTAAAGGGCGATGAGTTCGCGGCCTTTGGCGACGGTGGCTTCGGTGTCGAAAGAAAGGCGGGCATCGGTCTCGGTGCTGACGCGGCCGGGGACGATTTTCAGGATTTCCAGGCCGAAGGCGACCAGGATGTGGTCCATGATGGTGTCCACGGAGGCGTGCTGGGCTTCGAGGTCTTTGAGGACCTTTTGCAGAAGGTGATCGTAGGCCGGTTTGCTGACGGCCTGGAGGATGAGGCTCGGGTTGGTAGTGGCGTCTTGCGGATTGAACTCGCGAATGGATTCGAAATCACCGGTGTCGGCGACGACGGTGGTGAAGTTTTTCAGTTGGGAAAGTTGGTCGGTGGCGCTCATAAGGGCGTTCTTCCTAATGGCAAGCGTGCGGATTTGAAAGAATTTATTGCTGGGCTGCGGTCAGAGCGCGGTGGCAAGCACCAGGCCGAGAAGGAAAAGGAGCGCGCCGACCACAAGGAGCATGACGAGAGCCATGACGAGCCCGCCGAGGCGCAGGTGCCGGGGAAGCCCGCCGGAGACGCCCGAGGAATAGGCGAGCT
>DASVRZ010000163.1:0-19160 GCA_036388355.1 Chthoniobacterales bacterium | reverse complement strand
CTCGAGGTCGCCGAGTTTCTCCCGATGCGCGAGAACGAGCGTGAGGATCTCGGGCTGGTTCACCGGGGCAATGCCGACGTCAGCGAGTTCGTGTCCAATATGGGTAAAGTGGACGGCCTTCTGCTGATGGAGAGCGCGGAGTTCGGCACGTTGCTTCCGGAGGTCGCTTTGGAGACGACGGAGGTCGCGGCGGAATTCGGCTTTGTCGCGCGCCAGGGCGATCTGCAACTGGCAAAGATGAGCGCTGGCTTCGGAGATGGAGCAGCGTTCTTTCGCGATGGGTTCCTGAATGCTCTCGACGAGATACGCGGAGGCTTTCCGGGAGCGTTCCTCATCGAGCATTTTTTCCAGACGGTGGAGCTGAATCCCGCCCTGTTCCATGCCGGTTTGCACTTGGTCGATCTGATCCTGCAGCGCGGCCAAATGCTTACGGGAGCTCTCTTTCAGCTCGGCGATGGTTTCTTTCTTCTCGGCGATTTCGAAAACGAGGCGCGCTTGTTTTTGCTCTTTGGTCTGGAGTTCGAGGATGTGGGGTTCCTCGGGGTCGAAGTCGGCTTGTTGCCAGCCGAGTTCCCCGAGTTGGTGCACGGCCACGGTCAGCCTGCGCTGGAGAAGCCAGCGTTGGAGGCGCCAATTGGTGCGGGCAGCGAGGCGGAGGGCTTCCTGCCAGCATTCAAGCCAGGGGTCGTTCATCGGAGCGGTGGAAGGTAACCTGCCGCGCGGAACTTAGAAGCAAAACGTCATTGCACAGGTAGAAAAAGGCGGGAAGGTGCTGCGATGGATGCTGTTATCTGGTCGGTGATCGCGTTGCTGATGGTGGCCGGCGTCGTGGGAACCCTGGTGCCGCTGGTGCCGGGGCACATTTTGATCCTGGCCGGGGCGGTGGTGCATCGGATGGTGCTGAAGGAGGAAGGCGTCGGTTGGATCACGCTGGGGATATTGACGGTGCTGGTGCTGGTGGGATTTGCGGTGGATTTTCTCAGCGGAGCGGCGGGCGCGAAATATTTCGGCGCGACGCGATGGGGAGCTTTGGGGGGCATTCTGGGGGCGGTCGTTGGGATATTTTTCGGGTTGATCGGGATGATTGCCGGGCCGCTGATCGGCGTGCTGGCGGGGGAGCTGTTGGGCGGCAAGGGATTGTTGCCTGCGGGGAAATCCACGTGGGGAACGTTCCTCGGAGGCGTCGCGGGAGCGGTGGTGAAGCTCGCGGTCGCGCTGGTGATGGTGGCCGTTTTTCTGACGTCGGTTTTCGTGATGTCTTAAAGGTGGATCGCTGTTAAAGTAACCGCGTCCGACAGACGATCGCTGGACGTGCGCAAGCGCGGCTGGAGGAAAGTCCGAACACCACAAGGCAATCTGCCGCGTAAAATGCGCGGGAGTTTCTGGCGAAAGCCGGAGGCGACGGAAAGTGTCACAGAAAACAAACCACCGTGTCGTCGCAAGACGCTGCGGCCAGGGTGAAAAGGCGGGGTAAGAGCCCACCGGGCGCGCTGCAAAGTGCGTTGCATGATAAACCCCGGATGGTGCAAGACAAAACAGGAGATCGAGCCGCCTGCTCATCTTTCGGCAACGAAGGAATCTCCGGGTAATAGTCGCATTCGAATCGCGAGATTCAGCGGTCCATCCGATGCAAGTCGGTTGGATTGAGATAAATGATCGTCACGGCTCCGGGAAACCTGGGCACGACAAAATTCGGCTTATCGTCGGACAAAACGACGGCCGCAGGGAGAAATCCGGCGGCCGTCACCTTTTTACTCGGGTGGGCCGAGGAGCAGTTTTTCTTTCTCGATGTCCACTTTCACAGGCGTGCGGAGCGAGACGAGCAGATCGGAAAGTTTAAACCACAGGTAGCTGGCAGTGCCGACGAAGAGAAGGCAGGCGGCGACTTCTGCGCACTGGGCTTTGATCTGCGCGTAATCGTTCGCCACACCGCCAAAGAGCGTGCTGAAACCTCCGGAAACGCCGAGATCGGACCATCCACCGGCGAGGAGTAATTCATAATAGGCGCGTGTGCCGGGAGTGGCATTCACGATTTCCCAGACGCCGTCTTTAAAGAGCTTGTGCACGCCGCCCCAGCCTGCGCCGGAAGAGCCGTTGGCGAGTAATCCGACGGATAGCACGCCGAATGCACCGCATGCGCCGTGGACGGAGATCGCGCCCACCGGATCGTCCACCTTGAGAGTGCGCTCCACAAAGAGCATGGAAAACACCACGAGCACCCCCGCGCAGGCGCCGACTACGAGAGCACCGGTTGGACTGACGAACAGCCACGGTGCCGCGATCGCCGCGAATCCGGCGAGGAATCCGCTGGAAAGGCGGGACATGTCGGGTTTTCCGATCATGAGGCGGAGCGTAATCCCGGCAGTTAGAAGGGAGGCAGCAGCCGCGAGCAATGTATTGAGGATGATGGAGCCGATTTCTCGGACATCGGGAGCAAAGCAAACGTTCAGCGCGAGGAAGCCAAATCCGAGAAGCGCCGTGCCGAGCACGATTTTTCCGCGGCTGTAGATCAGGAAGTCTCGGGCTTGGTTGCGATCGTCATATTTCCCCAGCCGCGGCCCTATTGCCGCCGCTCCGAAGAACGCGAGCACGCCGCCCGCCAGATGCACGACTCCAGAACCGGCGAAATCCACCGCGCCGTGACCCCACGCAAAATTTTGCCCCAGTTGCGCGAGCCAGCCACCGCCCCACACCCAATTTCCGAATACGGCGCATGGAAATATTCCGACCCACAAACAGTGAGCTACCCGGCTCTTGAGACTCCAGCGGTCCAGCATCGCGCCTCCAGGGATCGCCGCAATGAGGCTGATCAGGACCGCTTGGAAAACGAAAGAGCCGACTGCGGCGGACCCGAAGCCGGGGTTCACGAAAAAGCCGGTTCCGCCAAACAGCCCAAACGGTTTTCCGAAGAACATCATGGTGTGCTCCACGGTGAGCAGCCCCGCGTCTGCGGCCGATGAGGGCGAAAATCCCTCTCGCGCACTGGCTATGCCAGACATGAGCCCGAAGCCGCTGATCCAAAAGCCCAGGATTACGACAGCCGTTAAGCCGAAGCGGGACATGAGAAACCCATGCGTCTTCTGGACCTCCCAGCTGTGTCCCATCTCCACGAACGCGAAGCCTGCCTGAATGAGCAACGCGAGGGAAATGCAGATCAGCACCCAAGGAAGAAGCCCAGCTTTCCGGAACATCGCTCCGCCCGTCGGCAAAGAGTCAGGGCCGGATGTATCGCTCTCGAGCGAAACGACCGCGGTCGCTGCAGGTGACGGCGACGGCGTTTGCGCAGAAGCCGTTCGCACCGAAGCCGCACCTACGAGCCACGCGCAAAGAAGGAGAATAAGGATGCGGGCAAAAGAGCGGGTCGGCATATTCGGGCGCAGCTTATAATGGCAACCCTCGCGGAAATGAAGCAATCAATCCGGAACGACTACCGCGATTCTGCAGCGTTCGCCCTTACGACCGCAGCTTTGCAGCCGACGAAACCTGCTCCACAGGCAAGTGGCTTCCGGTCGCGGCCGACGAAGATTTCTTCCTCGCGAGAACCTCCGTCATCCACGTGAACATCGTCACCCAAAAGGTCAGCGCGAGACAGAAGATGGGAATCTGCAGCGTCTGCGGAAGGCAATAGACAATGCTCACCACCGGCAGCCACACACTCCAGGTCGCGATCAATCCGGGGAACACCCGCGTCGCATACCATTTCCACGTCAGAAACTCACTGGACCATTCATAGCCGCGATTTTTCCATTCATAGAGAGTCACGCTCACCGGCGCGGCGAGCAGGGGATTATAGAGAAACTGATCGACGCACACCTTTTTCACGATGGTCATGAACTGCGCATCATTTCCAAACCACTCCGCCTGCCCGCGATACAGCACATCCACCCAGATCCCTTGCATGCCCCAGTAAGGAACCGTAAACGCCAGATTCGCCCAATTCTGAGGCAGGATCTGCCGCTTTTGAAAAAACACGATGCGCAAAACCTCCGGCAGCACCCCGCCAGCGATCATCGTCGAAATGACCGGGAACCACAGCCCGCCGTGCGCTTTCCAGAAAGCGATCTGGTCGAAGAACGGCCGGATGCGCGGAGCCAGATAATACGTCAGCACCACCGCGACCATCACAGCTTGCACCAGCAATCCAGGCACCAGCGTAGCGCGAGCCGCCGCGAGGCCCGCCCGCATGGGATGGACAGGAGCGGAAGGAGGCGACATGAAGAGCGTGCCAAAGTTGCTGTCGGAAAGGAACTTGTCCAGCCGCGGAGCAAAATTTGTTTGCTATTAGATTTTTTAATAATAGCCTGTTTTCGACAAATTGCGTCCGACCTCGTCCTTGAATCGAAGAAACCCCCATTTCGCCCGAATTTTTGTTGATAATGAGAGCGCTATTTATAATCTCTGGCTCTCTCAGCTCGACGGATTGCTTGCTTTCTCCGGCTGTCACCGCCTAAAAATGCCTCAACCCACCGTGAAACCTTCTTCTCCTCTCCCCACTAGCTCCCGAAGCGGGCTCGCGTGTTTCACAGTCGTCGGGATCGCGATCTAATCCACATGGCCAACATCTTTCCACGGTGGTCTAATAACCTGCCTCTTAAAGTTCTCATCTGCGTGGCAGTGCTGGGAGGGGCCATTGCGGCGGGAATGACCTACTATTTCACCCCGAAATACACCCGCGTGGGCTATCAACCCATCCAACCGGTGCCTTTTCAGCACGATCTGCACGTGAATCAGCTCGGGATGGACTGCCGGTATTGCCACAACAGCGTGGAAGTGTCCGCCCACTCGAACATTCCGACCGCGCAGACCTGCATGAACTGCCACTCGCAGGTGCAGAAGAACAATCCCAAGCTTGCTGCTTTGCGCACCGCTTGGGAAACCGGCCAGCCGCTTCCTTGGGTGCGCATCCATTACGCGCCCGATTACGCGTATTTTAACCACTCAGTGCACGTGAATCGCGGCGTCAGCTGCGTCAGTTGCCACGGCAATATCAACAAAATGGAAGTCGTCTGGCACGATCAGCCGCAGAGCATGGGCTGGTGTCTGGATTGCCACCGCAACCCGGAAAAACACGTGCGCCCGATGGAAGAGGTCTTCAATTTGGATTGGAAACCTGACGGCAAGGATCCGCAAAAGGCCCAGGCAGAGGTCGGAGGGAAGCTGGTGAAGGAATGGGCAATCCACCCGCCGCAAAACTGCGCAGCCTGCCACAGATAAGCATCAGGAATGAAACGTATTTTACAACACCCAACTGAGGCCGCGACCGGCAAGAAATATTGGCGCAACGTCGAGGAGCTGGCCGATACTCCTGCGTTCCGGGGATGGTTGGAGCGCGAGTTCCCTCAAGGCGCTGCCGAGATGGAAGTGGACGGCTTGAGCCGTCGCAGTTTCGTGCAACTCATGGGTGCTTCCCTGGCTCTCGCCGGATTGGGATTTAGCGGCTGCCGCCGTCCCGAGATCCAGTTTGCCGCTCTCTCAAAGAGCGTTGAATGGAGTATTCCAGGCAAACCACTTTACTACGCGAGCGCCATGCCTCGCCGTGGCGGTGCTCTGCCGTTGATGGTGACGACCAATGACGGTCGCCCGACAAAAATCGAGGGAAACCCCTTTCATCCAGCCAGCGGTGGATCCACCGATCTGCAGGCGCAGGCGACGATTCTCGATCTCTACAACCCGCAGCGCTCCCGGCAGTTCATCGAGAACGGCAAGAAGTCGGACAAAGCGGCTTTCGAAAAATATCTCTCCGAGCTGCTCGCCAAAGCCGGCAGTGGGGCGGGTCTCGCATTTCTCTCCGATGTCAGCAATTCGCCGACCCGCGAACGGCTCAAGCGCCTTATTCTGGCGAAGTTCCCGGCAGCGAAATTCCACGTTTACGACCCAACGGGCGACGTTCAAGCCCAAGCCGTGGCTGCCAGCTTCGGTCCAGGAGTTGCGCTCAACTACAATCTCGAAAAAGCCGACGTTCTTCTGGCTGTTGATTCCGATTTCCTGGGTCTGGATGCCCTTAGCCCGCAAGTGACGCGCCAGTTTGCTCGCCGCCGCAATCCGGAAGGCAAAATGAACCGCCTTTACGCGGTGGAGAATCGCTACACGATCACCGGCGGCATGGCGGATCATCGCCTGCGTCTCAAGGCCAGCCTCGTTCCTGCGTTCCTCACCGCTTTGGCGGCGGAACTCGGCGTCGGCGGCGCGAGCGGGGGAGCTGTTCCCGGTGTGGATCCAGTCTGGATCAAAGAATGCGCCGCGGATCTCATGTCCGCTCGCGGAGCGAGTTTCGTAGCCGTTGGTTCACGTCAACCCGTTGAAGTTCAGGCACTTGGCTTTGCAATCAACCAAGCGCTTGGAAACATTGGCACAACTATTGTCGGCGTAGCCGCTGCTAATTCTGCGACAGGAACGCTGGCTGACTTGGTAACCTCCCTTCAAGCGAAGACGGTCTCCGCACTGGTCATCCTGGAGTCCAACCCCATTTACACGGCTCCTGCTGATTACGGCTTTGCCGAGCTTCTGAAGTCGGTTCCCGACGTCATTCATGTCGGCCTTCGGACAGATGCAACGGCTCAGGCTGCCAAATGGCATGTTCCTGGGACGCATTTCCTCGAAAGCTGGGATGACGCGATGACTCCGGACGGCAGTTACGTGCCCGTCCAGCCGATGATCCTGCCGCTTTTCGGCGGACTTTCCGTGAACGATATCCTGGCTTTGGTTGCCGGGCTTCCGCTCCCAACTGGTGCTGAACTCGTCCGTGCGACTTTCGACACGCTCGCTGGCGCACCAAACTGGTCGAAGTTCCTCCAAAACGGCTTCCTGGAAGCGGCTCCCGCACCTGTCGCTTTGGCTTTGACTGGAGCAGCCGCCCCGCTCACCCTCGTTCCTTCTGAAGGAATCGAAGTGGTCTTCCCGCCGGACTACAAAATCCAGGACGGAAACAGCATCGACAACGGTTGGCTGCACGAGTTGCCGGATCCGATCACCAAGCTGACGTGGGACAACGCGGCTTTGTTGAGCCGGAAGACCGCAGACCACCTCGGTATCGCTTCGAAAGAAGACCCTCTGCGCCGTTCCGACGAGGCCCATCTCAACAGCGACGTGATTAAAATCACCGTCAACGGCCGGAGTCTGGAAGTTCCTGCGCTCGTCGTCCCAGGTCACGCAGACGACTCGATCACCCTCACCCGCGGGTATGGACACGCGCCCGGCACCACCGGCAAAGTCGGCCAGGGTGTCGGATCGAACGCCTATCTGCTCGTCAGTTCGACCGCTCCCTACACCGCCGTTGCTACGGTCGAGAAGACCGGTAAAAAATTCAGCCTCGCCCTCACGCAGGAGCACAATCAGATGGAAGGCCGCGCGCTGGTTCGCGAAGCCACCGTCGAGAAGTTCACCGAGCAGCCTGATTTCGCCAAAGGCATGCACATCGACGGGCACATCCCGCCGAACATCTCCCTCTACAAATCCCCGCCGCTCGGCATGCCTGAACAATGGGGCATGGTCATCGATCTGAACACTTGCACCGGCTGCAGCACCTGCACGATTGCCTGCCAGGCGGAGAACAACATCCCGATCGTCGGCAAGGAGCAGGTCATCAATTCCCGCGAAATGCACTGGCTGCGCATTGATCGTTATTTCGCCACCGGCGACGACGAGCACAATGAGACCGAGCCCGAGATGGTCATGCAGCCGATGGGTTGCCAGCATTGCGAAAACGCCCCTTGCGAAACGGTTTGTCCGGTAAACGCGACTGTCCACAGCGAGGACGGCCTCAACGTGATGGCCTACAACCGTTGCATCGGCACGCGTTATTGCGCGAACAACTGCCCGTTCAAGGTGCGCCGCTTCAATTTCTTCAACTACAACGAGCGCCCGATCGAGAAGATGAAGGTCGGCATTCTTCCGGAAGCCAGCGGTCTTTATTACGGACCTCTCGCGCCAAAAGGCACCGACGAGCTCACCAAGATGCAGAAAAATCCGAACGTCACGGTTCGCATTCGCGGTGTCATGGAAAAATGCACTTATTGCATCCAGCGTATCGAAGAAGCCCGCATCACCTCGCGCATCCGCGCCGGTGCTTCCGACAAGCTCCGCATTCCGACGGACTCCGTGCAATCGGCTTGTATGCAAGCTTGTCCGACCGACGCAATTACCTTCGGCAACCTCAAGGATCCCGAAACCAGCGTCGCCAAGCTACAGGATAACCCGCGCCGCTACCGCTTGCTCGAGTATCTCAACGTTCGCACTCGCACTAGTTACCTGGCTCGCATTCGCAACCCCAATATGCGGATTCCCGGTGCCGAGAAGATCGCGGACATTTTCCCGAACGAATACGAGTCGCTTCATGGCGAAGGCGCTCCTGGCCACGTTGGGCCTGCGAGAGATCCCCATCAGTCTTCCGGTCACAAACCCGCACACCACTAAATGGCTACGTCCGACATGCTTGTAATGGGGCCCAACCCCACTCCTGAGGAGCCGCTTCCGCGTATTCCTCTCGTTCTGAACAACCGTTCGATGGCTTGGGTGACCCAGCGCATCTGCGGTATTGTCGAGGGTCCGACGCCGCTTTGGTGGTTCATTGCGCTGGCCATTTCCGCCACGCTGGCTCTCATCTGCTTCATCTGCATCGGCTACATGATTGCCACAGGCGTCGGCGTCTGGGGTCTGAATCACCCGGTTGGCTGGGCGTGGGATATCACCAATTTCGTGTTCTGGATCGGTATCGGCCACGCCGGAACTTTAATTTCGGCGGTGCTTTTCCTCACCCGCCAGAAATGGCGCACCTCGATTAACCGCGCTTCCGAGGCAATGACCCTTTTCGCGGTTGTTTGCGCCGGTATTTTCCCTGGTATTCACGTCGGCCGCATCTGGATGGTGTGGTTCCTCGCGCCTGTTCCAACGGCGAACGCGGTTTGGCCAAACTTCCGGTCTCCGCTCCTTTGGGACGTCTTCGCGGTCTCTACGTATTTCACGGTTTCTGTGATGTTCTGGTTCGTGGGGCTCATTCCCGATCTCGCGACCCTGCGCGACCGCGCTACGAGCAAGATCTCCCGGTTTGCTTACGGCTTTCTCGCCCTCGGCTGGCGCGGCGGTAACCGGCAATGGCGCCACTACGAGCTGGCCTATTTGATCCTGGCCGGTATCTCCACCCCGCTGGTGCTCTCGGTGCACTCGGTCGTTTCCTTCGACTTCGCGACCTCCGTCATTCCTGGTTGGCACACCACCATTTTCCCGCCTTATTTCGTGGCCGGCGCTATTTTCGGCGGTTTTGCCATGGTGCTCACGCTCATGCTTCCAGCCCGGGCCATCTACGGATTGCATGATCTGATCACCCCGAAGCACGTCGATGTGATGTGCAAGATCATCCTGCTCACCGGCACTATCGTGGGCTACGCCTACTGCATGGAGTTCTTCACGGCGGCTTACTCCGGCAACCCTTACGAAACGTGGGTCTTCCTCCGAAACCGTATGGCGGATCCGTATGTCTTCAGCCAGCTCTATAATGTTCCCGTCGCTCCGTATTGGTGGGCTTACTGGGCCATGATGTTGCTCAACGTGATCTCGCCCCAGATCTTCTGGTTCCCGAAGATGCGTTACAACGTCTATGTCGTCTTCGCCGTCTGCATGTGCGTAAACGCAGGTATGTGGTTCGAGCGTTTCGTCATCATCGTGACGTCCATTCACCGCGACTTTTTGCCTTCTGCTTGGGGAATGTTCCATCCAACTTGGGTGGATATCTGGACCTTTGTGGGAACCTTCGGGCTTTTCATGACCTTGTTCCTGCTCTTCATCCGCTTCCTGCCGATGATTGCCATCTCCGAAGTGAAGGGCGTTCTGCCTGAAGCGGATCCTCATTACCACCCCGCGAAAGGCGAGCACGAGAATCAACCTGTGACCACGGGGCTCCACTACTAATTTATGTCTGCCATTGTTGAGAGACGAAAGATCTACGGTTTGGGCGCGCGCTTTTCGAGTGCCGCTGAGATCTATGAAGCAGCCAAGAAGGTCCGCGACAAAGGCTTCCGCCGTTGGGACGTGCACACTCCGTACCCCGTCCACGGAATGGATGCGGCCATGGGCCTGAAGCATTCGATCCTCGGGAAACTGGTTTTCTGTGGCGGCCTCACGGGGTTCATTACGGCAATCTGCCTGGAGTTCATCCCTTCCAGCTTCATTTATCCGCTGATCGTTCACGGAAAACCGTACGACATCTTCACGGTGCCCGCGTTCTTCCCGATCATGTTCGAATTGACCATCCTGTTTTCTGCCTTTACGGCGGTCGGGGGTATGTTTCTTCTCAATGGGCTGCCTCGCTGGCACCATCCGGTATTCAACTGGGATGGGTTTGGCAGATTTAGCGACGACGGCTTCATGATGATCATCGAAGCGGCTGATCCGAAGTTCACCGAGGTCGGAACTTCCGAATTTCTTACCGAATTGGGCGCCAAGGACATCACGCTCATTCACGAATAAACGACGATGCGTTACTTTTTTCTCATTCTCCTGCTGGTTGCAGTAGGCGTGATTGCCGCTGCGGGATTCCGCGGTTCCATATCCCGCAAGCCGCCGACGGAGTTGATTCCCGACATGGATCGTCAGGCTAAATACAAGCCTCAGAAGACCAGTGAGTTCTTCGCTGACGGGCGCGTGGAGCGCCCACCCGTTCCGGGCACGGTGCCCTTCGGCTACAACGAGCCTCGGAAGATCACCGTGAAAGAGTCGGAGCCCGGCAATTTCTACAAGGGCTTCACTCAGGGCGATGATTACATCGACACCGGCAAAATCGGCACCAGCTGGGGAACGGGCATTCCGATTCCTGTCACGGAAGCCCTCGTCACCCGCGGCCACCAACGTTATCAGATCAACTGCGCGGTCTGCCACGGGGCAAATGGTTCCGGCAACGGCATCGTCACTCAATACGGGCTCGTCGGTGTGCCGAGCTACCATCAAGCGCGTCTGCGTGACATGGCTGACGGAGAAATTTACGACGTCATTGTCCACGGCAGAAACACCATGATGCCCTACGGCGACAAAGTCACCCGCGAAGATCGCTGGGCCATCGTCGCCTACGTGCGGGCCCTGCAACGGGCACAAAATGCCGCAAAATCCGACGTCCCGGCAGATGTCCTAGCCAAATTGGAGGCCAAGTGAGCGACCATTCTATTACCTTACCGCAAGCGGAGCAATTTGACTCCAAAGCCACGAGCCGCCTCGGCTTTTACGCTCTCATCGTGGGCGTAGTGGGGCTCATCGTTTCCGCCATCTTCGCGTTTCGTGCCGGTCACGACCATCTGCTGGCCAAGCAATTTGCCTTTTCCTGGCTGTTCGCGTTCTTGTTCTTCTTCACGATTGTCGCAGGGTCGCTCTTCTGGGTCATCTTGCATCACGCCACGGATGCCGCTTGGTCGGTTGTCGTGCGGCGTCAGATGGAAAACCTGTCTGCGCTCATGCCTTATCTGGCTTTGTTCTTCATTCCGCTGGTGCTTTTCCGCACCACAATCTGGGAATGGATCAACGTCGACCCGGCGCACGATGCGATTTTCGCGAGCAAAACCTGGTATTTCTATCCAGTGATCGGCGGCATTGAGATCCCACTGTTCTGGATCCGCTCCTTCGTTTACTTCGCCTTCTTCACTTTCTTCGCCTGGACCTTCCGCAGCCATTCGTCGGCTCAAGACGCCACGGGTGACATCAAGCACACCTTCAAAATGCGCACGAAGTCCTATCGTGCGCTGCCGTTCTTCGCTCTTTCCATCACCTTCGCGGGTATCGATTGGATCATGGCGCTGAACTACAAGTGGTACTCCACCATGTGGGGCGTTTACATCTTCGCGGGATCCGCACTGAGTTCGATGGCCGTGCTGGTGCTGGTCATCACCGGGCTCAAACGCCTCGGCTACCTTCAAGTGGTCAACATGGAGCACTACCACATCATGGGTAAGTTCCTCCTCGTGTTCTCCATCTTCTGGGCCTACATCGGGTTCTCCCAATACATGCTCATCTGGTATGCGAACATTCCGGAGGAAACCGAGTATTTCCTCGTTCGCAACACCGAGAGCTGGAACACGCTGAACATCTTCCTCGTGGTGGGGCATTTCTTCATCCCGTTCCTGATGCTGCTCTTCCGCTCGATTAAGAAAGTTCCGAACGTCCTCAGCGGCATCGCGATCTGGATCCTCTGCATGCATTTTCTGGATCTTTACATCATCGTTCTGCCAAACATCCACCATGCTGGCTTTGAGCCACATATTCTGGATCTAATCTGCCCGATCACGATTGGTGCCTTCCTTATTGTGGCCTTCCTCTTCGAGGTAGGCAGACGCGGACTTTTCCCGAACCGGGATCCGCGCCTGGTCGAGTCGCTCAAGCTCACCAACTAAATTGACGTCTTCTCATGGTCTCTTCTGAATTATCTGATCGCAAACCCGGCGTCGTTACCGCCTTCCGGGTGTTGATGGTTTTCCTCCTTTCTGCGGTCGTCATGACTCTGGTCATCCTCGGAGCACGGAAAGCTTCCGATGTATACACCACCCGTTACGAGACCGACCGCGCCGAGAAGCGCTCTGAAAATCTGAAGAAACTCAGAGAAACGGACGTGAAGAGCACCATGGAATACGCCGTTCTGGATCCTTCCAAAGGCGTTTATCAACTTCCCATTCAAGAAGCGATGAGGCTCACCGCGGTAGAACTCGCGGCGGTGCAACCGCGCGCAGCGTATCCTGTCGCCGCCCCGGCTGCAGCTGCACCGGCGGCCGGAACCGCACCTGCGGACGCTGCCGCTCCGACGACGCCTGCTGCACCCATCACTCCCGCCCCAGCAGCTCCTGCCGCCGCTGCACCGACTGCTCCAGCGGCAGTCCCGCCAGCTCCAGCTCCAGCGCCCGCCCCCCCGGCTCCTGCTGCGTCACCTGCACCAGCCGCACCAGCTGCACCCGTCCCGCCTCCAGCCGCAGTAGAACCAGTCGCCCCACGGCCTGCGAACCCTGTTCCCACTCCCATCACTCCTGAAGCTACGGCCGCCCCGATTGAAACCGTCGCCCCAACCCAAGCCGCAGCGGCTGTGATGACGGAAACCACCCGCCCCGCCGTCGCCGCTCCTTCTCCCGCAGTCCAGGCACCTGCCACCCGGCCCGCCGCGCCCACTGCCACCCCTGCTGTCCGACCATGAGCACTCTCCTTGCTGAACCCGCAGAATCGTCTGTGAAGCTGACTTCCTATCCCCAGCCGAGCGCTGAGGATATGCGCGCCCGGGCTGAACTGGACGCCTCAGCGGCCGGCCCCGTCACCCTTCTGTTTAGTGCGGCCATCATTTGGCTCCTCGGTTGGAGCGTGATGCACCTTCTGTTGATCTGGAAACTTCTCTGGCCCGATCTGCTCTCGGATTACAGCTTTCTCACCTACGGCCGTCTGCGCCCCATCGCGACCAACATGTTCGTCTATGGCTGGGCGTCGTGCGCAGCCATGGGTGTTTCCCTCTGGCTGATGGTTCGCCTCTGCCGAGTTAAACTTCACTCGCCCGGTTCGGTAGTGGTCGGCACCTTGATCTGGAACGCCGGACTTCTTGCTGGAATCATCGCCATCCACGCGGGTGCTGGTCGTTCTCTAGAGTATCTCGAACTCCCCGTCTGGTCCCAGTTCACCATGTTTGGCGGGTTTGCGGTCATTGGGATCGCGGTAGTTGGTCTCTTCTACAACCGTCTTGAGGGGACAAACTTCATTACCCAAGCTTACATCGCCGCCGCCTTCATCTGGATGGCGTGGACCCTTCTCGCGGGCAACATCTTTGCCACTTCCTCTTCGGTGCAGGGAGTGATCATCGCCATCAACAACGCTTGGTTCATTAACGGCGTCACCCACTACTGGTTCACCGCCATTGGCCTGGGAACTGCGTTTTATCTGATCCCGAAGGTCACTGGACGCCCGATCCATAGTTACTATCTCGCCAATCTCGGATTCTGGTCATTCGCCTTTCTCGCAGGTTGGGGCGGCTTGCAGCGCTATAACGGGGGCCCGATTCCCGCTTGGCTCGTCACGTTGAACATTGTTGCCACCGCCTTAATGATCATTCCGGTTGCAACGATTGCGGTGAATCATCACCTCACCATCGGTGGAGCGCATCAGATGATGCATTACAGCCCAACCCTGCGGTTTACCGTTGTAGGAGCCATGGCGTTCACTGTGTCTTCCATCACCGCGATCATCCTGTCGCTGCGCACGGCGGCTCAACAAACGGGCCTCACGTATGTGGACGTGGCCCAGAGCCATCTCGTGCTCTACGGGTTTTTCACCTTCATCATGTTTGGGGCCATCTATTTCATCGTCCCGCGCCTCGTCGGCCGCGAATGGGTGTCGTCCACTTTCATTCGACTCCACTTCTGGGGCGTCGCGTATGGCATTGGTTTGACGATTGTCGTTTTGACGATCGCGGGTCTTTTCCAAGGAAAAGATTGGGCCAACCCGATCATCGACAGCACGACTGTTTCGTTGACCACCTTGCCTCTCATCCGCGGCGCGGTGCTTGGGGGCATTTTCCTTCTTCTGGGACACGCCGTCTTCGCATTGCATTTCCTCCTCATGGTCCTGCGCCTTGGCCAGATCAGCGACGAACCGACTTTGATGGCTCCTCTTCAAACCACGGAGGCTCCCTAAGATGAAGCATTTTTTCCCCGGCATCCTCGGTGCCTTCTTCCTCGGCTGGCTCCTCCAGGTCGGCCTCCCTTACGCCAGCCTCGCCAAGCTCGAGCCGGTCGTCGATCCCGACACTAACGTGCCGTATCCTTACAACGTCTCCGGCCTCGCTCAGCAAGGTCGTTCCGTTTACGCTGCCAACGGCTGCGTGAGCTGCCATACGCAACAGGTTCGAGCTGCCTACATGGGAGCCGATGTGGAGCGGAAATGGGGCACGCGCCAGAGCGTGGCTCGCGACTACATTTACGAAGATGCGGTTTTCCTCGGCTCGATGCGCGCAGGTCCTGACTTGAGCAGTGTGGGCGCTCGTGATTTCTCGGGCAGCAAAGCGGAGGATCTTTCCACCGTGGAAGCTCGCGCCAAGAACGCGCAGTGGCATTTCGTTCACCTCTACAACCCGCGGATCGTGCGTCCGAAGTCGAACATGCCTCCTTATGGCTATCTGTTTGACCTCCGAAAGATCAAAGGGCAACGCTCCAACAAAGCACTCGATCTGCCTGCGCCGTATACTCCGCCAGAAGGGTTTGAGGTGGTCCCGACTCCAGAAGCAGAAGCCTTGGTGGGTTACCTGCTTTCTCTGAACAAAAATCACGACGTGCCCGAAATGAAAGGTGCGCCAGCTCCCGCGGCCGCAGCCAAGTAATTTCCAAGAGCCATGAACGAGCCTACCAACAAGATTCCCGAGTTCCTCATTCCTCAGAAGTACCCGAAGAACGAGATGGGCGGAAAAATGGATTATGACGAGTCCTCCGACGTCGCGCGTTTGCACGGTGCGGTGGGCCGCGAAAAAGGCGAGCCGGGCTACGGCGGGGTCAACAAAGCCGTCCCCGGATGGTTGATCGCCATCTTCTGCGTGCTGCTCTTTTGGTCCGGCGGTTATTTGGGCGCCTTTTCGGGCGGCTTCAAGAACGACGTCTTCAATGATGAGACCGGCAATTTCACGTCAGGCAAGGGTGGAGAAGTGGCCGCAGGGCCTGTCGTCGAGAAAACCCCCGTTGAGCTCGGCAAGATTGTTTACACGGCGAACTGCCAATCCTGCCACCAAGCCAACGGCAACGGCGTTGCTGGACAGTATCCGCCGCTGGCTGGCAGCGAATGGGTCGTGGGTTCCGAGCGCCGCCTTGCGATGTTGGTCTTGCGCGGTTTGCAGGGAGAGATCCAGGTCAAAGGGGCAACTTACAACGGCGCGATGCCTGCCTGGGCGTCTTCTCTGAACGACAAGAAGATCGCGAATGTTCTGACCTATATTCGGCAAGAATGGGGCAACAAAGCTCCCGAAGTGGCCGAAGCTGGCATCGCAGCCTTGCGTGCGGAAACCGCCAGCCAAGCTGAAGCCTACCACGCCAAAGATTTGCTGGCGGTGCCAGAAGACGCGACCTTAGCGAAGTAGAAGTCGAAGATTCAGAGTCTGGGTCCCGAAGCACCGCGCGAGCAGAGTCGGCCCCGCCTGTTAAAGCGCCGGGGAAGCGATTTTCGTCCGCTCAAAGCCGGTGTCCCCAGTTAGAGATAAAACTCCCATCAAGTCGCCGCTCCTTTGCAAAGGAGGTTTTTTCCTCGTTCCTAAACTCCTGTTTGGGAACGCACTTGCTTTGGAAATCCGTTTCCTCGCTTTCTCCACTGTGGCCCCGGATCGGAACGGGTCTCTTTTATGTATCACCGCTCCGAATGAGGCAAGTGCCGAGACCCATGCCGTCTCAGCAACGTTCATAGGCGAACTTTACAGCGGCGGCGGAACACGAAGGCTTGTAGGAAGAAGCATCTGTTGTCCTTAATCAGACAGGAACCTTCATTCACCTCCGTCTGTGAGGGTTGAGCCTATCGTCCGCAGGAAACTTCTCGAACAGAATTCCGGAAGGGGCTTCTGCCCATGGGCAGGGTGACCTGAGTGCGAACCGGCTTTCCTGGTGTATTTCCCGGCCACATCTGCCACTTGGCCTCGAAACTGGCAGCCCCTGGATTACCACGCCTGTTTCACCCGAAAGCATCTACTCCATTGCGAAATGCTTTCTGAAGAATGCCGCCACCTGAGCCACTTGCGCGGGAGTTAGCTTGAACCAATGGGGCTGTTCCGGGGCTACCAGTAGAGTTGATTCGACACCTGCTCGTTTGAGCCGGGTGTGCAGTTCTTCGCTTTGCGACAGCGGGACCAACGAATCTTTCGCCCCGTGTATGAGCAGAAAGGGCGGGGAGGATCTTGAAACGTGCTCCACCGGGCTGGCTGCGCGGGCGAGGGGCAGCTTTTCTTCGATTGGGCCATTTAGTAACGCCTCGATGTCGCTTCGGCGCCCCGGTTGGGAATACATCCGGCCCAAGCTCACCAAGTTTGTCGGCGGGTAGAGAGCGCACACGGCGTCGATGTTGGGACGTTCTTCTGTCGTGCCGAGCAAGGCAGCCAGGTGGCCGCCTGCGGATTCCCCGCTGGCACCGATGCGGTTTGGATCGATGCCGTATTTGGCTCCATGGGTGCGCAGCCAGGCGACGGCTGCTTTGCAATCCTCCAGCTGCGCGGGAAACGAGGCTTGGCCGCTAAGACGATATTCGATGGACGCGACTGCTATTCCAGAGCGGGTTAGATCGCGCACATTCACGTGATACCCTTTGCTGCCGAACTTCCAGCTGCCGCCGAAGATCCATAAAACGACTGGAGCGGGTTTGCCGGTCTGGGGCACGTAGAGATCCATGCGCAACGGACGCCCTCCCGGAGCGGCAAACTCCACATTCCGGGTGATCTTTTCGTTCCCGCGTGGCGGCCCGTAAGCCGCGCAACCCGCCAGCAGGCAAACCGCCGCGATGCCAATGATTCGCCCGAACCGAGACATGATTTACCTTCTTTTTAACCCGTGATGTCCTTAGGAGCCAACGCGGCTACCGCGCGAATCAACTGAATCGGCTCAATCGGCTTCGAAAGGTGCAGGTGAAAGCCCAACTCCATCGCCCGACTGCGATCCTGCACACTTGCGTAGGCGGTGAGGGCGATCGCCGGAATACGCCGGGCGTGGTCCGCCTCCATCTTTCGCACAGCGCGGATCAATTCGTATCCGTCCGCTCCAGGCATCGCGATGTCGCTGATGAGCAAATGCGGGAAACCTACCTCCAGATACTCCAGAGCCTTGGCCACATTGGAGGCACTATCCACGCGTGCGCCGAATTTCCGAAGCGTCAGCGCGATCATTTCACGGGCGCTGTCGTCGTCGTCGACGATGAGGATTTGCAAGTTCTTGAGCGTCTCTGCGGCCGGGAGGAGCTGGTTGGAATCATGCCCTCGGTCGGGCAGACGGGTATCGACGGCCACCACGGGCAACAACACTGTGAACTTCGCACCCTTGCCTGGCCCGTCGCTTTCTGCGCGAATGACGCCGCCGTGCATGTCCACCAAGTGCCGCACGATGGCCAGGCCGAGTCCAAGACCGCCTTCATGCCGCGTGTTGGAGCTATCCGCCTGCTTGAAGCGGTCGAAGATAAACGGCAGGAAGCTTGGCTCGATCCCGCGGCCCGTATCCGAAACTTCGATGCTCGCGAATGACTGCGCGCGCGTGAGCCGGAGATCGATGCGACCTTCGGGAGCCGTGAATTTGACCGCGTTCGCGAGGAGATTCGCGATGATCTGCTGGAGCCGTCCCGGATCAGCCTCTACGAGCAAATCTGTGGCTTCCACCGTGTAGGCGAGCCGCAGTTTCCCGTGGTTGGCCAGGGGCCGGATAGCGTCGGCGGCTGCTTTGACGATGTCGCCCAACGGAACCACGCGTTTCTCCAGGCGCAGCTTATTGTTCACGATCCGGCTGATGTCTAAAATGTCCTCGATGAGCTGCGCCTGAGCTTTGGCGTTATTCGTGATGGAGTTGATCGCTTCGGGCAGCTCGTCCGGCTCGAGCAGGCCTTCCTGCATGAGCCGCGTCCAGCCGAGGATCGAGTTTAGCGGAGTGCGGAGTTCGTGCGAAAGGAGTGCCAGAAATTGATCTTTCTGCTCGTTGGCGCTGGCCATTTCGTCGCGGGCGGCGCGCAGTTGTTCCTCCACCAGCTTCTGCTCGTGGATCTCCGTGCAAGTGCCAAACCAGCGAGCAATCTTTCCGTTTTCATCGTGCTGCGGCAGGGCGCGCCCTAGAAACCACCGATATTCGCCATCTCGAGAGCGGCGGAAGCGATACTCAACCTCGTAGGGCTCGCCGGTGCTGAGCGATTGCTCCCAGCGCTCGATGGCGCGCTCCCGGTCATCGGGGTGCAGTAGGACGTTCCACCCTTCGCCGCGCGCCTCTTCCCAAGTCATTCCGGTGAAATCCCACCAATGCTTGTTGTAGTATTCGTGGTAGCCGTCGGGACCCGTAATCCAGACAATCTGCGGCATCGAATCAGCCAGGTGCTGGAGAGTGATTAATTCCGTATTCGGCTGGAGTAGAGGATGATCTGACATGAACAGGGCGGTTCTCACCTTCCAAACGATTGAAACCTCATTTCGGGCGTAACCGAATCATGATGGGAAAAGATTC
>DASVRZ010000162.1:0-33056 GCA_036388355.1 Chthoniobacterales bacterium | reverse complement strand
TACACGGGTGTCCTCGCCATTTTTGCTTCGCGTTATCTGAACGGGCAGTCGCCCATGATTAATGAAGATGGTTTGCAGCGCCGCGACTTTGTCAGCGTGCACGACGTAGCGACCGCCTGCCGTCTCGCGATGGAGACTTCGCAAGCTGCCGGGATGGCCTTCAACATCGGCAGCGGCCAGAACTACAGCGTCCTCGAGATTGCCGCGGAACTCGCCGGTGTTCTCAACTGCCAGCATCTCACTCCGGAAATCACCGGGCGCTATCGCATTGGCGACATCCGCAATTGCTTCGCAGACATCACACTTGCGCGACAAGTTCTCGGCTACCGACCGAAGGTTAGTCTCGCCACCGGCCTCAGCGATCTCGCGGAATGGCTGGAGGGCCAGACGGCGGTGGATCGCGTAGCAGAAGCCTCCCAGGAACTTATCAGCCGGGGGTTGGCGGTATGAGTGATCCCGCTATTGAGACACCGGGCGAAGCAAGAAATGCACGGCCAGTGCTCATCACCGGCGGCTCGGGGTTCGTCGGTTCCAACCTCGCGGATCGCTTGCTCTCCGATGGCAACTCGGTGCTCATCTTCGACAATCTTTCACGCGAAGGCGTCGCCGGTAATTTCCGCTGGCTGAAGGAGAAACACGGCAACGCGGTCACCTTGATCGAAGGTGATATCCGAGACTCCCGGAGTGTGGCTCAGGCAGTGAAGCAAGCCTCAGCCGTTTTCCATCTGGCCGCACAGGTGGCGGTGACCACCAGCCTCACGGAACCGGAGGACGACTTCGCGATCAACACCGTGGGGACGCTCAACGTTCTCAACGCGATTCGCCTGCTTCCAAAGAAGATCCCGCTAGTCTTTACATCGACGAACAAAGTCTATGGCAAGCTAGGTTCCCTTGCCTTCGAGAAAGAGGAACAGCGCTACGCTCCTTCGGATGCGAAGATCCGCCAGCATGGAATTAGTGAATCCCAGCCGCTCGAATTTTTCAGTCCTTACGGCTGCTCCAAGGGCGCGGCCGATCAGTACGTTTTGGATTACGCCCGCACGTATGATATCCCTGCCGTGGTGTTCCGGATGAGCTGCATTTACGGTCCTCGCCAGTTTGGAACAGAGGACCAGGGCTGGGTTGCCCACTTCTTGATTCAGGCGCAAAAAGGACTACCCATCACGATCTACGGAGATGGCCGACAGGTTCGCGACATTCTTTACGTGGGCGATCTCGTGGAGGCGTTGCTTCTCGCCCGAGCAAAGGCGACGAAGCTCTCCGGCCAAGCCTTCAACATCGGCGGAGGTCCCGAGCGAACCGTTAGCTTGCTCGAACTTCTGGACCTGATCGGCGAGCTGGAAAATAGCGAAGTGCAAACCAGCTTCAACGACTGGCGCACCGGTGACCAGAGTTACTACGTTAGCGATGTTAGCAAGTTTACGGCGGCTACAGGATGGAAACCGCGTGTTGAGATCCGGGACGGAATCCAGCGATTGCGTCGCTGGCTCAAGCAGGAAGTCGTTCCCAGTGAACTCGCGGTGGAAACCGTATGAGCGACGTAGCTTCCTCGAAGATACTCATGACCGCGGATGCGGTCGGCGGCGTGTGGACATATTGCTTGCAACTGGCAGCAGGTTTCGCGGAGGAGGGGATCGAAGTCATCCTCGCCAATATGGGGCCGCTGCCATCCACCCAGCAGCTGGCCGACGCGGCCCTCTTGGATAATGTGCATCTCGTCACCAATGCATTTGCCCTGGAGTGGATGGATGAACCCTGGCGGCAAGTGGACGAGGCGGGCGACTGGCTCTTGCGATTGGAAAACCAGTATCAGCCGGATCTCATTCATCTGAATGGCTTTGTGCACGCCTCGTTGCCGTGGCAGGCGCCCGTTGTTGTTGTGGCACATTCCTGTGTCTGGAGCTGGTGGAGAGCAGTCAAAGGGGGAAATGCGCCGAAGAAATATGCGGAATACAGGCGGCGCGTGACGCGCGGATTGCAGTTGGCAGACATGGTCGTCGCGCCAACAGAAGCGATGATGAATGCGCTGACACATGAGTATGGCAGCCTCCCAAACGAACGCGTGATCTACAACGGACGGAGCAGTCACCGTCTGCACACCACGAGCAAGGAAGCCCTCATCTTCAGCGCCGGACGGATTGCCGATGAAGCGAAAAATCTTCTTCTGCTCAATGAGATTGCTCCATCGCTTCGCTGGCCCGTAGCCGTGGCCGGCAACGCGCCGTCACCCAAAGTTGGTGCAAACGCCTTCAAGCATCTGTATCTCGCGGGACAGCTCTCCGAGAAAGGCATGGCGTCTTATCTGGGTCGCGCCTCGATCTACGCCGCGCCCGCGCTTTACGAGCCGTTCGGCCTGGCCATTTTGGAAGCGGCCATGAGCGGCTGCGCACTGGTTCTTTCCGATATTCCTTCTCTGCGGGAATTGTGGGAAGGAGCCGCGGTTTTCGTCCCGGCAGATTCTCCAGCCGCTTGGGAGGTCGCTCTGAACTCGCTGATCAAAGATCAACCCCGGCGCGAGGGAATGGGTCTTCTCGCTTTCCGCCGCGCACAGAAGTTCAGCGCTGAAGACATGGTGCAAGGTTATCTAGCGGCCTACGAGGAACTGCTCGCGGTGCCGCAACTTCAGGAAAGCGTTCTACTATGAATATTGGATTTTTCGGTTCCAGTTTGTTGTCGGCTTACTGGAACGGCGCGGCGACTTATTATCGCGGAATGATCCGAGCGCTTCATGAGCGTGGGCACCGCGTGACCTTCTTTGAGCCCGACGCCTACGAGCGCCAGTCCCATCGCGATCTGGAGCCGCCGGACTGGGCGAAGGTCATCGTTTACGAGAATAATCCCGACGCCGCTCTGGCTGAAGTAGAGCGCGCCCGCTCCATGGATCTGGTGATCAAAGCGAGCGGAGTTGGGGTTTTCGACGAACTGCTGGAAGCGGCTGTTCTCGAGCTCCAAACGGAACGCACGCTGGTGTGTTTTTGGGATGTGGACGCGCCCGCCACTTTGGAACGCGTCCATCAAAATCCTGCGGATCCCTTTCGCAGTCTCATCTCGCGTTATGATGCCGTTCTCACCTACGGCGGCGGTTCTCCAGTGGTGGACGACTACACGTTCCTCGGAGCGAAACAATGCGTTCCGATCTACAACGCGCTGGATCCAAGCACGCATTTTCCTGTCGAGAAAATCGACCGGTTTGCCGGTGATCTTTCGTTCCTCGGCAACCGCCTCCCGGACCGTGAGCAACGCGTGGAAGAGTTTTTCTTAAACCCGGCGCTAAAACTTCCGGAGCGTCGCTTCTATCTGGGAGGCAGCGGCTGGGGTGACAAATCGCTCCCTTCAAACGTGACCTATCTCGGCCACGTTTACACTGCCGATCACAACGCCCTCTACTCCAGCTCACTGGCGGTTTTGAACATCAGCCGGGACAGTATGGCGCGTTACGGTTTTTCTCCAGCCACTCGAGTTTTCGAGGCAGCCGGCGCGGGTGCTTGTCTGATCACCGATGCATGGGAAGGCATTGAGCAATTCTTCGAGCCGGGAGACGAATTGCTCGTCGCGCGGGACGGCGCAGAAGTGTCGGAGATCCTGGCGGAACTCAATCCGGAAAGCGCCCGTGAAATCGGTCGTGCCGCCTATCGCCGGGCCATGGCAGACCACACTTATGCTCAGCGTGCAGAGGAGTTCGAAAGCGTCATCGAAGCGCGGGCCGCAGTCTAACACATGAAGATCGTCATCATCGGATTAACGCTTTCCTCCTCGTGGGGCAACGGACATGCGACGACCTGGCGATCGCTCTTGGGAGCGCTGTCGCGGCGCGGGCATTCGATTCTTTTTTTAGAGCAAGAGCAGAGTTGGTATGCGGAAAATCGCGATCTTCCAAACCCCACATTTTGCGAGCTGAAGTTCTACGAAGGCATCGAAGAGCTTCATGCAAAATACGTTGGTGAAATCGCCGATGCGGATGCGGTCATTGTCGGCTCCTACGTGCCGAACGGCATCAACGTTTCCCGGTTCGTTCTCGATCACGCGCAAGGGATCACAGCGTTCTACGACATCGATACGCCAGTCACGTTGACCGCGCTGAGCAACGGCCAATGCGAATATGTGAGCAGTCGCGAGATTCCTGATTTTGATCTCTATCTTTCTTTCTCTGGCGGACGCGCTTTGCGAATCCTCGAAGATGAATTTGGCGCCCGACGCGCGGAGCCGCTCTATTGCTCGGTCGATCCCGCGGAATACTTTTACGAGCCGTCAGAAACCGCATGGGAGCTCGGATATCTCGGCACCTACAGCGCCGATCGCCAGCCGCCGTTGGACGAACTGTTAATCACACCAGCGCGCCAAATGCCGGACCTTCGGTTCATTGTCGCCGGTCCGCAGTATCCCGGCTCCATCAATTGGCCTGCCAACGTTTCCCGTCTCGAACACCTGCCACCAAGCCGGCACCGCAATTTCTACAACAGCCAATTGTTCACGCTGAACATCACCCGTGCAGATATGCGCCGGCTGGGGTCCTCGCCCAGCGTGCGGCTGTTCGAAGCGGCGGCTTGTGGCGTGCCGATCATCAGCGACGACTGGGCTGGCATTGAGACTTTGTTCGCCCCCGGGAAAGAGATCCTTCTGGTCTACAAGGCATCGGATGTCACAGAGATTCTCCGCGACTTGCCGGAGGTCAGCCGACGGGCAATAGGCGCGCGTGCGGCCGAGCATGTTCTGCGTCACCACACATCGGATCATCGCGCCGCGGAACTCGAAAACCTGCTGGCCTTGCAACCGGTCCTGGAAGCACCCACCACTTTATGAAAGACAAAATACGTGTCGCCATCATTGGCGTTGGCAACTGCGCGAGCTCGCTAGTGCAAGGAGTTCACTTTTATCGCGATGCTTCCGAAGAGGATTTCGTTCCCGGCCTGATGCATGTGAATCTCGGCGGATGGCATCCACGCGACATCGAGTTCTCGGCAGCCTTCGACATCAGCGCACACAAGGTGGGTCTCGATTTGGGTGAGGCCATTTACGCGGAACCCAATAACACCGTCCGCTTCGCTGACGTGCCGCAACTCGGCGTGAAAGTGCATCGCGGGATGACCCATGATGGCATCGGGAAATATCTTCAAACCGTCGTCCCGAAAGCGAGCGGCTCGACCGCCGACATTGTCGGAATTTTGCGCGAGACGAAAACAGACGTCGTTGTTTCGTATCTGCCGGTCGGATCCGAGATGGCGACGAAATGGTATGTCGAGCAGATCTTGGAAGCGGGTTGCGCGTTCATCAACTGCGTTCCCGTTTTCATTGCGTCTGAAGCGTATTGGGCGCGGCGATTTGCTGATCGGGGCCTCCCGATCATCGGCGACGACATCAAGTCCCAAGTCGGCGCAACAATCGTTCACCGTCTCCTGACCGACCTTTTCCGCAAGCGCGGTGTGCGCGTGGATCGCACCTATCAACTAAACTTCGGAGGCAACACCGACTTCCTCAACATGCTGGAGCGGGATCGGCTCGAGTCGAAGAAAATCTCGAAGACGCAAGCGGTCACCAGTCAGCTCGGGCATCCGATGAAAGCCGCAAACGTCCACGTTGGCCCGAGTGATTACGTGCCGTGGTTGGAAGACCGGAAATGGTGCTACATCCGCATGGAGGGAACGACCTTTGGCAACGTGCCTCTCAACTGCGAACTGAAGCTGGAGGTGTGGGATTCTCCCAACTCGGCTGGCGTCGTGATCGATGCGGTACGTTGCGCGAAGATGGCGATGGATCGCGGCATCGGTGGAGCGCTCACCGGCCCGTCCAGCTACTTCATGAAGTCGCCTCCCGTGCAATACACCGACGACGAGGCGCGCCGCGAAGTGGAGGCATTCATCGCCGGAGAAGACACACCGGACCCGAAAACTCGCGAG
Source organism: Chthoniobacterales bacterium (assembly GCA_036388355.1). Classification (GTDB taxonomy): domain Bacteria; phylum Verrucomicrobiota; class Verrucomicrobiia; order Chthoniobacterales; family DASVRZ01; genus DASVRZ01. Next base: position 27,162 of record DASVRZ010000162.1, on the reverse strand, counting down.
GAGGTTGCCAGTGATCTCTGATTCCAAACCGGACTTCCTAACCCCTTCGGCCTCACCTGATCTGGAGCAGCGGATTCGCTCGCTCGGGAGTTGGTTCCACAACCTGAAGCTCGGCGGAATCCAAACGGCTCCTGATCATTTTCTGGGCGACTATCCGAGCGTGAAATGGCAGCGCTTCTGCCACAGTCTGCCAAAAGACTTGAGCGGGATGAGCGTTCTGGACATCGGCTGCAACGCGGGGTTTTACGCGCTCGAAATGAAACGGCGTGGTGCAGAACGGGTGGTGGCGGTGGACGCAGATGAGCGTTATCTGGCGCAGGCCAGCCTGGCTTCAGAAGTCTCGGGATTGAAGATCGAGCTGCGTCAGCTCTCCGTTTATGACGTTGCGCAGTTAGGCGAGAAGTTCGACCTCGTGATTTTCATGGGTGTTTTTTATCACCTGCGTCATCCGCTGTTGGCGCTCGATCTAATTCACGAACACGTCACTCGCGACCTGCTCCTTTTCCAATCCATGCAGCGGGGAAGTGAAGCTGAATTGGACATCGCTGCTGATTATCCTTTCACAGAGGAATCCATCTTTGACGATCCAGGATTTCCAAAAATGCACTTCATTCAGCACCATTACGCGGGGGATCCCACCAACTGGTGGATACCGAATCGCGCGTGCGTGGAGGCGATGCTGCAAAGCGCTGGCTACTCCATCATGGAGCATCCGGAAGCCGAGGTCTTCGTCTGCAAACACGTGGAGAAAGGAGGCTGGTTTTGATCGACTCAGTGATGTTTTGGAATGAGCCCAATAACAAGTCGCATTGGGATTTTGCGCTGGACCCGGAATGGGAACAATTCGCCGGGATGATTCGAACCGCCGCAAATGCAGTCGCCTCAACAAATCCCAACCTGCTTCGCGTGTTGGGAGGGATCTCACCGATCGATCCTGCGTTTATCCAGCGGATGGAGCGGCATGGAGTTCTGGATGCGCTCGATGTGGTGGCGGTCCACGGCTTTCCGTTGGATTGGAATCATTGGCCCATCAACGAGTGGCCGATGCGTCTTGCCGAAATCCAGGCAGTGACCAAACTTCCCGTGTGGGTTTCGGAAGTGGGCGTCTCGAGCTTTGGAGCCGAAGAGGTTCAGGAGTTTGGGCTGATGCGCACTCAGGAATTGCTTATCGGCCGGGTGCCGCGCGTGCACTGGTATAGTCTCTATGATTTACCCAGATCCTGGCCTGCCACGACCCGCCACCGGGAGGCAGAAGGCTCTTCTTACTATCGGCACTTTTACATGGGCCTGCTTCGCGAAGACGGCACTCCCAAACTCTCGCTGCGCCGGTTTGAGGAACGCGCTGGAGAGATGGGGCTTTGCCAGTGGTTTCACTTCGAGGATCACCGTCTCGACGACGCGGTGAAGTGGTTCCGCCGCCTGGGTGTGCGCCATGTGCGGACGGGCATCAGTTGGGCCGATATTTTTCGCCCCGGGGCGCTGGACTGGTTCGATCGCCAGATGGAGGCGCTGGCGGAATTCAATGTCACCGCGACGTTCTGCTTCACTCCGGAACACCGTGGGGCGGGCGCGCATCATACCAGCCCACCATTTGAGCCACAGGAGTATGCCGACTTTTGCGTGTGGATGGTGGAGCGATATGCGTCGGGATCACCTTCACCTTCGACGCTCAGCGTTTCACCGGAAATGGCGCCGGTGATGATATGACCCAGGTCTTCTTTATCCGGCATGGCGAGCACGATTGGCTAGGTCACACTTTGGTTGGACGTCAGGCAGGGATTCCGCTGAACCAGACGGGGCGCGAACAAGCCGAGGCGCTTGCCGCCTGGACCAGCAATTTCCGCATCGAGGCGATTTTCACCTCGCCATTGACGCGAGCGACGCAGACCGCCGAACCCATGGCAGAGCGGCTGGGATTGCCGGCACAGGAGAATCTCGCGTTTCACGAGATCGACTTCGGAGAGTGGACCGGGAAGAAATTCTCTGAGCTGGAAGCAGACCCTCGATGGCACCTTTGGAATAGTCGCCGCTCTGCGGGCGTTGCGCCCGGCGGGGAGAGAATTCAAGAGGTTCGGGAACGCGTGCTGCGTGGATTGGAGGAGATCAGGCATCTCGGCTGTGTCGCGGTCGTCAGTCACGGCGACGTCACCAAATCGGTTCTCGCAGAAGGCTTGGGATTTACTCTCGACGAGCTGCTTCAATTTGAAATTTCTCCCGGCAGCGTCACAGTTGCGACGTATCACTTAGGGCAACTGGAAATTTCTGAACTCAACTGTCGGCCTGCTTTCGTTTCAAAGGACGAGAACGCACCAAACTTGGTCCTATGATTTTGGAAGAATCCCAGACGAAACAAACTACGGCAAAAATGACGATGCGAGCTGCGGTCTTAGTAGCTCCCGGAAAGATGTCCGTTCAGGAAGTGCCTATCCCAGAGCCAGCCGCTGATCAGGTCCGCATTCGCGTGGAACGTTGTGGCGTCTGTGCATCTAACATCCCCACGTGGGAAGGCCGTCCCTGGTTTACCTATCCGTTGGAGCCAGGTGCACTCGGACACGAAGCGAGCGGGATCATCGACGCGTTAGGCGAGAACGTCCAGGGCTGGCAGGTGGGGCAGCGCGTCGCGGCTTTGTCGTATAACGGATATGCGGAGTATGACATCGCCAATGCGAACACCTTGGTGGCAGTCCCGAAGGAAATTGGCGGCTGGCCTTTTTTGGGGGAGCCACTCGGATGCGCGCTCAACATTTTCAAGCGCTCCCAAATCCGCGCCGGACAGACCGTCGCGATCATTGGCGCGGGATTTCTGGGTGCGCTCCTCATTCAGCTTGCCACGCGAGCGGGTGCACGCGTTCTGGCCCTCAGCGTTCGGAAGTACTCACTGGACGTTGCTGAATCCCTTGGCGCGATCCCGATCCCTTCCGAGGATCGCTACGCAGCCATTGAGCAGGTGAAATCGCTGACGAACGGAGAATTCTGCCCGGTGGTGATCGAGGCCACAGGCAAACAAGAGCCGCTCCACCTGGCCGGCGAACTCACCGCTGTTCGCGGTCGATTGGTCATTGCGGGATATCATCAGGACGGGATGCGGGAGATTAATTTACAGCTCTGGAACTGGCGAGGAATCGACGTGATTAACGCACACGAGCGCGACGAAAACATCTATGTCGAAGGCATGCGCGAAGCCCTCGCTGCCACCCTCGCAGGCGACATCGATCCCAAGCCGCTGGTGACGCATTTCCTACCGTTGGAAGAGTTGCCTCTGGCGCTCGAACTCACTGCAAACCGGCCGAACGGGTTCCTTAAGGCGGTCGTGATGCCATGAGTTTTCCTCGTCTCGGTTTTCTTGGTGTAGGTTGGATTGGGCGCGCCCGGCTTACCTCCATCAGCCATGCGAACAATTCAGTGATTGCCGTCCTGGCAGATCCTGATCCTGACAATCTGGACCAGGCGCGGATCATCGCTCCAGAGGCGTGTGTGGCGAGCTCGTTGGAAGAGCTTTTGACGCACCCGCTGGATGGAATTGTGATCTCCACGCCGAGTGGGATGCACGCCGCCCAGACGATCGCCGCTCTACAAGCGGGATGTTCTGTCTTTTGCCAAAAGCCGCTGGGCCGTCGTAAATCGGAAGTGCAGGAAATGATAGACGCCGCGCGCGAGTGCGATCTTCTCCTCGATGTCGATCTTTCCTATCGCTGGCTCACCGGCATGCAGCAAATCCGCTCGTTGATTCAGCATGGCGAACTCGGTGAGATCTTCGCGGCCAATCTGATTTTCCACAACGCTTACGGTCCCGACAAGCCGTGGTTCTACGACCGACAGCTCTCCGGCGGCGGTTGCGTTTTAGACTTGGGAATTCATCTCGTGGATGCAGCCTTGTGGACGCTCAGCACCGGCGTTGATCGGGTGAGTGCGCGTGTGTTCTCAAAGGGGCAGCGTCACGACCCGACGAGCCTGGACGTCGAAGATTTCGCTACGGCGCGGATCGATCTCGCGTCCGGCGCGGTGGCCGACCTGGCGTGTTCCTGGAAATTGCATGCAGGTCGGCCCTGTGTCATCGAGATGAGCTTTCACGGCACCAAAGGTGGTGCGGCGATTCGCAGTGTGGACGGCTCGTTTACGGATTTCCGCACGGAGCGATTTACTTCTACGGAAACTGAAATCCTCTCGCAACCGCCCGAAGACTGGGGCGGTCGTGCGGCGGTGGCATGGGCCGACCAGTTGGCGATCTCCAGGAAATACGACTCTGCGATTGAACGGCAATTGTGTGTTGCCCAGGTTCTCGATGCCATCTACCAACGAGACGTGGTGACATGAAGATCGCGCTTTTTTACCACTCACTGATTTCAGATTGGAATCACGGCAACGCGCATTTTCTGCGCGGGATTACGAGTGAGCTATTGGCTCGCGGACATGACGTGACCGTCTATGAACCGGCCGATGCATGGAGCGTCGCGCAACTGGTGAAGGAGGAGGGCGAGGGGGCAATCGCGGATTTCCAGGCTGCTTATCCGGAGCTTCGGAGCGAGCGGTATGAAGCTCTGAACGTGGCGGAGGTTTTGAGCGGCACTGACCTGATTCTGGTTCATGAATGGAACTCACATGATCTTGTGCGCCAACTTGGTGAATACCGCGCAGCGACCAGCACCTGCCGACTTCTCTTTCACGACACGCATCACCGGGCGGTCACTTCACCGGAGGAGATGCAGAAATACGATCTCTCCAACTACGACGGAGTTCTCGCTTACGGCGCGGTCTTGCGTGATCTCTACCTGGCTAAGGATTGGACACAACGTGCGTGGACGTGGCATGAGGCGGCTGATGTTAGGATGTTTCATCCTCATCCGGAAATCGAGCGCAGCCGGGATCTGGTTTGGATCGGAAACTGGGGCGACGACGAACGCACTGCGGAGCTCGAAGAGTTTCTTCTGCAACCCGTTCGCGATCTTCAGCTGGACGCGCAGATCCATGGCGTCCGTTATCCGGCTTCCGCTCGAGAAGCTTTGGCTCAGGCGGGGATCCACTATGCGGGTTGGGTGGCGAACTTCCGCGCGCCGGAAACGTTTGCACAATTTCGCGTCACCGTTCACGTCCCGCGCCGGCCTTACGTAAGACAGCTTCCAGGCATTCCCACCATCCGTCCGTTTGAAGCGTTAGCATGCGGAATCCCGCTGATTTCCGCTCCGTGGAATGACGTCGAGGGACTGTTTCGGCCCGGACAGGATTTCCTGACTGCACAGGACGGACAGGAAATGCGGAAGCAGCTTCGCGGTGTGATCAACGATCAAGATCTCGCGGCGGAGCTGGCAGCGAACGGTCTGGAGACCATTCTCGCCCGCCATACTTGTGGTCATCGCGTGGACGAACTCCTCGCCATTTACGACGAGATCCGTCCCGCGGCGTGAGCAGAGAACAGCGCTCTTTCGGAGCCCGAGTCGGGGAGGTGTGAGCGCTTTACCTTTGGTGGTGTTTGGCTAGACTGCGCGACTCGCCATGATGACCAGCCACCAAATCCGCCAGAGCTACCTCGATTTCTTTAAGGGAAAACAGCACACGATTGTGCCGTCTTCCTCGCTGATGCCGGATTCGCCGAACCTCCTTTTTACCAACGCAGGCATGAACCAGTTCGTGCCGATTTTCCTCGGCCAGACAAATTGCCCTTACACACCCGGACGTGCAGCGGACACCCAGAAATGCATCCGCGCCGGAGGCAAGCATAACGACTTGGACGACGTTGGATTGGACACTTACCACCACACCCTTTTCGAGATGCTCGGGAACTGGTCCTTCGGCAATTATTTCAAGAAGGAAGCGATCGCATGGGCTTGGGAGCTGATCGTCGAGACGTGGGGATTTCCTGCCAACCGCGTTTACGCGACCATTTACAATCCAGACAAGTCGCTCGGAGATCCGGCCGAACGTGACGAGGAGGCCTGGAACTTTTGGGCGGAGAAGTTCAAGGCTGCAGGACTCGATCCGGCGGTTCACATTGTGAACGGAAACAAGAAGGACAACTTCTGGATGATGGGCGAGACAGGTCCCTGCGGTCCTTGCTCGGAGTTGCACATCGACCTCACACCAAAGGGCGACACCAAGGGCAGCCTCGTCAACACAGGTGATGCGCGCTGCATCGAGATTTGGAATCTGGTTTTCATCCAATTCAATGCCAATCCTGACGGCACCTTTTCACCGCTGCCCGCGCAACATGTAGATACCGGAATGGGATTCGAACGCGTGACGAGTATCATCCAGGGAACGAAAGGTTTCACCGATTTTGCGAACGCGAAGATCTCCAACTACGACACGGATATTTTCCGCCCGATCTTCGACGAGATCGAGAAACTGAGCGGGAAAGTTTACGGCTCCACGCTCCCATCTGGTGGAGGCTCAGGTGAATCCGAGCAGGAGAAGAACGACGTTGCCTTTCGAGTGATTGCCGACCACATCCGCACGCTGAGTTTTTCAGTCGCCGATGGAATTGCTCCGGGCAACACGGATCGCAACTACGTGCTCCGCCGCATCCTTCGGCGCGCTGTACGTTACGGCCGCACCCTCGGTTTTCGCGAACCCTTTTTCTACAAGTTGGTGCACGTTCTTGCTCGCGAGATGGGCAGCGTTTTCCCGGAGCTTCGCACCCGCCAAAAGCAGATCGAGGAAACGATCAAACGCGAAGAGGAGTCCTTCAACAAGACGCTCGATAAGGGCATTGGCTTGTTTGAGGATGAGGCTGCGCGATTGTTAGGTGAGTCTAGCAAACAGATTTCTGGAGCGTTCGCGTTCCGCCTTTATGACGAGCAAGGATTCCCGCTGGACCTCACCGAGCTGATGGCTCGCGAACGTGGACTCGGCGTGGACGTTGCCGGTTTCGAGACATTGATGGAAGAGCAGCGGAATCGCGCGCGTGCCGCGCAGAAGAAGACTGTCATTGCTCTCTCCGAAATAGAAACAAAGGACGCTACTCACTTCATTGGATACGATCATGATCACACCGGCGCGGATGTGCTGGAGGTGTTGTCGCTGAAGGACAAGACCGCTGTGATTCTCAACAATTCCGTCTGCTACGCGGAGATGGGTGGACAGGTCGGCGACACAGCGGAACTCACCGGAGCCGGTCAACTTTGGCGCGTAACGAATACACAAAAGTCCGGCAACACCTGGCTGCATTTCCTGGAGGAAAACGATGCCCCCTCAGTGGGAGCTCACGTGACGCTGCAACTAGATCGTCCGCGTCGTGCGGCTATTCAGCGGCATCACTCGGCGACCCATTTGCTGCACTGGGCGTTGCACGAAGTAGTTTCGGCAGAGGCGACGCAGAAGGGTTCTTCTGTCGGACCCGAGAAGCTCACGTTCGACTTCAATGCCAACGCATTAACATCCCAGCAGGTCCGGGACATCGAAAAATTGGTGAACGAGAAGATCCTGGAGAATGCCTCCATTTTGTGGACCGAAGTCCCGTACGCAGAAGTGAAAGGGCGGCCGGACATCATGCAGTTCTTCGGAGACAAATATGGAGACACTGTTCGCGTGGTGGATATCGGCGGATACTCAAAGGAGCTTTGCGCCGGCACCCATGCGCGTGGAACGGGTGAGATCGGTCTTTTCCGGATCCTCGGCGAAGCGGCGGTGGCCGCTGGCGTTAGGCGAATAGAAGCAGTGGCAGGCCTGACCGCTTATGAGAGCGCGCTAACCGATGCAGAACGATTGAAGGCTTTGGCAGGTAAACTGAACAGCCCGATGGCAGAGATCGAAAAGAAACTCGATGCGTTGCTCGTGCAGCAAAAGCAGCTTGAGCAGGCTCTGAAATCCGCGCAGCAGCGAGAAGCGGGAGCACGCGCAAAGGAACTTCTTTCACGTGCGGAAACCATCAACGAGATCCCAGCAATTGTTGCAGACTTGGGAGCGCTCGATGGTGACGCTTTGCAGTCGATTGCCGATGCACTGAAGGCGCACGGATTTGCCGGGGTAGTGCTTCTAGCCGGTAGCGTGAATGGAGCAGTCGCGTTGGTTGCGACGACCTCTTCGGTTTACGCTACCAAAATCCCTGCCGGAAAGTTGATTCAGACCTTGGCTCCGATTGTCGGGGGCAAAGGCGGTGGACGGCCGGATGGTGCACGAGGCGGCGGCAAAGACGCGGCCAAGCTCCCGGAAGCCTTGGAAGCTGCGAAGAAGTTTATCGCGAGCTAAGAGGCCAACTTTGCATCACAGGTTGATCGTGGAAGCGACGTTCCAGTCAGCGCTTCCAAGCGAATTCCGCTGGTCAGTCTTCCCGAAAAACGATTGATTTGCCCCCGTGTCGGACATCGAACTTCTTTTTAAAAACAATGCCGCCTGGGCTGCGGAGATGGTGCGGAGAGACCCCGGTTTCTTCGCCCGTCTGTCGCAGCAGCAATCGCCTAAATTTCTGTGGATTGGCTGTGCAGACAGCCGGGTGCCCGCGAACGAAATCGTCGGCTTGGAGCCAGGTGAATTATTCGTTCATCGCAACGTCGCGAATGTCGTTGTGCACGCGGATCTAAATTGCCTCTCGGTGATCCAGTTCGCGGTCGATGTTCTCAAGGTGCGGCACATTATCGTCACCGGGCACTATGGATGTGGTGGTGTGCTCGCGGCGCTGAATGGACGAAGAGTGGGACTGGCCGACAACTGGCTGAGGCATGTGCAGGATGTGAGGTTGAAACATCAAGAGGTGCTGGAGGAAGCCGATTGCGGATGCCGCGGCGACTTGCTTTGCGAACTGAACGTCGTGGAGCAAGTGGTGAATGTCTGTCAGACGACAGTTGTCCAGGATGCCTGGGATCGGGGACAAGAGGTGTCCGTCCACGGCTTCGTCTATGGCATCAGCGACGGGATTCTCCACGATCTCGAGGTAAGTATTTCCAGCAGCGAAGAGTTGGGATCCGCTTATCACCAAGCTCTCGCGAAGTTAGGCTGATGCTCAATTGAAACCGCTTTTCACGGCGCCACATTCTTCCGATTGGATGTTGCATGGCCGGTGAAATGTGATATTCAATACACCCGGCGCGAAACCACGGTTTTGCGTTTTACCACGCGCGGTTAGCTCAGTGGTAGAGCACTACACTGACACTGTAGGGGTCGACAGTTCAAACCTGTCACCGCGCACCATTCCTCATGGGAGGTTTGGCCGGTCACCGTAACTATTTCCGCGGTTTGACCAATTCTCCAATAACGGGAGTGACGTTTCCTTCGATCCAATCCGCATAAAGCAGGAACGGAACCCGAACGCCCGGGAACGACGCCTGCGCTTCCGCGATTCCGCGCACCTGATCAACCACAATGCCACCGAGTGCATCGAAGAAGCCCCAAACCGCGACGCCGCGTGGATAAAAATGCAGGCTGTTGCCGTTGAAGGTGTCGTAGAAAAGGGCGGGCTCGTGCGCATTCGTGGTGAGCTGCCAATCCCAATAGCCGTCGGCAAAATAGCGGAGATCCAGTTCCCGATAAAAAGCCGCCATGTCGCGGGTCATGTTCATCGAAATCCAGCCGGCATTCGCGGTGCCGCCGGTGAAACCCTGTAACTTCTCGAGGTGAGCCCACGCTTTCTCGCTGAAGTCGGTGTGGACACAGCCATATTCCCGCTGGCAGCGTTCGCTGGCGACCTCGAGATCGCGAATAATCATGGCGTTTGGCAGGCCGATGTCGAAGCCCACCATGTCCAAAATCGGCAATGCGTTTTGAGCGTAAATGTGAGGAGCATCCCAGCCGGGAACTTCTTCGAAGTCCTGTTCCTCGCCGGTGTTCGGATGTTTTAAGCGGCCGGACTTTTCCATGAGCACGCCGAAATGGTCTTTGTGCCAGCCTTTTTCAACTATGGTGCGGAGGAGCAAATCTCCCTGCGCCTGGCACTTGTTCGCGAGCTTCTCGTGGTTCGTCGCCTTGAGCATTTCCGCTCCGGTGCGCAGAGCGGCGAGGGTTTTGATTGCGAGATACACCTGCTGCGTGCCAAAGCGGATGGCAGGTGAGCCATCGGCGAGCGTGTTAGCAACGCCCAAGGTGGGAACGCCGTTCCCTGTTCCATCGGCGCGGATGAGAAACCAGAGCAGATCGACGAGCAATTTGTTTTGAGCGTCGATGAGCGTGCGGTCTCCCGTGCGCCTCCAGTGAGCAAAAGCGAGAAGGAGATAATCGGCGGTCTCTTCGACTTCCATCTCCAGATGATAACCCTGGCGACCTGCCGAAGCGTGGATCCCCATGTCGTGGGAGAGGTAGCGGGTGCCTTCGCCAATTTCCCCGAGGATTTTGCGACCGTCCTTCGCGTAGTGAGCCCATTGATCGAGCTGCATGCGCAGCAACTCTGGCCAGACGGAAAGATAAAACGGCGCTTGGGTGAACTCCACGTCCAGGGTGGAAAGGTAATAGGCGCTGCCCTGCCACACACTGAACCAGTCGGTGGCCCCATCGCGCACCCACCAGGTGTTGGCGAGCCAACTGTGGAGGGTGAATGCGAGCAAATGATTGACCGAGTTCGAGCAGTTATTCTGCGCAACGATCCGATCTACGCGGCGGGCGTTTTCCACGATGGCGTCGGGATTGCTCCGGGCCCAGGCTACTACCGCGTCGAGGTTTTCGAAGCGAGACGTATAGCGAAACGGCAGCAGATCCGAGTGCATGAGGAACACCGGCTCGGAATGCGTGCACCAGGTGATCGTCAACGGCTGCTCCGAGCTATCCAGGCGGACGCGTCGGTTAAAACGGTCGTCCACCACGCGCCCTTGCAGCGCGATCAGCCGATCCATCTGGGGGAAGGTCCTCTGCTCCACGGGGAGGAGCGTGCCATCTTCGCCCTCCTTCATATAGGAAGCCCTGCTGACAAAGCTGAGGCTCATGCATTCATCGTCGGCGTTTGTCTTCACGACATCTTCGCCGGAGACGTCGAAAAAAAGCTCGATGTCCTGCACCGACTCCGTGGCCCTTTGCCGACGAAATGGCCCCTTCAGCCGCTCGGCCTCCAAACGAACCGCAAACGCTGGAGTCGTGGAAAATTCTCCATCTTGAGGACGAAACGGCGTCGTGAACGAGAGGCGCACCTTCACGCCGCTGGCAGGATCGATCCCGATGAAGATCGAGGAACACGGCGTCATCCTCTGATCGATAAAAGGAAAATGCGGGCCCTCGCAGAAAGGGAATACCACTTCCCGGTCGCCGATGCGGGCGCCGGCGCGGATCTGCAGTCGTGGCATTTCTTCAAATCGGTCGAAGCGAAGCAGGCGGACGCTCTTGCGCACCGGATCTAACAGCAAACCATGGCGCGAACCGAGAACAGAAATAGCATCGACAGTTAACAACATAGAAGAGAAGGGGGATGATCTTGATAGCGGCCGCTGCTCGTCTTGGCAAGAAGCGTTCGCGCTGCACGCCAGCCACTCCAAACCCGCTCCATTTCCCGCCCTCCGGGATTGACACCCCTACATCTTGTGACACTGTTCGCAACCAGCCCTACCTAATGCGATGCCCCAAGTGCGGCGCGATCGAAGATCGGGTGATTGATTCGCGGGCGGCGAAGGAAGGCGACAGTATCCGCCGCCGCCGCGAATGCCTCACCTGCCTCTACCGATTTACGACCTACGAACAGATTGAACGCAACGATTTTCGCGTCCTGAAAAGGGACGGAAGAACGGAGCCCTTCGACCGCGGCAAGTTGCTCAACGGCGTCGTGAAGGCCTGCGAGAAACGTCCGGTGAGCATCCATGTGCTCGAGAAGATGGTGGACGAGACCATCAACGAGCTCGCCGACGGCTACGAAAAGGAGATTCCCACCAGTCACCTCGGCGCGAAGGTCATGGAAAAACTCCACCTCATCGACGGCGTCGCTTACGTCCGCTACGCGTCTGTTTACCGGCAGTTTCAGGACATCGGAGAGTTTCTCGACGAGATCAACACCTTCCACAACAAGGCCAAGATCAGCGTCACGCAGACGGAATTCTTTAAGAAACTATGATTGCGCTCGTCGATGAGTTGCCTCTGGTGGAATTTGAAAACGGCCACGTCTTCGCCTTCCGCCCGGAGTGGCTGCGGCAACACCTTGTCAAGGCGGCGGCTCGGGCCGGTTATCGAGATTGGTGGCTGGCCGATCATGTCGCCCGCAGCGTGACGAATTACCTCATCACCCACTACGAATCGACCGTCCTCTCCGCCAGCGAATTGCGCCATTCAGTGTCGGAGGTTCTGGCCACGATCGGCTACTCCGAAGTCGCGGAGCATTTCGCTCCCACTCGGCCACCGCGGGACATTTCCTTAATGGAACTCGCCGCTGCTTCTGGAACGCACGAACTCACTTTCTTCGCCTTGCTCCGGGAGGCACTCACGAAGGAGATGCAGGACGATATGACGAACATCTGCCTCACGTATTTGCATGCCGCGGTGAAACATCTCGTCGGGGTAAAACTGTTTACGGAAGAGTGCGTGGCGCTGCAGGATGAAATTGTCAGCTTTTCGCGCAGTTTTATTGCCAGCCGCAAAACTGCGAATATCCTCATCCGGTAGATGACCTTGTTTGAGAAACTGATCGCTCGGGAACTGCCTTCAGAGATTGTCCACGAGGATGACGACGTTTTCGCCTTTCGCGATATCGCTCCCCAAGCACCCACTCACATCCTGATCATTCCGAAACGGTTGATCGTGCGCCTCGGCGAAGCCACACCTGACGATGGTGCTGTCCTCGGCAAGTTGCTCCTGACCGCGGCGGAGATTGCGCGAAAGCTGGGTCTCGCTAGCGATGGCTATCGCCTCGTGATTAACAACGGGCGCGATGCCGGGGAAGCCGTTCCCCACCTGCACGTGCATCTGCTAGCTGGCAGAAGGCTCGCCTGGCCGCCCGGTTAGATCATGGCTGATCTCGTGGCTTATGTTCCGATTGTTGCGGTGCTGAGCATTTACGTGGCGCGGATGGCTGAGGTGGCTACAAAGCGAGCGGTGATCGAAGGGCCCGTTCACGAGAAACTGACTTTCCGTCTCTTTATGATGAGCGGGTTGATTGCTGCCTTTGGCGGGATCGCTGAGTATGTGCTCTCGGGCATGCACTGTCGGTGGGAAATGCTAGCCGCCGGCGTCGTGCTCGCGCTCGCTTCCTTTGTGATTCGACGCGCTGCCATCGCTGCGCTGGGAAAATTCTGGAGCCTGCACATAGAGATCCGCGAAAATCATCAATTCGTTAGATCCGGACCCTTCCGCTGGATGCGACATCCAACCTATTTCTCCATGATTCTGGAGCTTCTCTCCGCAATCATCATCTTGGGAACAGTCTGGACGGCCGCGCTGGCATTTCTCGTTTTCATTCCAGCACTGGTCATGCGCATGAGCAAAGAAGAAGCCGCCTTGGTTAGCAAATTCGGGGCGGAGTATCAAAGCTATCAACGCGGGACGCCGATCCTTTTCCCCTGCCGCATCCCATGAGGAGGGAGGCGAACGCTCGGGAAGTCGTGATCACCGGCATCGGTGTCATCACCGCCTGCGGCTTAACAGTTCCGGATTTCTGGGATTCGATCGTCCATGGTAGAAGCGGCGCAAAACCGATTACCCGATTCGACACTAGCGGATTGCCGACCACTATCGCCGCTGAGATCACCAACTTCAATTGCGCCAACTATCTCCCGCGCAAAGTTTACAAGCGCTTTGATCTCGGGATCCAATATGCCGCCGCTGCCTCTTTGGAAGCCGTAGCGGATTCCGGCCTGAAAATCTCAACCCTCAATGCCGACCGCGTGGGGCTTATCCACGCTAACTCGATGGAAGGCATGGAGAGCGCCTTCCAAGTTTACCCGGCCTTCGCAGCGGGCGGGTATAAGAAGTTAGGCCCCGGCTTCCTCCTCAATAACTACTTCGGGGCGGCAAGTGGAGAACTGGCACACATTCACGGAATCAAAGGTCACGCCATTACCTATAGTGCCGGCAGTGCATCTGGAAGTGACGTGCTCACCCTAGCGGCGAGTATGATCGCGGACGACGATGTCGATGCTATTGTGGTGGGAGCCTCAGAGGCTCCGCTGCTAGTCCAAGTCCTTGGTGGATTTTGCAATGCCCACATCTTGAGCCGAAATAACGACAATCCCGGCGCCGCGATGAAACCCTTCGATCGGGACCATGACGGATTCGTCTTGGGTGAAGGCGCTGCTTTTTTCGTTCTCGAAGAGAAAACTCACGCGCTTGCAAGAAACGCGAGAATCTATGTTGAGTTTGCCGGAGGCGGAAGAGCTTGCGAGGCTCACCACGCCGTAAATATTCACCCCGATGGCGTGGGGATGAAGGCCAGCATTTCCAAGGCGCTCCGAAAGGCGAAGATGTCGGCAACCGAGGTCCAATACATCAACGCCCATGGCACCGCTACGGACCTCAACGACAAGATCGAGGCCGACGCCTTTCGAAGCTACTTCGGAGCCCATTGTAAGAAGGTCGCGGTCAGCGCTACAAAGGCTGTTACTGGACACCTTCTTGCCGCGAGCGGCGCGGTGGAGACGGCAGTGTGCGCACTATCGATCTACCACCAGATGATCCCAGCCGTGCATAACCTCAAGAACCCTGTCGAGGGTGACGGTGTCGACTTCGTCATGGACTCACCGAGGCCGTATCCAGTGGAGGCGGCGCTCAATTTAACAGCCGGTTTCGGAGGCAAAAATTCGTGCATCATTTTGAGGAAATCCCATTGAATGGAGTTCTTTGCCCTCATCCCTGCCACTGCTGCGCTGGTTAACCTTCTGTTAGGAGGGTTCGTCGCCATGCAGGGGCTGAGGAACAAGCTGAATTTTGTCTACTGCTTCTGGGCGCTCGCCCTGGTGGTGTGGAATGCGGGAACTGCATTGGCATTTTTTGCCAGAAATGAGGCCGAGGGTCTGCTGGCGGCTCGCTTTCTCCAGACCGGCGTGATCGGTCTGCCTTTTCTGTTATACCATCTCAGCGCGATTGTTAGCGACCGGCGTGCTGGCAAGAGCCTCTATCTGCTCTACGGTTTGTTCGCAGGCTTTTTGATGCTCAACTTCGGGGGCTACTTCGTCACGGATGTGCGCTATGTAGAGAGTCTAAAGGCTTACTACTCGATAGGAGGCCCGGCTTATCTGGCTTTCTCCATCGTCTGTGCGGTGGTCTCGGGCCTTGCAGTGTATATGCTGCACACTTCCTATCGGAAATCGTCCCCCTTTCTGCGGCGAAGAATCCAAACCCTGCTCGTCTCAAACTATCTGATCGTTCTGTTCGGGTGTAACGACATTATGCCGATCATTGGGGTTTACACCTATTTGTTCACAGACGTTCAAATTTTGCCGTTAGGTAGCGCGGCGGCCATTTTCTACGGATTGATGGTCGGCTATTCCGTCTTGCAGAACCAGCTGCTGGATGTGCGGCTCACGTTGGGCCGCTCCATGGCAAATCTGCTTCGATCTCTGCAGGTAACTCTGGTGGGGTTGGCGTTTCTCATCTTTGTATCTGTGGCTGCCCCGCATGGCACCTTCTCGACGCTGTCTATTTTCCTTTTTGCGGCTGTGCTAGTCTCGACGGGGATGGTTGCGGCACTGCTTTTTCCGCGCCTGTTCGGTTCGGGCACAGACCGGTTGGAAAAAATGATCCTCGGAGATTATTTCGAATATCAGCAACGCGCAGCGGAGTTCGTTAACTCCCTCCCGTGGTATACGAATTTCGAAGAGCTGCTGGAGGATCTCGATGTGGTGTTGCACAAAATCATCGGCGTGGAGCGTTTCACGATCCTCGTTCTGGACGGAACCAATGCGCTAACGTCGCTCCGAAGCATCCCGCCGAGCGACGAGTCGCTAACCGTTCCCGCAGCATCCTCCCATCTTCTCACGCTCTTTAAGAACCACGAGTTGGAACACGTGCAGGTTTCCAAAGAGGAAACCGATCAGCGCACAGAGGTTGAGGAAGAGCTCAGGAACCTCTTCCATTTTCCCGATGCAGAGCTATGTCTTCCTTTCAGGACGGATGCGGATCCTTTCGGACTAATGATCCTCAGCGGGAAAGTATCCATGGATCCTTTTTCCCAGACCGACTTGAAGTTGCTCAGTCGGCTGGTGCGCAATCTTAGCCTCGTCGTAAATCAGATGCGGCTCCAGGCCCAGATCCAAGCCGAGCAGGAGCTAGATCTTCTCGGACGCATTTCCAAGGGACTAGCCCATGATCTCAATAATCTCCTAACACCGGTCGCCACGCTCCTGCAGGTCTCTGTGGCAAATCCCTCCGGTGACGAGGAAATTGATTCGCTAGTCGGAACGGCGGACCGAAATGTGAGCATTATGCGGACCTACATTCGCGACTCACTTTTTTTCTCGAAAACAATGCGACCACAGATGGTCCGCGGCGACATTCATGAGGTCATCGCTGCTTCGCTTTCCATCCTTCAGTCTCGCGCGCGTGATCAGGGCGTGCAGCTCCGGCACGTATTTGAAGGTCAGTTATTCTTCGTCGTGGACGTGGTTCTCTTCCAGCGGATGGTCTCGAATCTAATTTCCAATGCTGTCGATGCCTCCTCGCCCGGATCCACCGTAGAGGTGCAGGCTAGCTGTTTTCAACGGCGTGAGGATGAGCCGGATTGGCTGCAGCTGCGGGTCGTGGATCGTGGGGAGGGAATTACTTCAGAGAACCTGGAGAAAATGAAGGGGGCCTTTTTCACCACCAAGGATAGCGGCGACGGAAAGCGCGGGTTCGGTTTGGGGCTGGCTATCTGCCGGAAGATCGTGCATCTGCATGGGGGTACTTTGAATATTTCGAGCGAAATTGGTAAAGGAACCACGGTGCAGGTCGATCTGCCGAATGGCTCATTGCCGGTGCTCATCGCCGCCGGGCCGGAAGAGGACGGGTTGGGAAGATGAAGACGATAGTCGCCTTGTCCGCCAAAAAAGGTTTTGCCGACGCGCTTCAATCGGCGCTGCCGAAGGCGACTTGGCGAGTGATTCATCACGCTGCCCCTTGGGAAAAAGGATTGCTCGGTGTGCCTGGTGGCGTGGATGTGATCGTGGCAGAGAGCGAGTTGATGGATATAGCGCCGATCCGGTTGATCGAGACCTTGAAGAAGCTACAGCCAGATGCCCCTGTGATCGTGTATCACGGAGAGTCGCGGCAGGAATGGATCGAGGAAGCCTATTTGGCGGGTGCCAGCACCATTTTGGCAAAGCCGATCCGCCACGAATTGCTGGAGCTGATGCTCAATCGCGCCGTGGGAGCAGCCGCCGCTTTACCCCTGGCGGAGCTCCCTCCGCCACCGCGGAAAGTTGAGCCGCCTCCAGAAAATCCGCAGAGTGTCTCGCGCACCTTGTCCACCCTGCGCGATCTCAGCCGCGTGCTGACACATGGGCTGGTTTCTGACGCGCTGCCGAAGCGCTTTCTGGAGTTGCTTCGGGAAACATTAGGGGTCAATCGTGCCGCTCTTTTTCTCAGGAAGCCCATTTCCTCTTCGAAATCGCTGGCTCCGGAACCGCCCTCGCATCGGTTACAGGCGGCCTGCGCAGTGGGATTGCCCAACGGCTTGCTGGAATATTTCGAGCTATCCCTCGATGGCGGCATTGGACAACATCTTCACCGCCACGGGCGCATCCTCCGCAGCGACTCGCCTGAGATGGCGAACAATCGGGAGATCCAGAAGGAATTCGAGCTTCTAGGCACGAAAATCGCCATCCCCGTGCTCGACCGTGAAATGCTGATAGGCGTCGCCCTTTTCGATGAGCGACTGACTGGCGAAAGTTTTTCCAGCAGCGAACTCGCCTTGGTTTTTCACGCCTTGGAAGAGCTCGGCATGGCCATTAAGAACACTTGGCTGCACGATGAACTCGCCCATAGTCACGATCTGATGACCGCAATTCTCGACCAGCTCACCAGCGGCTGCGTCGTAGTCGGGGAAGATCTGGAGCTCATGCATTGCAACCCCGCCGCGCGGAAATTTCTCCTCGACTCCGAGAGCGAAACACGGGAGGCGCTTCAATTTTCCGACCTGCCACAACCCTTGGGAAGCCGGGTCTATGAAGCAATCAAGACCGGGACGGCGGTCGGCGCTTTCCGACACCGCCCGAAGGATAATCCGGAGCTGGCTTACAACATCTCCATCACTCCGTTCGCGCATCGGCGGCCGCATCCGACGGCGGCGGTGTTGATGTTGATCGACGATTTCACCCAGATTCAGCGTTCCCAGCAGCTCGAGATTGAGGCGTCAAATCTCCGGATGGTCCGCTCCATGGCCGAGCATCTCTCTCACGAAATTGGGAACGCGCTTGTTCCGATGTCCACGCACCAGCAGCTCCTGGGAGAGAAATACGACGATCCGGATTTCCGCGGCTCGCTCTCCCTGGCGCTCACGCAAGGCATCAAACGCATTTCGCGCCTCTCGAATCAGCTCCTCTTCCTCACGCGGGACGACACGCCCCGTCATGAGCCCATCGCCGCTCTGAAGCTGCTCGAGGACGCCTTCAGCGACGCGCAGACACTCTACGGCCTCGATGGCCGCCACTTGGAGGTCAAAAACTCCTCCGGTCCACTCACACTCGAAGGAAATCGGGCCAGCCTCCTCCATGCGCTGAGCGAGACTTTGCTCAACGCGCTGCAATCGAGCCCCGTCGATTCAGCCGTCACCATCCAGGTCGAGACGGAAAAAGACGCGGACACCACTTGGGCCAAGCTTCAGATCCTCGATAAAGGAGCCGGTTTCACGACCGACCTCGCCAGCAAAGCGGCGAACCCTTTCTTCTCCACGCGCACCGTCGGGCCCGGTCTCGGCCTCACGGTGGCTAAAAAGATCATCGAAAACCACCGTGGGCGGCTGGATTTGGTCACTGGAGAGCCTCGCGGCCGTGTGGCCATCTATCTACCGCTCAAAAATGCAAATAACGAGGCACCCTCTTCGCAAACCAAGAAAACAAGTTCCCCATTCAGCGTGGCGAAGATCTAGATGCAACGACGGGATCGAGCATTTCTGAGAATTTTAACGATCTTGCAATCCGACTGAGCGGGTATTTACCACCCGGGCATCTATTCTGCTAGATGTGGCAGCGTTCTAAAATGAGACTTCCGTTCGCCCTCTTTATTACTCTTGGTTTCGCCAGTCCCTCTCTTTTTGCTTTGGGAATCCGGGTGCCCGACCAGCATGCCTCGGCGACGGGGCGGGGCGAAGCGTTTGTGGCCACGGCCGACAACCCTTCCGCGATCTATTACAATCCCGCAGGCATCACCCAGCTTGAAGGCGACCAATTTTCCATCGGCGCTTACGGCATTGATCTAAAAACCGAATACACCAGCCCAACAGGCGTTCGCTCTGAGTCGGACAACGATCCTCAAGCGGCGCCGCACATCTACTACACGCATCAATTTTCTGACGAACGCTTCGTCGCCGGCTTCGGCTTCTACACGCCCTATGGCCTGAGCAACGAGTATCCCGATGATGCGCCATTCCGCACCGTAGGAAGAAAAGGCTCCATCCAATATCTCACCTTTGCCCCGACGCTTGCGGCGAAGATCACCAGCACACTTTCTGTCGCCGCGAGCATCAACTACAACCATGCCACCGCCGAGTTGAGCCAGGGAATTTTCGCTCCCGGAGACGAGTCGCGTTTCAAGGGCGACGACGGAGCGCTGTCCTTCAAACTGGGCCTCCTTTGGCAGCCGACACCGCAACATTCCTTCGGCGTTTCCTATCAGTCGGAGAGCCGCTTCAAACTTCGCGGCGGCTTTGAAAATAAGCCTTACACCCCGCGCGAAGATGCCGAAGCAGACTTCAATTTTCCGCAGTTCTTCATCATCGGCTATTCCTTCCGTCCGACGCCAGAATGGAACTTCGAGTTCAACTACGATTGGACGGATTGGAACGAGCTGAATGATGTCACCGTCACGACGGCATCCGGCTCCAGCGCAATCGCCTTTAACTGGGAAAACTCCGCCTTCTACGAGTTTGGCATTACTCGGAAGTTCGGGGCCGTATCACTCAGCGTCGGCTATATCTACAGCGAAAGTTCCGTGCCCGAAGCGAACTTCTCGCCGCTGGTGCCGGATTCCGAGCGCCACATCTTCAGCGCCGGCTTCGGCTACAAAGCAGATGCGTGGAGCGTCGATCTGGCCTATCAATATGCTCATGGTCCTGAACGAACCATCGTGAACAGCGTCTCTCCCTCCTTGATCGGGGAATCGGCCAACGGTAAATATGAATTCAATAGCCATGCCATCAGCCTCGATTTCGGTATTGCCTTCTGAGACCCGGCTTCTGCCCGTGCTCACCGGACCCAAGCGGGGAACCCTGCTAATCGTCGACGATGAGGAAGGCCCTCGGCAGTCGCTGAAAATCGTCTTCAAGGGCGACTATGACATTCTCATCGCGAAGTCCGGCGAGGAAGCCATGGAGACACTGCGCAACAATCCGCGCACCGACGTCGTCATTAGCGACATTCGGATGACCGGCATTTCCGGCATCGAGCTGCTCGCCGCTCTCAAGAAGATCGATGAAGACATTCAGGTCATCATGCTCACGGCCTACGAAACCATCGAAACGGCGCGTGCGGCGTTGCGGTTGGGAGCGTGCGATTACCTCAATAAACCTTTCGACATCCCCGCCATCCGCGCCTCGGTCGCTGGTGCTTTGGAAAAACGCCAGATCGCACGGCAACTTCGCGAGAATACCGACCGGCTTGATGGACTTCAGGAGCAAATCCAGAACGAACGAATCGAGACCTCGATACATCGCACCCAGGGCGAGATCTACGCTAGTGTCATTCACGACATCAACAATCCGCTGACGATCATTTCCTGCTTCTCGGAGATGATTAACACCTGCATCGGCCAGCTTCAGCAGGTCGAAGGAGAAAACCTCGACACTCTGCGCACGCACCTTGCGCAGATCACCGCTCAGGTCAGCAAATGCCACGACATCTCACATCGTTATCTCGGCTTTCTCCGCCAGCAAAAGGACGACCAGTTTTCTGTGGATGTCGGGCAGATTTTCTGTGACTTGCGCGATCTGCTCCGCTCTCACAAGGAAGCGCAGGGGCACCCGTTGTTCATCAAGGATTTCCACGAAAATGCCCATGCGCGGATTAACGGCACCGACCTGCTGCAGATCCTTCTCAACCTCGTCATCAATGCTTTTCAGAGTCAGCCCGGCACTGCCGTCAGCGTCGCGGCCAACCGGCTGACGCACGCGCTGGACTTTAGCAACTTCCGCGAATCACCGAACCGCCGCTTCATCAATTTGGAGGCCTTTGCCAACCAGTCGCCGCTCATCGAGATCACCGTTTCTGATAACGGTTCGGGGATCCCCGCCGAACTCTTGCCGCGGATCTTCGAGGCTTTTTTCACCACGAAGCCGATCGGAAAAGGCACGGGATTAGGACTAGGCATCGTCGAACGGCTCATCCGAAAAGCGGGCGGAGTTCTGCACGTCGATAGCGAGATCGGACGTGGGACTCTCTTTACGATCTATCTCCCCGCGATCATTCCGGAGTAGGCGTTCCGGACAGAGTTACTCGGACTTCTGCGGCTGTCCGGAAAATAAACGCTCTGCGGGATGCCGCGTTATTCGCTGATATCCAAGACGCCGTTGGAGGCGACGATGGAGTATTTGTTCGGGTTATCCTCGCGCGGGTGCATCTCGACTTTGCCGCCCGCGGCTTCGATGAGCAGAATTCCCGCGGCCACATCCCAGAGGCTGATGCCTTGTTCGATGTACGCGTCCAAACGGCCGCAACTGATGTAGGCCATGTCGAGCGCGGCGCTGCCCATGAGGCGGCATTTGCGAGCGCGGTGGACCATTTTTTCCAGCACGGGCAACCCAGCATTGATCGTTGTGCCGGTCTTGGAAAAGCCGACCGAAAGAATCGCCTCGGACAGGGCACTGCGGGTGCTCACCGTGATCTTCTTGCCATTGAGAGTCGCTTCGCTGCCACGCTCCACCGCCCAGAGTTCGTCACGCATTGGATCGTAAATAACTCCGACCAGAATGGTTTGTTTTTGCCGCAAGGCGATCGACACGCAGAAATGCGGGACGCCGTAAAAATAGTTCACCGTTCCGTCGATGGGATCGACAATCCACTGGAACTCACTGTCAGAATTTCCCGCGATGCCCTCCTCGCCGTAGAGTGCGTGATCTGGAAACGCGGTCAGAAGGCGTTCGGTGATCAGCTCTTGAGTCTCCACATCGAGCGCCAGTTTGATGTCGTGTTTTTCGAGCGCATTCACATTCAGAACGGAGCCAAAATGCTGGCGGAGAGAGGCGCCGGCTTCCAGCGCGGTCGAACGGGCGATATCGAGGTATTGGCTCATGGGAGCACTAAAACACGAAGCCAATCAAGATACACGCGGGAAAGCGGCGGATTTTCCGACAGACGAAGCGTTGTGCCCCGTGAGCCACTGCTTCAGGGAAAAACCTTGCGCCCGCCGGGGGCACTCGAAATAGTCGACCGATGAATCAAGAGCTTTGGGAAGGATTGAAGCCGTCGGCGCGCGCACTGTTGGAGACGAAGAGTTACGCCGCAAAGCCGCTGCTGGAACAACTGGGCTCTACCGGCGTTCCCATTGGCTCGTTAGTCGATCTGGATCACTCCAGCGGCGAGGTCGTCGAAGCTTGGATCCCTGGCGTGGAGATTCTGCCCCGCAAAGTTTTTCCACAACGTCACCGTGGAGTGTTCGGGGAATTTGGCCGCAAAGGCGAAGGCACGCTCGGGAAGATCGGTCTGTGGCCAGCGCAATGGGCCACCGCGCGCATGAACGCCGGTAGCGCGAAAGGCTTTCATATTCACCCGCCATCCATTCCGGAGGGCACCGATCCAGTAGCGTGGTTTCAGCGGTTGTTCGTCACGGAAAAGGAAAACTTCGCTCTGCGCCGCTACGAACATGAGCAGTGGGACGCGATGTTTTTCATCCAAGGTCACGTGGAGATGCTGCTCGTCGACGAACGCGCCGGAATGCCGCGCAAGATGATGCGCTTTTTCATTGCAGGAGATAATCATCGCGGTCCGGATAACGCCGGACTCGTGATCCCAGCCGGAGTCGCTCATGCACTTCGGTCCGAAGGCTCCGAAGACCTCATCATGGTTTACGGCACCAGCACTACCTTCCGCGCCAACTTCGAAGGCCGGCTCGCCAGCAGCGTGGAACTCGCCCCGCTTCCTGCCGATTGGCAGACCTATTTAGATTCCGACTCCTAACATTCATGCGCATATTCCCCCTTCTTCTCCTGGCTCTGCTTTTTGCGATCCCCAACGGCATCTCGCAAGTAGCACCCGCTCCCGTTGCACCGGCCTCGCCCGCCGTAAAGCTTCGAGCCGTCACCCGCAATGTGGAGCCCTTTTCCTTCGAGAAAGATGGTCGCCGCGTCGGCTACAGCGTGGAACTTTGGGAAGCTCTCGCCCGCGAAACGGGCATGCAGTTCGAGATGAGCACCGTGAACAGCGCAAAGGACATGATCGCTGCGCTGGAAAACAAAACCGCTGACGTCGCTGTCGGCGCTTTGAGCATCACTTCGCAGCGCGAGGCGATCTGCGATTTTACGCAGCCGTTTTACGATTCCGGGTTGCAGATTCTCGTCACGGTAAAGTCGGAAAGCACCCTGGGCAGCGCGTGGCAATTGATCAGCAATCTCTTCAACTGGAAGCTCGTCGGCGTGTTCCTTCTGCTCATTGTTGCCATGCTCATCATCAGTCATTTGGTGTGGATGTATGAACATCCGGTGAACGGCGACATGTGGCCGCAAAGCTATCGCCACGGCCTCTGGGAATCCTTCTGGTGGACCATCTGCACGTTGTTAGTCGGCGGTGCGGATAACAAAGGTCCGGTCGGCGTCGGCGGTCGCATTGTCGCCATTGTGTGGATGTTGCTCAGCATCGTTCTCGTTTCCTTCCTCACCGCGTCGTTCACCACAACCATGACGGTCAATTCCCTCAAGGGTGACATCAATGGCCCGGGCGATCTGCCAGGCCATACGGTTGCCACGATCGCGGGGAGCACTTCGGAAACCTGGCTCACGTCGAGAAACAGGGATAACACGATCAAGGTGAGGACCTACAAAGTCATCGCCGAATGCGTCACCGCTTTGAAAAAGGGCGAAGTGAAGGCGGTCGTGTTCGATGCTCCGATCTTGAGCTATACCATGCAGCAAAGTGGAGACTCGGACCTCAAACTGGCTGGTCCGATGTTTGAGCGACAGAACTACGGATTCGCCGTGCAGCAGGACAGCCCACTTCGGGAACAGCTCAACCGCGCGCTGCTCGCTCTCAACGAACGCGGCCTCATCGAAGAACTCCGCACGAAATGGTTCGGGGCCGTAGCGGAATAGTCAGGCAGATTTCCTAAGCTCCTCGGAGCTCTCCGCTGAATTGACGAGGCCTGCGATTTTCGACGCAGGCAGAACCTTCGGGATCTTGGAAACTTGATGCACGCACAGCAGTACGTGCTCGGGTGGTTGGGCGAGATCGATGCGGCTGTGCAACCGAATCCCGGAGCTTTGCAACGCCATGTAGATGGCTGCCGACGGATAACTCACCGGCCCAGGAGCAACCGTGAAGGTGACTTCCTCACCGCAGTGCGAGGTGCGCGTGCCACGCTCAAAATCAACTGACCAGCCAAACGCTTCAAAGGTCAGGCGCACAAAATGCGCGAGGGTTTTCTCATTGCCCGCATCGCAGTCCACAATCGAGATATGGCCTCTTTTCAACGGCCGCACCTGTTCGAAAAGGCGCGCGTGTAAATCGAAGAGCGGACGCATGCATCCGCGATCCTCCGGCGTCGCTTCTTGCGATTGCAGCCATTGTCCTAAGGACCGGGCCTGCATTTCAATCTCGTCGATTTCCTGTTGGGTTCGGGCGAGGAGCTGCCGCTTCTCTTTGCAGATGGTGAGGGCGTCTTCCAGTTGCCGGGCGGCGTCTGGCGAGCCGGGCACAGGGTCTGGCTGGGATTCACACTTTGCAGAACCATGATCGGGACGAGCCGCCGACGCAGGCAGCACCACGTTCTGCCGACAGTGCGGGCAGCACACTTTCTGAGCGGCGGTGGCTCTCGATACTTTCATCGACTCCCCACAGGCCGGGCAGGGGAGCGATTGGGAGAGCCGAGCCATGTTAGTGACTCGGAGCGGACGGCGTGCTGAGGAAGGCGAGCTCTCCGGCGCTCACCGTGGAAGCTGCGACCGGAGCTATGGGCCGGCCTGGAACTTCCTCAATGGAGGCACAACGCGTGCATGGCTGCGTCGAGCGAACCATTAGCTCCACTTCCAGAGACGCATCGCAAATCGTGCAGCCCAACGATTTTTCCTGATAATGCACCACCGGCGGAAGGGGAATTTCGCATGGCGATCCCGTCGGCATCCAGTCGCAACCGAGGCCAACGGTGGTGCTTTGGCAGGAAGTGCAGTGAAGCACAAACATTCCGGCGGCCAGTTCGACCGTCTGGGCAGATCCGCAATGAGAACAGAATGCTTGAGTGGCAGGCATGAGGTTAGTTGGGTGACGAACAATGCACGCAGCAGAAAAGGCTGAACGGCCGCGCAGCCGGAAGAGCGTCGGCTGGGCGGATAGTTAATGGAAACTGCTGGCAGGAGTCAATCCTAAATCTGTCAACGCCAAAGACGAGCCGCATAGGTAGTGAGACTTATCGGGGATGGCTCAATCACTTTGGTGAACTCGTTCTCTAACTTCCCTTAGCCGCCTCCTTGAGGTCAAAATGATCAACTGAAAAGGATCTTGGATACTTACGCATGGCAGAAGGAATCACAGCCTTGTGCCAATCATCCCCAGCGAAGGCGGCAAGATCGCTTTCATTCTCCCAGACAGTAATCATCGCGTATTCATCAGGATTCCATTGCGTTGGGCATCCGATGTGACAAGAGACAAGACCTTTGTGGGCCTTGACTGCATTGACCGAGACGGTAGCGAAATCGCGCTCGAAGTCCTGCCTCATTTCCGGATGGATCGTCGTTTTGAATATTCTGATGATCATGCCGCGTTTCCAGCTAGTGATAAAATAAACAGGATCCCCGCTGTTCGGCTTGCTAGTCTTTGCGCGCACGGAAACGCACCACCTCTGCGGCTTCTGCAAAAGGCCCGGGAAGCGGCCGCTCCAGGTTGTGCGGACGGCCCAAGCAATCCTGTGTGAGGCGGAGCGGACTGCCGTCCACGTCGTAGTAGCCGAGGCCAGTGATCTTCGCGGTGCCAGCGCGCGCGGTATCGACTAGCCGCGTGCTGGCCGAAGCCGTGTCAGGCAGATCAAGCCGCAGCGTTGCACCGGACCCGTCCACATCTTCGACCTGCACCCGCACTTCGATGGGCTTCGAATCGTCGAGGAAGACGTTGCCTTCATCAATCGACGGAACGATCGCTGGATCGGCATACGCCTCCAGGGTCGCTGGTGCCACGAACACGTTGTTAAAGAAACGGTTTTCACCGCCCACCGTGATTAAGCGCTCGATGACTTCGGTGCTGTGCTCGCGATGATACGGAGTGGTGCGTTGCAGTTCGGAGTGGCGGTAGAACGTTCCGCCAAAAAGATTATGCGCGTAGAGGCCGCCTTCCGAGACGTCTTCCAGTGAGCGCTTGGAAAGCAGCACATTGTGATCAATGACGAAGGGTCCGTGGTTCACCTCCATGTAGAGGTCCAGGTGTCGGTTGTCGTGAAAGAGATTGCCGCTGACGCGCGTGCCCTGGCTCATCCAGTCGAGCCAGAGTCCGATCTCGCAATTGTGGATGTGGTTGCCAGCGATTCGGGTGTCGATCGCGCCGTGGAATTTGATGCCGCCCATCTCATAGCCGCCAAAGCTGCGACGCACATGAATGTGGTGGATCACATTACCCGTCACCTCGCTAAAGATCGCGCCGAAGCTGCCAACGATCCCCGCCATCTCGCAGTGCGAAACGTGGTTTCCCCGCACACGATGTCCGCCCACTTGCGAGCGGTCCCAGCCATTCAGCAGGGCGCGCTTGATTGTGCCGTGGTAGGTGTCGCCGTCGGGCGTCCACTCGACGAGTTCTCCTTTGTCCTCAGGATCGTGGTATTTGCCGAGCGAGATGCCGGAGCAAATCGAGTAGGCGACGTCGTTGTCCTCGATCACCCAGCCGCGGCCCCAGTTCACGCCGATCAAGCCGATCTGCTCCGTGGTCGGTGGTGCCCAGGGCGTGGCCGCATTGCGCAGTGTGAAGCCTCGCACGGTGATGAAATTGATCCCCGGACGGCTCGCGTAGAAGACCG
>DASVRZ010000161.1:0-12480 GCA_036388355.1 Chthoniobacterales bacterium | reverse complement strand
CCCGCATTCTGCAATCAACGTCAGGGCCTTCTCGCGGAAACGATATTCATCACCTCCTAACAATGCTGCCCCGTAAGGGCTCATCGCCAACAAAGCGCGAGCGAGCCGATCATCCGGAGCGGCTGCAAACCGAAACGCCGCCAGCAGTGTGGCACCCAGCGGATTATCCGTGCACGGGTTGGCGCTGCCTTCCACGGCGACGGGAATACCTTCGGACTGCAGCAGCGCGGCGAGAGCTTCCACGGATTTGTTGCTCCGCTTCAAGGCGGCGCAACTCCAGCCCCGCTCCCACGGGCGCGTCTCCTGGAGAATGCGCACGATTTCCCGATCCACAGCAGTGCCGTTTTCGTCGTCATCGTCCTTCTCCACCGGCTGCCAGCGGACGTAACCTTTGTTTTTGGCATGTTGCGGCGCCACCTCATGCGGCACCCAGGCATTCGCCCAATCGGCCACCGTTTTTTCCGGCAACTGCAGCTGCTCGGCCAGGTAATTGAGGTGACCAAACACCCGGTTGACGACATCGATGATTTCCGGATCAGAGCGATAGGAAACATCCAGTGGTTCAGCGCGCACGATGCGGTCCTCTCCGGAACGATTGTAGTGGCGGCCGATCTCAAAAAAGAGCCGGGGATCACCTCCGCGCCACGAATAGATCGCCTGCTTCGTATCGCCGACATAGAAAAAAGACCGCCCGCTGTCGGTATCTTGAATGATGTCGTCCACGAGGCTGTGCAGCACCTTCCATTGCAGCCGGCTCGTATCTTGAAACTCATCGAGCAGCCAGTGATCGAACCGTCCGTCCAGTCGATAACCCACGGCAGCGCGCCATTCCGGCGAATCCACGCGTTCGGCTAGCACCGAAGTGATGTCTCCAAACGTGAGCTGCCCCTGATTTCTAACCTGTCGGCTGTAAGTGGCTTCGAACGCTGCTAGCACGCTGTGCAAAGCGCGGCTGCGGCGCATCAAGTCCTCCAGCTTCGGCTTAAGCAGCGCATGGATGACCGCCATTTTCGCCTGGCAAACCGTCGGATTTAGATAAACCCGCGCCGCTTTTCCGTTTCCGGTCGGCAGATATTCCACACCGCTCTCCTTGTCCACGGAGCATTTTTTCTCTACGAAGGCCTTCACCTCTTTGCTCCAGTTCTTCTCGGGCAACGTCTCGCGCACCGCCTGCAAGGTCGCCTTCCAGCTATCGATGGCTTTCTGATCCAGAGACGGATGCGTGGAAAGAATCGCCTCCCAGAGAGCGTCCGCTGCCGGCCCGACCTCTCCGGCGCGCAGGACTTCGCTCCCGTTCGGCCAGATCGTTTTCTCGTCGCCCCAAGTGGTGCCGCTGGGAGTGAGGAGAAACTTCTCGTGCAGCCCATTCACGGAGTTGAGCAACGTCTGGAAAACCTGACGCTCGCTTTGTTTGCGGCTCTGCTGCCGCATGAGATCGAGGAAATCGCGGAAGCGCGCCTCGTCTTCGCCCTGCTCTCGGAAGAGCTGCGTGAGCGCGTCGCGGCACGCGGCCTGACGCACGGTTTCGTTTAGCACCGTGAAGTCGCCGGAGAGTCCGGTTTCCAGCGGGAAGGAGCGAGCAATGCGGCCGAAGAGACTATCAATCGTTCCCATGCAGAGCCGATGCATTTGCGAGGTGAGACGATGGAGAATGGACTGGCAGGCCGCAGTGTCGAGCGCAGGGATGTTAGTATCGCGCCGTAGAGCTTTCAGTTCGACGGGATCACTGGCCGCTTTCGCGACGCGCAGAAAAACCGCGGCCATGAATTCCCCCGCGGCTTTTCGCGTGAAGGTGAGCGCGGCGATTTTCCCCGGCTCCACGCCAAGTGCTAACAACGTGATCGTGCGGACGGTGAGGCGGAACGTTTTTCCGCTGCCCGCATTGGCGATGAGCATTTCGTGGCGAATGGCAGGCAGGGGTTTCATTCGCGTCCTTTCAGGAAAGTGATCGTCTCGGCATCAAGGCAATTTTCCGGGCTGCCATTGAGGAACCATGGGGCATACGCATCCTGCCATTGGTTCCCGTGCGCTTGCGGCGGCCAGAAAACTCGGCGGTCGATGCGACTGGCGATTGCTGCGGCGCAGGCGAGCGCGGAGGCGTAGGTCGTGTCGTCGAGTTCCAGCGGCGCGACTTGCGTTTCTGCCGGATCTGCGGTGAGGAGAAAATAAGACGTCTGGATGTTAGTTGTCTTGTAGAGCTGACTCGCGATGAGCCGGTAGAGCGGCAATTGGAGGTCCGTCCACGACTTCGATTTTCCGTTCAGCTCCACCTGCGATTCCGGGAGAAAATGCTCCGGCTGCGCAGGGCCGAAGTGCGTTTTTTCCGGCAACTTCGGCTCGCTGAAGGTTTTGTAATCCATGATTCGCAGCCCAAGCTCAGGATGTATCTCGATGCGGTCCACCTGCGCGGAAAGGTTCAGCGGACCGATCTTCAGCGGCGCTTCCATGTCTGGTGAAATCCGTTTCTCCACCTCCAGGATTCTCCAGCCGGCGGCGTATTCGGCTGCCTGCACCCGCGCAAAAGCTCGCAACCGCACTTGGCCTGACTCCATCTGCACGCGAACGGCGGCAGTCGGCGAGGGGCCAAACATCCGCCGCGCCTCGGCCATGAATTCCTCCAGCACGATCTCTTCAATCACCTGCGCCTTCGCTTCGTTAGGAGCCCGACGGGCGAAGTTCTCCACCGCACGATGCAGCAACGTGCCGAATCGCCGCGCATCCATCTCCCGGGGGTCGGCATCATAGCTATCCAGCCTCAGCACATTCTTTAGGTAGAACCGCGTGGGGCAGGTTAGGTAATCCTTGCATTGCGTCGGGCTGATTTTATCTGCGCTGGGCCGACGCAATCCCTCCGGCAATTTCCAGCGCCAGCCGTTCACGCGAGGCGGTTGACTGCGGGTGCTCGGGACCGGCGCGAAGACTAGCAACACGCGTTCCGGCAGCGCGATTTCGTTCGTGCGCAGGAGTAGTCGCGAAGGCAGCGTGGGCGAACCTTCCGCATCGAAACGGCTCATGCTGAGCAGCAAATTCCCCGGCGCATAAGTGAGCAGCAGGCACATTAGTAAATAGGCATCTCTCGCGAGGCGGCGGGCATTGTCCTGCAGCCCGAGCGCGCTCCGTTTCGAGTCTGGTAGAAAAGGATGTTCACCCACCGACGTAGGGAGCCGGCCCTCCACGCATCCGCACACAGCCACTCGCTCCGCTTCCAGCCACGGCGTCTCCAGCCATCCGGAGAGCTCGACCGAATCTTCCGGCGCAGCGTCGAAAATGCGTTCCGCCCGCAACGCCCGCGACAGCGCCGGGAGCCGCCCTCCCGACCAATGCGCGAAGAGGACCGACTCGGATAATTCCTGCCAAAGCTCCAGCACACGGCCTGCCGCTTCCGCGCCGTCCGGGGAGTGTTCCCACGCCGCCTCCAGCAACTCCGAAAACGAAATGCGCGCCACTTGGAGCAGACCTGCCACGAGCGCGCGCGCCCATTCCGCCGCCGGGTTCGGACGCTCTGCCGGGATCTCCATTTCCTCCAAATACTCACGCGCTTGGCCGAGTGTCTCCGCGAGAGGTCCGGCGATGAGGAAGTCGCACGCGGACAACATCTGCGCCGGGAGCAGACCGGTCGTTCGGCCGAGCCAGCGATGAAAATGGGGCCATTGCAGAAGATTCCGCAGCACCCGGAGATCGCCGCTGGCCTGCCAATGCTCCCACTCCAGCGTGATCTTCGCGGCCTCTTCACCCGCGAGCGGACGTCCCTCCGGCTGAAAGGGCAGTCCGCCGCGCCGCGTGATTTCTCCGGCCAAACTGGCACCGAGCGTTTCATCAGCCAAAGCCAACGCGTAATCGCCCGGCGTCTCGGCAGCGGAGAGAAAATTCAGCACCCTCGAGGACTCTTCATCCGCCTGCCGCGCAACTGCGATTTGGCTAGACTCCACCGGCAGCACGCACGCCGCCCATTCCTCTGGAAGCGGACGCCCCCACTCGTCCCAGCCAGCGGGCATTTCGCCGGGTTGCCAGACGAGCACGAAAATCTCCACCCCCTTACGCGCCCACGCGCCGAGAACCCGCGCCGCCACTTCCACCAGATCGGGAATGCACGCGACCACTACCCGCCGAATGCCTTCGAGAGGCTGGGCCCGAGCCAATGCAGCCAGCCGCACTTCATTGGGATCGGCTAGATCATCCGCCGCCAGCCGCTGACGATACGCGCGGTAGAGAGGCTGCAATTGTTTCCAGCGCCCGAGGTCTTCCGTGCAGATTTTCTCCACCAGCGGATGCGCCGGGTGCAAGCCGCCTTCTGCCAGCAAATCGCACAAATCGCAGAGCATTCCGCCCACTCCGAGCGCGCCGGAAGCCCCTTCCAGAATCGTCGGATCGGGCAATAATTCATCCCACTCCTCCGCGTCCGCCGTGCGCAACACCATGACCCAAGCCGCCTCGCGTTCGGAGCGCGTGGCGACGGGCGGTCCCTCCGCCGAGGTCTCGAGCAACGCCTGCAACGGCTGCAAAAAGGCCGGCGATAATACCCCAGTGCCGCGCTCGGCCGCGACATTGGCCAACGCCTGGCGAATCCGCCGCGCCGCACCCGCCGTTGGCACCCACACCTGCGTGTCGGCCAAATCAATCGGCAGCGTCTCGCGCCCGCGCAGAAGAAAATCCGCCACCTGCCTCGCCAGCGGCTCTTTCCCTTGCAAAAAAACGACATCCGAAGGCATTGGCCGCCATTCTATTCCGCCCAACGGCCCGCGCGCAAAGAGAAAGGTCCCCCGGAAGCTTCACGCGGGATGAGCTAGTCGCGCCGAAGCGCTCCTCAACGATCATTCGTTTCTCATTACCACAATCTGAAGCCATTCCGGACCTGTGCCCGTGCGTGGACGGGTGACGATCGCGGCAAATACTGTTTTCGCTTCGTCCTCACCGATGTTCCCGATAACATCGTAACTCTATCCGAGGAACTTCTTTTCCCTCCCTCCGTGCAAATGACCTTTGCTAAAACCGCGTAATCCCGTCCCTGATTCCCAAAAGCAAACACCCTCCCATGATCAAGACCCGCATCCCTCGCATCGCCGCCCTCGTTTTGGCGGCTTCTCTCGCCCTGAGCTTCACTGCTACCGGGGCTCCCACAGCTCCGCCTGTCCCGCCAAAGTGGGAGGAAACCAAAGCCACGCCCGCCTCCGACACACGGACGACCCTGACGCTCGATGGAGTTTGGAAGTTTGCTCCCGCTGAGGGCACAGCAGGGCAGGCGCCCTCTCCAGACGACTGGGGCTGGATTACCGTTCCGGGGTCATGGTCGGCACGGGACGGCATCCTAGCAAAAGGGGCAACCGCAGCTTGGGAGAAATTTACTCCGAAAACGGCCCCTGCAGCTTGGTATGAGAGGGAATTCATGGTTCCCGACGCGGGCATGGCACGCGAGTACATCCTCGATTTTTCCAAGGTCAGCACCAACGCAGTTGTCTTCGTAGACGACAAGCGGGCCGGAGAGGTGAATTGGCCTGAGGGCGAGGTGGATATCACGTCACTGGTCACCCCGGGCCGCAAAGCGACCATCCGCGTTTACGTCGCGGCTGTGAACGACAAGGAATTTGTCGATGTGTTGATGGGTGATCTTCCGGGACAAAACAGCACCGCGAAAGCCACGCTGGCAACGCAGGGTCTTACCGGCCCCGTCACCCTCCTCACGCGGCCCGCGGGTGCACGTCTCGACGGCGTATTCATCCAGCCATCTGTCCGTAAGAAGGAACTCGTGCTGGACGTGGAAACGGCGAACCTCAAAGGCAAGACAGATCCCGTCAAGTTCGCTGTGGCTATCACGGATGCCAAGGGCGGCCAACTCGCGAAGTCGGCCGAGTTCACCGTCACTCCGGACGCCACAACCGGCGTGGCACGACTGGTAATCCCCTGGGAAGATCCGAAGCTGTGGGGGCTCGGGCAGCCGAACCTCTACCGTCTCACGCTCACCGCTTCCGGGGCTGGATTGCGCGACCAACTCACGGAACGCTTTGGCTTCCGCGAAACCTGGGTGGAGGGCAAACAAATCATCCTCAACGGGAAACCTTTCCGCAACAGCCCGATTCTTGTCGGCAGTCCGCAGCAGGGAACCGGTGACGTCATGGCTTCGGCGCTCGCCAAGGAAATCAAAGATCTCATGGAGCAGGGCTTCACTTTTGCTGAAATCTGGCCTGAGGACATCGAATCACGCGGCGCTTCCGGGAGATACGTCACCTGGCATTCTGCGGCTGACGAAGCAGGCTTCCCAATGTCTGGAATCCTCCCCCACATGGGATGGGCCGGAAGTAACATCAACTCGCCGGTGAAACTGGAGGCGTATCGCAAAGCGTGCGACAGGGTGGCTAAGCGTCTCCGTAATCACCCCAGCATCATCATTTGGGGCTCTAGCGGTAACGCCATCGGCGGCAATCTCGATCCCCGCCACTTTGGGCAGCGGGAAGCGGCCGGTGCAGCCAGGCACGCAAAAGATCCTTCGACGATTCCCACCGACGCCCGCATTGAGACCGGAGTGGCTATTCTCAGGCAAGTGGATCCGACTCGTCCGATCCTCATTCATAACGGGGGTAACGTCGGCGACATCTATAACAACAACTATTACCTCAACATCATTCCTCTTCAGGAGCGTGAGGAATACCTGAAATACTATCAGGCCAAGGGGGATATGCCCCTCATGTTTGTCGAGTTTGGCACTCCGCTTTACAGCAGCTTCATGCGCGGCCGCAACAGTTACGGCCCCACGACTTCCACGGAACCGCTGGTCACGGAATACGCAGCCATTTACTTCGGTAACGAGGCTTACAAAATCGAGGCACCGGAATACCTCGCCGAGATGCGTGCGCGGTATGTGAAGGATCAAACCTATAACAGCTGGCACGGCAACCCCGTGCTCGGCTTTTCGCAACCCTTTCAGGCATTCCAGAAGCTCTTCCTTTCCACCACCTGGCGCACCTGGCGCACTGAGTACAACGCCGGGATGATTCCTTGGGACAGCGCATATAAGAAAGATCGGAAAGGTAACACCACCGAAGCCGGACGTGCCCTCTTTGAAAACAATCAGCCAACCCTGGCGTGGATCTCGGGGCCGGCTGGTGCGGTTACGGATAAAGCACAGAACTTTGCTGCGGGCGAAACGGTCAAAAAGTCGGCTGTGCTCATCAACGACAGTGTCGATCCTCAACCCTATAAGCTGACATGGTCAGCGACCTTTGGTAGTGGCAAAGCGGAAGGCTCCGACACAGGCACACTAGCCAGCGGAGAACGTAAGTTTGTTCCCATAGAGTTCCCGGTTGGCGCGCAAGCACCCGCCGAAGTCGTAGCCGCAACGCTCAAGTTGGAAGCGACCATCGGGACAAGGACGCATGCCGACGCCTTTGCCTTTTCCGTGGTCCCAGCACCCGCTGCTGCGCCTCAACTTGCCAACGCTTCGCTGTATGATCCGAAAGGCCTCACTGGCAAGCTCCTCACCGCTTCTGGTGTATCCGTTCCCGCTTGGGACGGCCAGGCAACGCTGGATCCTAAAACGACGCCGCTCCTCATCATAGGTCGGGAGGCACTTTCCCATGAGACCCCCCTACCAGCCGGGGTCGAAGGTTACGTCAGGGCAGGGGGACGCCTCCTGCTCATGCAGCAACAGCCCGATTACCTGCGCTCAGCCTTGCGCCTCCGCGTCAGCCCGCACGTCTCGCGTCAGTTCTTTCCGCTGAACGCATCCGCTCCCGTTTTGGGGCCTCTTAAAGCAGAGAACCTCCGTTACTGGCGTGGCACTTCCTCCTTGCTGCCGGAGTTTCTGGACCGGCCACTTTCCAAAAACAGGATCCCTCTCTGGGGCTGGCATGTTAGCAATCGCCATGGAGTTAGCAGCGGCGCGATCGAGAAACCGCACCGTTCCGGCTGGCGTCCTCTCCTTGAGGGTGAGTTCGATCTAGCCTACAGCCCTCTGCTCGAACTCGATCTTGGCTCTGGCCGCATCGTGTTTACTCAGCTCGACTTTGAAGACCAGGTCGGCACGGATCCCGCCGCCGCCGTTCTCTTCCGCAATCTCCTGAATTACATTGCGACCAGCCCAACGCACCCGCGGGTGGGCCCAGCCGTGTTGCTCGCAGGGCCCGAAGGTGCGCCAGCCGCGTTTGGAGCACTTGGTGTGGATCACACTCCTTCTGCTGAATTGTCTGCCGACGCCCGTCTGGTGGTCATCGCGCCGGGTGCGCAGATTCCGGCAAACTTCGAGAAATGGGTGGAGGCAGGAGGCAGGGCGCTCGTCCTCGCCCAAAAACAGGAGGAGGGAATCCTCGGCTCGAAGCTAACGCTCGACAACAAGTTCACCGGGAGCCGCGACATCCCTGATTGGGCTGAAGTGAGGGGGATCAGCCAATCCGATCTCCGCTTCCGCAACGAGGCTTCGGTCTGGAAGCTCTCCGGCGGTAATGGATTGGAGATTTCAGGCAACGGCTTGTTTGCACGCCGCGAGATCGGGCGTGGTATCATCATCTTCTCGCAACTAGATCCTTCGTTGCCTGAAGCCGATCAACGCACTTACCTGCGCGCCACCCGCTGGCGCCAGATGCGCGCACAAGCTCAGATCCTGGCAAACCTCGGAGCGACTTTCGCCGCCGACACCAGTCTCTTTCATCCTAAGAAGCTCGTGCAGGTCGTCGAACCGCCAAGCGTCTCGCTCGCTGTTCCCTGGAAGATTGAAGTCGTCGAAAAACGTCCCGCCGCCCCCTCTGAGGACAAAGGATACGTCGATCCCGGTATGAGCGCGGCAGCCAAGACATTGCTGGCTCCCGAGGTGGATGATTCCAAGTGGGCCAGCCTGAAGCTGCCGCTCGCCTACCAAAACGCACGCCCGGAATGGGCTGGCATGAACGGTGAAGTGGTCATGCGGGTTAAGTTCGATGTGCCAGAAGTCTTGCAAGGCAAGGACCTCGAGGTATCGCTCGGCGCGGTGGACGATGGAGACGTAACGTATCTCAACGGAGAGCAGATTGGCTCCCTCATCGAGGATCCCAAGGGCTGGTCTAAACCCCGCGTTTATCCGATTCCAGCGAGACTACTGAAGCCAACGGGCAATGTTCTAGCTGTCCGCGTGTGGGATCGCTATGGCGACGGCGGGATTTCCGGCAAGCCCGAATTACTCATGGTGCGCGAACCCGTCAAGGAAGCAGCTCCTGTGGAAGCAGACCCAACGCCGAGCTTCTATCATACGGACTATCGCGAAGACTTCGAGTTGGGCGACGATCCCTACCGGTACTATAACTGGTAGGCGATTGAAGATCTCGGGGTGGGGGAGGCGGCGTCGCAAAGACGCTGCCTCCGCTTTCCTTTACGGGCGATCTCTGTCTCGTCTACAACCTTTTGGTATAAGCACCCATGTCCACTACACCATCAAGCACACCATCCTTGAGCATCTGAAGTGGCTCGTTGAGAGTCGAAGGCAGAAGTGTCAGCGCATCACGTCAAATGGATCGCTGAGTTAAGCACAGCCGATTCGCATCTCTACACCAACATGACTATATGAGACTTTTCTTTTTAGCTCTCTTTCTGTGCGCGGGAATGCCAGCACCTGCTGAGCCTACTCCACCGGCACGGCCCGACTTTGTGATTGTTATCGGGAATGACAACTCAGTGCGTAAACCGATTCCGTTTTTTGATGATGCCACAATTACCAAGGTGCTCGCCCACAGTGGAGGTATCCGTAGATTTGGAGGTGGTGATCTAATCTACGTGATCCGAAAAGGGGTTGTAAAATTCGAGTTTTCGTATCAGAGATGGCTCAACGGCGTGACAACAGACGATCCTGCTCTTTTGCCGTGGGACATCGTATGCATCGGTTGGCCGCTGAAAGACTAGATCTATCGATTCAGCTTCATGTCACCCTCAACCATTGCCTAATAAAGTGCTGCAGCGAATGCCTCGAAGCTGTCACTTCTGCTGCTTACGCAGCAACCGCGCTCTCTTCGATTCATCGGGGAGCTTGAGGTTGCCAAGCTTCCTGCCGTGATAATCTTGCTCCAAGTCATCGCTGGGTTCGTTGTTGGCGTTGCCTATTGCGTGATTGCCATGGTGACTAGTAACCCAGCAATCGACACACCAATTACGTTAATATTCCTCCCGCGGATATTTGCCGTCTTAGCGGCAGTTGGCGTGAGCGCTTGTATCCTGCTGGGCCTTCCGATTCGTATCCATTCACGTCTCCATGCGTTCTGGAGACGCGGATGGTGGCTGCCGCTCGGGATTGGTGCCGTAGGCGTGATTCTCGGACATAGCTCGTGGCATCCCGTGTTGCGACATACAGTTTATGACGAGGAATTGGACCTGACGACGCAGGTACACCATCCCGCTCTCTTAACCACCGGGTGGCTTCTGTCCGTCTTTGCAGCTACTCATTTTTGGCCGCCGCTAAAATCAAGGCGAACGAAGAGCCAGTTGCATGAAGTCGAGCGGGCCTAATCATTGCAGAACGAAATTTCCTGCTCCAATACCGCCGGTCTCCATCATTAATCCCGGTTAGAAACCTCTATGCACACCATCTCCCTTTCGCACTGCCGTCCGGCGGCACTCGAGCGCTTCTACTCCGGCTTCCGGTTTCCGCGAGCGATCTGCATCTTACTCTGGGTCTGTGCATTTTCCCACGCGGGAGCAGCCATCTATGACCTGAACGACACATCGCGTAAGCTTCGGCTGAATATTCCCGATTCTGTTTTAGTAGTCAGGGGAATTCTGGTTTATGGCAACGGCGCCGGGGGCGACAGCACCGGCCAGGCGACGAATTCTCAGTTGGTCGCGGTAGCCGAAAGCATCGGGTTCGCCGTTTTGGCCACCGGCAACTGGGGAAACTTCCCCGCCGACTCCGAAATCAACTATTTCGAGTCACGGATCGCGCAGTTTGCCGGCGCGAGTGGTCATCCTGAACTCATCAATGCCCCGTGGCTTCCGATGGGGCACTCCAACGGCGGCCAGATGTCCTACGGGATGAATGCCAAACGACCGCACAAGGTCATTGGGTTCATCACCAGCAAGGGTTGTTGCTACAATTTTCCGATGCCAGTGGAAGCCGCGCTGCTAACGCCCGGAATGCTGATCGCGGGACAGATTGACACCGAGGTCCGCCGCACGAACATCAAGGCGCTATTTACTAACAACCGGCCTCGAGGAGCCCTGTGGGCTTGGGTGGAGGAAGAGAACAGCGGACACGAGGAAGGCGCCAGCCAGGAGCTGATTCTCGCTTTCCTGCTGGAATGCTATCGGCTGCGCTACCCGAGCGACCAATCCACGCTTGCTGGGCCGATCGTGTTGAAGAATTTGAATGCCTACGATGGTTGGCTCGTGGATCAAACAACGTGGAACAGCGGCTTCACGAAAATATTCCCCTACGAAGAGGCTCCCGGAAATCCCAAGGCTTATGGGTGGGTGCCCAATGAGCGGATCGCCCGGATTTACCAGACATTCTCTTCCTATGGCAAAGCGTCCACCTCCGCCGCTGGCAGTTCGGGCGTGTTGGCTGGCCCGGGCAACGTGACTTACAACGTGAATCTGACAGGTCTGAATTGGACGTCAGTCGAGTTTTTCGAAGGGAAGAGGAAAGTTGGCGAAGCTACCCCGGCAGGCGGCAATACGCCGGCCGTTTCGTATGCCGCAACCGAAGGGCGGCTTTATTCGAATCTTGGTGTGGTGACGATGTCGGACGGCTCGAAGAAAGCGACCCCTTTGCGCAGGGTATTTGTAAAGGGACCGAAACCCGCGAGCGCATTCCAGCGGTGGGCAGCAACGAACTTGCCCGCTGTGCAGGCTGGACCGAATGACGTCCTCTTTGGCGACGGAATTACTAACCTGATGCGGTTTGCCTTCTCCTTGGGTACCGCACGCGACTTTCCGAAAGAGAATCTGCCGGTGGCGAGTATCGAGACAATCGACGGTGCTAATTATCTCCAATGGACTTACCAGATCGATGAGGCTGCCATCGCGGCTGGCCTGAACGTGATGCCGGAAACTTCCGCCGATCTATCGGCTTGGCGCCGCACCGCAGGCGTTGACGGGCTGACTAACCCGCTGGCGCACCGTGTGGGCAATGTTGTTACCGTGCGGTTGCCCACTGCTGCCTCCGCGGGATTCGTTCGTATGAAAATCAGTGACACCTCGGAGTAAAGCAGCCGGATCTGGTCTGGGCGTTTGGAGGGTCATTGGCACGTAGCGGCATCATCGTTTTCGTGGCTCTAACCACCGTGGCGGATTGGTGGGCTGCGGCATTTCTACCATCTTCCGATGAGCAACGTCTGTCCCAGCGCTGAAAGACAGCCGAGCGGCTGTCCGGGCGGGCGCAACAGGAGGCGATTGCGCTGCGGCAGAATTCCAAAGCCACACAGTGAAGTAGGCCCTCGCTCTTCAAACTGAGCATGTTGTAGGATGCACCCCACTTACATGAACTCATATTTTCAAAAGCACGATTGGGACGATCTGGCGGTGACTGGCCGC
>DASVRZ010000160.1:0-22503 GCA_036388355.1 Chthoniobacterales bacterium | reverse complement strand
CGGCTATGAGCTAAATGCCGCAAAAGCTGGCGGCGCAAAAGGTATCACGCGCGAGGTTCCACACGGAAAATATCTCGGAATATTTGAGGAAAATATCGGGTCGGCACTGGGGCTGGGGCTGGTATGTTTTGTAGTCGGCTGGTTCCTTCGTAAGAACGACAGGCGAGCAAACGATCTCGTTTGTTTGCTGCTCCCTCTCGGCTACACCCTACTTCTCTCCTTCTCTCCCAAAACCGCCAGCCGTTATTTCCTGGCTGTTTCGCCCTTGCTCATCCTCTGTGGGAGTATTGGCTTTGTCTGGCTGGGGCAATGGATCTCTACGCGTCAGGCCCTGCTCGGGCGGGCCGTCTCAGTGGTGATCGGCGGGGTCGCGCTTTGGCAACAATGCGTGCTGACCATTCCGAATGTGCAAAGTTTTCGCGGTGATTCGCGGATGGAAATGGCGGCTTGGATTTCTGAAAACTTGCCGCAAGGAAGCACCGTGTTGGCGGAGAACCGCGTGTGGCTAAGGAAGCCATCGACCTGGAGCAAAACCGAGCTGCGCCCGGACCTGAAGGTGTCCGAAGAGATGTTTGCTCCCGACTTTGCGCCGTATGATCAACTCGCCAGCCGGGGCACGCGCTATGTAGCTGTCATTCGCACCGGCTTTGGCGGTTATCTTTCCCAAAAACGCAAGGCGTCCAAAAACCTCGAGCAGCAGCACCAGCGCAGGAGTTCCTTCTACCAGCAGTTGTTTGCGAACGCCACACTGTTGAAAAAAACCGGCGGCTACGGAGGCTATCTCAATCAGGAAATTCGCCTCTACGAGCTGCCAAAGGACTAGTTTTTGGTAGTCTCTATGAGCTCTATCCCGTCAGAAGTGAGGCGGATGACGCGTTTGCGGTAAAGCGCGCCCAAGGCCTGCTTGAAGGCTTTTTTGCTGGTGTTGAAGCGTTTGCGAATTTCCTCGGGGGAGCTGCTATCGCTCACCGGGAGTCGGCCGTTGTTTTTTCCTAGCTCCTCCAGGATTTGCTCCGTCAACGAGCGCACTCTTCCATAGCCGGCTTGTGTAAGACTGAGGTCGAGTTTGCCGTCGGGTCGGATTGTGCGGACGTAGCCGCTGGTGGTTTCCCCGATCCTCAATGCTGCTCCAATGTCGGACTTGAACAGCAGCCCCCAATGAGCGTTTTCGACGATGGCTTTGTATCCCAAAGCCGTCTCTCCTGCGATGAGCAGGCTCACCTGCTGGCCTTCTTCGTAGTCGGCTTTGGTGAGGTCGAGATGCGCCTCCAGACGGCTGCTCGCGACGATGCGGCCGCTTTGTTCATCCAGAAATACGTAAACTACCAATTCTTCGCCCACGGCCACTCGGTGGGTCTGTTCGCGAATCGGCAAAAGCAAATCCTTGGCGAGTCCCCAATCCAGAAAAGCGCCCACTTGTGGGTTCACGCTCACGACTTTGAGCGAGGCAAACTCCCCGACCCGCGCGATGGGAATCTCTGTGGTCGCGACCAGCCGATCTTCCGAATCGCGATGGACGAAGACGAGGACGTAATCGCCGGGGCCGGTGTTCTCCGGAATGTAGCGGCGCGGCAGCAGGATCTCCCCGAGATTTTCTCCATCCAGATAGTAGCCCGGCGTGGCTTCCCGAATGACCTGAAGAGCGTTTCGTTGACCGATGGATGCCATGAGACGCAGCTTATCTGAGCGGAAGCCCAGTTAAAGCGGGAAATAGCTCTCTAGCTGAGAGTTACGAGCCGCGGAGCACGCGCATCTTCGCCACGTCCATGGGGCTGGCGGCGTTGAACTCCGTGCCGTGCGCCTTGAGGAAACGCTGGTTCCAGTCAGTCTCGCCGCTAATCAAGCCAGCGTCCTTTGCCAGATTCGTCACGCCGCGATCGAACTCCTGCACGCGCAACAACTCGATCCGCTTGCGCATGGCGAAACCGATTTGTTGCGGAACAGCGTCGTCGGGCAGCCAGATGGCACGGCGGGTTTCCGCGTCGATGTAATACCAGGAATCCTTACGTTTGCTTTCGTCGCGGAAAAGAATGCCCTGGCGCTCGCGTGTGCCGTGTCGAGGAGTGCGGAAGGCCATAGGCGTGCCGCCTAGAGAAGACATGTCGCTGCCCATGGGCGGAAGCAAAGGACGGGCGCCGACTTCGTAGCGGAAGCTCACCATCTTGTGCTCCACCCCGCGGCGGGCGAGCGTCTCGCGAATAGCCTCCAGCGAAGCTTCCTTGGTCGCGGCCGTTTTTCTGGAATCCCGGACGGCTACCTGCAGTTCGGAACGTTGGAAAACGTGGCAGCTCGTGAGGAGCATAATGGAACCAAGGCAAAACGTCAGCTTCTGGATATTCATGGGTGAGGAACGAGCATTTTTTATGCAGTCGGCCGGGAATTAGCAAAGCTGATCCCGTAA
Source organism: Chthoniobacterales bacterium (assembly GCA_036388355.1). Classification (GTDB taxonomy): domain Bacteria; phylum Verrucomicrobiota; class Verrucomicrobiia; order Chthoniobacterales; family DASVRZ01; genus DASVRZ01. The sequence goes on along the minus strand of DASVRZ010000160.1, from coordinate 20,102 downwards.
AATCGTGCAAATGCTTCTGCAATCCGGCCATACGCAGCCTTCCAGGCGGTCTCGTTACGACAACTGCCCTTGAGGTCCAACGTATTTATCCTGACCAAAGCCGAGCATGGGGATGAAGATAAAGCCCAGGACTAAAATGCCAATTCCGAATCCGGCGCCTCGACCGAAGCTCTTCGCCAGCGCGATGGAAACGAAGAGACCGACCAAGATGTTAACAATCGGAATGAACAACAAGATGATCCACCAAAGCGGCTTCCCAGCGATCTGGAGAAGCACGATCACGTTGTAAATTGGCACGATGGCCGCCCAGCCAGGCTTGCCCGCCTTTTCAAACATCTTCCACATGCCAGCGAGGATGAGAATAACGAGTGCGAGCCAGACGATAGTGGCAATAGCTCCGCCGATCACACTACCCGTGGATAGCTCGGGAGCTTCCGCTTGGGCTAACAGGCCCAGTAAAGGAGTTGATACCGAGAAAGAGTGGAAGAGAGAGGTCATGGAATTACGAATCTGGAGGGTGAATTGATTTTGGCAGTATGGAGATGATAGTTACGCCAACAAGGAGATAACACCGGCCCCATGATCATCAACGCCACTTGCGAGCTCGCTTTCCAGACGCACGTCCCTGTTCCCGCGGTCCTGATGCTGCATCCACACAGCGGGCCTCGGCAATGGATCATGCGCGAGGAGTATGCCATCATTCCGCATTCTCCAGTGAGTGAATACACCGATGGTTTTGGGAACATTTGCCAGCGCGTGGTGGCGCCCGCGGGGAACTTTACGGTTCGTTCCAGTTGCACCGCGGATGTGGCGGACGAGATCGATGTGGATTTCGATGCGGAATTCGTCCCAGCGGAAAAAGTTCCCGACAACGTGCTGCAGTATCTGGTCCCAAGCCGTTACTGCCTGAGCGATCTCATGCACCAGGAGGCGCTCTCCATCGTGGGCGATCTAACACCCGGCTATCGGCAGGTGGAGGCGATTCGGAGTTGGATCGAGCAAAACGTGGAATACCGCTACGGATCGAGCAACGCCTCGACCACCGCTCTCGACACCTGGCAAAACAGATCCGGCGTCTGCCGCGATTTCGCGCATCTGGGAATGACGCTTTGCCGCACGCTGAACATTCCCGCACGCATGGTGGTGGGTTACCTGAAAGATCTCGAACCTATGGATTTGCACGCCTGGTTTGAAGCGTGGGTCGGCGGACGCTGGTATGTCTTCGACGCCACGCAAAAGACGCCGCGCGGCAATCGCATCACGGTCGCTTACGGACGTGACGCCGCCGATGTTGCGTTGGTCACTCAATTCGGTCCGCTGCAGCTCGTCTCGATGAAAGTGACCGTCGAGGCCCCGCCGGTTTTCTAGCCGCCTGCGCTGCTAGCTGACCTTGATGCGCTTCACGACCGGCACGAATCGGTTGAGCCAGGCCAGAAAGAAGAAGAGGCGCAACCGCCACCAGACGCCGAAGGACAACTCCGTGCGCCCCGCCAACACGGCGTGAGTGGAGCAAACCACCCGCCAGCGATTGCACGGCTGGAAGAAAAGCTGGGTAAAGTGGTCTTTGTAGAAGTTCTCGATGAACTCCCAATAGATTCCGACGCGGCGGCGGTTGTCCTTCTCGTAACGCTTCATGCCCGAGGTGAGTGCCTGGCCGGTCTTCAGCGCATCGTCCAGAGCGCGAGCTCCTTGCTGCGCACTCGCCATGGCTAACAAAACGCCGCTGGAAAACATCGGATCAATAAACCCGGATGAATCCCCTACCCGGACGACCCTCGGCGAAACCAAGCTGCCGTTTTTGTAGGAGAAGTCGGTGACGACATGCAGCGGCTCGAGGATTCGGGCCTGCTCGAAGCGCATCTGAATGGCTGGCGTGCTCGCTACCGCTTCATCAAAAACTTCCTGAGGCTTCTTTCCCAAGGCTTTGTAATCGGCAGCGTCAATAACGAGCCCGACGCTTGTTTTGTTAGGAGAAAGAGGAATGAGCCAGCACCAGGATTTCTCCCGGCGCACGATGAGGATGTCTCCCAGCTCCTCGCCTTGCGGCATATCGACATCAGCGAAATGGCTGAAAATCGCGATCTTCCGATGTTCCGGATAGTATTCGCGCAATGACTCGCGCGTGGCGGTGAAGTTAGTGAGCCCGCTGGCGTCGATGAGGAACGGCGCGTGAACTTCATGCTCGGATTGATCCGCCGCACGATACTTGATGACCACGCGGTCCTGCTCGACGCGGTGTTCGAGCACCGTGCTTTCCTCTCGCACTTCGGCGCCCGCTTCCCGCGAGTGATTCAGCAAAATCTCGTCAAACTTCGCCCGCTCGACCTGGATCGATTCGGGAAATTCCGTGAACGAACCCTTTGAGAAATCCAGGCGGTTGCGACGCGATCCATTCCCCATGATGAACTGCGCGCCCCGTTTTTTGGTGAATCCAACGGAGGAAATTTTGTCCCAGACACCGAGGTCTTCAAAGATCTGCCGGTTGTAAGGCAGGAGCGATTCGCCGATGTGAAAACGCGGAAACTTCGCCTTCTCCAGCACGAGCACGCGGCGTCCAGCCTGGGCAAGCGTGGTCGCTGCAGTGGAGCCCGCTGGCCCGCCGCCGATGACGATCACATCCCAAGGGTTAGCCGTGGCTTGAGTGGATGACATAAACGAACTTCGCTCGATCAGGAGGGCGGCGTCCTGTTACCGCTTGAGCCAGGCGATGTCGCTGAGAACGCCCGTGCGGCTGATGCTGCGGACCGCCACGGAGCTCACGACATCAGCGCCGCTAGGCCAGGCGATGCCCGAGTTGTTGCCACCGACGACCTGGCTCGTCCAGCCGGTGTTGGTTTGAAATTGCACCAGATAACTTCCGGCGCCGGAACTGGAGCCGCTCCAATCCACGAACGCGGTGCCATTCTGTTGCTTGGAGAGAAGCGCTGGCTTCGACGGCTTGTCGCCACTCAACCAAGGGGAAACGGGGACCAGAGCGAGGTCGGCGTAGGTGGCCTGCGTGAGCAGGTTGGAGATGCCGCCGCGGTTTTGCATCAGCGATTTGTTGCTCCAATGGATGTGGCCTGGCGCCCCGCGTCCGCGACGAACCGTATTGATCTGCCGCGTTTGCTCGCCTGCTCCGCGGCCACTTCCGATCCGCTCCGTTGCGATTCCGGGCCACATGTGGCGGTGGGCGGTGTTCTGCTCGCTCCACCAGTTGTAGAGGGCGGTGAAGCTCTGCCCGGGTGAATCGGAGGTCCAATACAATTGTGGCGAGAGGTAATCGACCCAGCCTTTTTGCAACCACAGGCGCGCATCGCAAGCCAGCGTTTCGTAGGCATTCACCCCAGCCGTGGTGCCTTCAGGGACGCCCGGTTTCCAAATTCCAAACGGGCTGACGCCAAAGAGGACGTGCCGTTTTTCGGATTTGATTGTGGCGTAGAGACCGGAGATGAAGCGGTTGATATTTTCCCGGCGCCACTCTGCGCGGGAGCCGCCGCTGCCGTATTTCTTAAAGGTCGGACCGTCGGGAAACTCCGCGCCTTTGGCTGGATAAGGGTAAAAATAATCATCGAGATGGACACCATCCACATCGTAGCGGCGCACCATGTCGAGAATGACACGCTCGACATATTCGCGAGCGGCAGGAATGCCCGGGTCAATGAAAAGCTGGCTGCCAAACTTGCGGATCCACTCCGGATGCCGCTGGGAAACGTGCTTGTCTGAGATGCCGCCGGTGGTGGTGGCCAGCGCACGGAAGGGGTTGACCCAGGCGTGGAGTTGCAGGCCGCGGCGATGCGCCTCGGTGATGGCAAAAGCCAGCGGATCGTAGCCGGGATCGGTGCCCATGCTGCCGGTGAGCCAGGCGGACCAAGGCTCCATGGCGGATTTGTAGAGGGCGTCACTGTTCGGCCGAACTTGAAGGACGACCGCGTTGAGCTTGAGGCGTTTGGCGTTGTCGAGGATGCCGATTAACTGCGCCTGCTGCGCAGCTGCGGACGTGCGGGAACTGGAGGGCCAATCGAGGTTGAAAACGGTGGCGACCCAGGTGCCGCGAAATTCCCGCGATGGCTCAGGCGGGACCGCCGTTTGGCCGACAGCGCTCTGAAACAATGTGCAGAAGGCCAGGAGAACCGTCAGCAGGAAAGCGGCGACGGGTGAACTTTGAGGAAGACGAAGAGCGTGCATTTACCGAGAGTTTGCGGGAACTCCGCCTAACACTCAATCCCCAGACGCCTGATTTTTTGATAAAGCGTCGGGCGATAAATCCCGAGCATCTCCGCGGCGCGCTTTTTATTTCCCTGCGTGGCGGCGAGCGCTTTGATGATGGTTTGTTTCTCGTTTTCGATGAGACTTTGCACGCTGGACAAGGTGCTCTTCCTCCGGGTTTGCAGACCCGCGGGCAAGCGGATCTCGGCTGGAAGATGGCTTTCTTCGATGGCGTGGCCTTCCGCAAGAACGACGGCATATTCGATCGCGTTGCGCAGTTGTCGAACGTTGCCGGGCCAGTGAAAGGCGGAGATTTTCTCCATGGCCTGCGCGCTGAGGACGAGACCTTGTTTGCCCATCTGTGAGGCGAAGGTTTCAAGGAAAAGGTTCACCAGACTCGGAATATCTTCGCGGCGCTCACGCAATGGCGGCAGCTCCATCTGGAAGGTATTCAGGCGGTAATAGAGATCCTCGCGGAGCCGTCCGCTTTCGAGAGCTTCGTCGATCGAGCGGTTGGTGGCGGCAATGAGGCGGAAATCAACCGGCTTGGTTTTGGTGCTGCCAAGCGGGCGATATTCGCGTTCCTGCAAGACGCGCAGCAAGCGGGTCTGGAGTTCCGGAGGCATTTCGGCCAGCTCGTCCAGGAATAACGTTCCGCCTGCGGATTCCTGAATCATGCCGGGGAAATCGGCGACGGCCCCGGTGAAGGCGCCTTTGACGTAGCCGAAAAGTTCCGACTCGATCATATTCGCCGGAAAGGCGGCGCAGTTCAGTTTGACCAACGGTCCCTCAGAACGGCGGCTCGACTTGTGAATGTGATTGGCGAGGACTTCCTTGCCGACACCGCTCTCGCCAAGGATGAGAACGCTGGCGTCGCTGGAAGCCAGACGCCGGACGAGTTCGTAGATTTCCTGCATTCGCCGGCTCCGGACCTGGGGGGTGAAGTAGGCTTCGGCCCGCTGGAGTTGCTTCTTAAGGTTCTTCGCCTCTTCGCGGAGATGAGCCGTTTCCTCCTGCATGTTGTGCGCTTCCAACGCACGCGAAAGCAGGCTGACGACCTCTTCAGGAGCGTAGGGTTTGCTGATGAAATGAAAGGCGCCGAGCTTGATGGATTCGATGGCGTTGTGCAGTGAATCCTGACCCGTGAGGATGATCACCTGAAGGTCGGGGCGGGCGGTTTTCATCTCCTTGAGGAGCTCCATACCGTCGCCATCCGGCAGGCCGAGGTCGAGCAGGACGACGTCGGGTTTCTCGCGCTCGACGAGGTTGCGACCGGAAGCGGCGGTGTTGGCTAGAAGCACGCTGTAGCCCTTGCGCGTGAGGAGGGCCTCCAGCGTCATCAGCACGGGCCGTTCGTCGTCAATGACGAGAATCTTACCGAGGACTTGATTGTTCATGAGTTTTCCAGCGGAAGGCGGAAGGAGGTCTGAAGGACGCGAGTGGTGGTGGAAAATTCAAATAAAAGTGAGCCATTGTGCGCTTCCATCACCCGGTTGGCAAAATAGAGGCCCAACCCGAGTCGGCCTCGTTGGGTGGTGAAAAAGGGAACCTTCCCCCAATCCGGAGTCGGCGGGTCACCGAGGTGGTTTTCGCTCCAGGAAACGCGGAGAAACTCACCGTCGCGCGCGACGTTGATCGTGACAGATTCTGCCGCGGGAACGTAACGGAAAGTGTTGTCGATCAATTCACCCATTGCAGCGGAAACAGCGGCGAAGTCGACGAGCACTTTTCCCTCGCCGGCGGTGTCTTCCCACTTGATGCGGTCCGCGTTGGTGCCGACGTTTTGCCGCAGGAAATGGGAGGTGTCTTCTACAAAATGCGCGATGGGATACGGGATCGCTGAAACCGTTGGCTTGGCGATTCTCCGACTCAGCCGCCCGAGTTCCTTCGTGGCGGAGACGATTAACTCGTGAGCCTCGCCCAGGTCGGTCTCCAGTTCTCCGGGCTCGTCGGCCATTTGAGCCGAGCTGATACGGAGGTTGATGCCGTTCAGCACGTTTCGCCAATCGTGCGCTAGGGTGCGCATCCCCTGCTCCACTAAATCAATACTGACCGCTCCAGAAGTGTCGTTGTTCACGACACTCCATGTAGCAGATTCGATTCCATCCTGTAAAGGATGAGAAGATTTGTTGGCCTAGGGTTTTTACCTTATCTACGTTGGCTTGGAGGTGCGCTCTGAAGAGCCGCCGCCTGGGGGTTACCCGAGGCTTTGCACCGTCTTGATCAGGTTCTCCGTGGTGATTCCGAGAACCTTGAAGACCTGAGCGCCGGGAGCACTGAGACCGAAACGGTCAATGCCGACGACTTTGCCGTCGAGGCCCACGTATTTATACCAAAGTTGCGACACGCCAGCTTCGATGGCGACGCGGCGGCGAACGGATTTTGGCAGGACGGACTCGCGATACTCGTCGCTTTGACGATCAAAGCGCTCAAAGCAAGGAACAGAAACGACGCGCACGCCGTCTCCTAGCTGTTTGGCCGCTTCGACGGCGTATTGCACTTCGCTGCCGGCTCCCAGGAGAATGGTGGTGAGCTCGCCTTTCTCGCGGATGGCGACGTAAGCGCCTTTCTCGACACCGTTACGACGGTCTTCGACAGACACGTCGTTGAGCATCGGCACAGCCTGACGGGTGAGCGCCAGGAGTGTCGGACCGTCGGTGCGCTTCAAAGCAGCCACGAAAGCGCCTGCGGTTTCTTCTGGATCCGCTGGGCGAATGACGTCCAGGTTCGGAATGACGCGCAGGGAACTCACGGTCTCCACCGGCTCGTGCGTCGGGCCGTCTTCACCGACTCCGACGGAGTCATGCGTAAAGATGTAGAGCGTCGGCAGGAAGGAAAGCGCGGCCAGACGGATCGAGGCGCGGCAGTAATCGGCGAAAACCAGGAAGGTAGCACCCGATGGACGGAAGACGCCGTGGTAAGCGACGCCATTCATGATTGCGGTCATGCCATGCTCGCGGATACCGAAACGGATGTTGCGGCCGGAGGGGTTCTCAGGAGTGAAATCCTTGCTGCTGTTGATGTAGTTGAGGGTGGATCCGAAAAGATCCGCGCTGCCGCCGATGAGCATCGGAACGGCCTCCGCGATAGGCTGGAGAACGTCGCTGCCCGCTTTGCGAGTGGCAATCTTGGAGTCTGCAGGGAAGGCAGGGATCTTCTCCAAGAGATTGGAAGGAATGGCGGTGGTCACGCCGCTGTCGAGCTTCGCGGAGAGAGCCGGGTTAGCTTTTTCCCAAGCGAGGAAGGTCTTCTGCCAGGCGTCGTATTTCTCCTTCTGAGCCGCTTGGCGCGCTGCGAAGAATTCGGTGACGGCTGGATCAACGTAGAAATGTTCTTCAGGAAGACCGAGTCCTTTCCGGGCGGCTTCGGAGAATTTCGCGCCACCTTCGCCGTGGCCTTTGGCGGTACCGGCGACTTCAGGAATGCCTTTGCCGATGAGAGTGCGGACGATGATGAAATGGGGTTTGCCGTTTTGCACGCGGGCTTTTTCATACGCGGCGTGGAAGGCTTCCATGTCGTGGCCATCCACGGTTTGCACTTCGAATCCGTAGGACTCATAGCGCATCGCGGTGTCTTCGCTCTGCGTCGCCGAGGCCATCGCGTCGAGAGTGACGTCGTTGGAATCGTAAATGAGGATGAGGTTATCCAGCTTGAAGTGGCCTGCGAAGGAGGAGGCTTCGGCGGCAACGCCTTCCTGGAGACAGCCGTCGCCAGCCAGGGCGATGACTTTGTGGTCAAAGATGGTGTGTTCCGCGGTGTTGAAATGGCCGGCAGCCATTTTCGCGGCCATCGCCATGCCGACGGCGTTGCCCACGCCCTGACCGAGCGGGCCGGTGGTGCATTCCACGCCTTCGGTGTGTCCGCTCTCCGGGTGTCCTGGAGTTTTGCTGTCGAGAACGCGGAAATCAGCGACGTCCTGAATGCTGAGGTTGTAACCCGCCAGATGCAGCCAGGCGTAGAGGAACATGCTGCCGTGACCAGCGGAGAGAACGAAACGGTCGCGGTTCAGCCATTTGGCGTCGCCGGGATAGACGTTGAGAGATTCACCAAAAAGCACCGCTCCCACTTCCGCAGCGCCGAGAGGCAAGCCCAGATGGCCGGAGTTCGACTTATGGACGGCGTCAATGGCCAGGCCACGGGCAATGTTCGCTGCACGAGAAAGGATGGGAAGGTTGAGTGACATGTGGGTGTATTTTGAGAGCTGAAGAGTTAAGGCGAATCGGAAAAGGATGACAACCCTTTAAGCCGAGGCGTCGAGCAATTCTGGCTTGATCGTAAAGTGCCGCTCGAGCGTGCCGTGCGGCGGGATGATCTCGAGCCCGAGCTTTTCTTCGAAGGGGCGTTGCTCGTGGTGATCGGGCAATCCCCAGCAGGGCTCAATGCAGATGAAGGGATTTCCGTCGGACCACAGGGTGAGATAGGGCGCCTGGGTGTAGTCGAGGGTGAGTTTGCGGCGGGAAGCGGGATCTTCGAGGAGGAAGGTGCGGTTGGGGACGTCGGCTAGATCGAGGAGGAACGAGCCGGGTAGATCTTCGGTGGCGAACGGCATGGGACCACCAGCGAAGTCGATGGTCTCGATGTCGCCGGAGAGGAAGTTGCCTGGGGCGATGTGGCGTTTGTAACGACCCGCTGGCAGGATAACCATTGCGCTCTGCAGGTCCGCAACGGCGAAGCCGGGATGAAGACCGAAGGATACGTGAGTTGGAAACTCCTCGCGGTTTTCGAACCGGAAGGTCACTTTCAGGCCTGCTTCACTGAGCGAATAGGAGATCGCAAAATCCACCTGAAAGGGATATTCCTCCGGCGCGATCTCGGCGGCTTGGAAGCGGTAGGTCAGACTCCCCTCGCCCGCTTCGGGTGCGGGAAACGTTTTGTGCCTCAGAAAGCTGTGTGTGCCGCCTCTCACTACTTTTCCGCGGTAGAGGGAGGTCTCGTTCAGCAGCCGGTGGACGCAGTAACCCATGACGGTGGAATGGTTATTCCAGCCGGAGGGATTTTTCCTAACGTCGCCATCGCGATAAAGGAATCCCTGCCATTCGCCGGAGGATTGGCGCACCGCGAGGCTGACTAACTCTGCCCCGGTGCGACTTACCATGATCCGGAGGTTTCCCGCGGTTAAGACGTCGAGCGTGTGGCCCTCGCGTGTGATCGTTTCCATTATGGAGTGGCAGTTTCCGGAGCTCCCATTTGGAAGGCTTCCGTAGTGGATGGAAGATTGGTCAGAACTCCGGATCCTACAGATACGACGAATGGCTCCTCCGCCAGACGAGCAAAGATCGAATCTCCTTCAGTTTTGCCAAACTGGACGGTGGCCAGCGGGGTTTCTCCCTTCGAGGCTTCCGCCGTATTTTCGGACGAAAAACTGCTCAACCGTATGGTCAGCACCGGTTGATCTAATCCGAAAGGCTGCAAATCGGCCGCCGTGTCGTCCACGAAGTTTTTCGCTTCGGTGTTATTCAAGATGTCGATGAGCCGCTGCACCTTCCCGGAGTCGGCAGGCTGGCCTCCCTCCAAAAATACCCAGTCGCTTTCCTTGCGAGTCAGAACCAGCTTCGGCAGGCCCGGCTTTTCGATCGTGATGCGGTCGATGAGATCGGGAGTGATGCGGGTGAGTTTATTATCCCGCAAGTCGTTGGGTTTGACCCCGAGCGCCACGCCAATGCTTTTCGGCAGCACAAAAACGGAAGGGCGTCCCACGACGCGAGCATGGACTTTTTCCGCATCCTTTTCGGTTGGCGAACCTACTTCAATGGTCACTTCCTCATCGCCATCGCGCCCTTTGAAGGAGATGGAGCCCCGCGGTTCGGCCAACCCGTATTTCGCGAGGTTTGCCGTTTCAGGAGTGATGAATTCCTGGATCTGGAGACTATTCACACTGGAGATGAGATCGAGAACTTTGCCGTTCGCCGCGCGTGCTTTGAGCGGAACCTGGAGATTCCAGTTTTCGCCTGTTTGTTGAAGAACGATTTCGCCGGCAGCAGTCTTGAACTTCACCGTACCAACGTCGCTGGCCTCGAGTTGCGTGAGGTGGCGATCTCGGAAATCCGAGAGGTCTTTGACGAGAAGATTGCGCAGATCGGCTTTAATGATCGAAGCCGCTTCTTCGTTGTCCAAGCGCGCGTAGATTTTCCCTTCGAAGGCGGTGTCCTTTCCGAAATGAATCTCCGGCGGCGCGCCCTCGCCTAACAGTTTCAGCCGCACTTTCGCTTTGAGGACGCCGTAGTCTTTCAGCGCGTCCCGGGTTTTGCTCTCACTCTCTGCCTGCGCCACCACTTCGTAGCGACCGATGTCGGATGCTTCCGTCAAAATCGGGGTGATCGCTTCCGGATTCGCCCTATCCTGCACCGGACTCACAACCATCCACTGATCGTCCTTTTTCCGCAGCTGAAGGACGGAATCTCCACTCGTGATATCCAAGCCGGTGATCTTGGAGTGATCGAACTGCACCAGCGTGTGCTCTTTCTCGTTCTGCTTCCGAGTCGGCGGCATTTTTTTCTCGAAGAAGAAAACGAACGCGGCCAGGGCAGCCACCATAACGAGGAGAAAAATCGTGCTGCGCGTTTTCATACAACTAGCGGCGCCGCTGCCAGCAGACGCCAATGCCGAGCAAAGCCACACCCGCGGGAATGAGGATGAGAACGTAGAGGCTCAGCTTGCTGAGCTGATCCTGTGTGAGGCCGAGTTTGACGTTCTTTTTCTCGATGGCAGGGATGGAGATGAGATCTTCTCGGCTCACCAGCCAATTCACCGAGGCGATGGAGAAATCCAGGTTCTGCGAGACGAGCCGCTGGTCGTTGAGGAAGTCTGCATTTGCCAGGCAAACAAGGCGGGCGGAGTCCATTTTCACGCGATCGTCGTTCACTGCTCCCTGTTCGATGGCTACGGCTAGAACTACGGGCGCCTCTTGATCGACGCCTTTGTCGAACTGTAACGGCGCGTCTTCTCCCGCGGCATATTCTTTCTCGCCCCAATAGCCGGTGTCGGCGGTGAGCAACGGAGTGAGCCGGAGCTGCGAATCCTTTGCCTTCGTCTGGTCAATCGTTAGAGAACGCGTCGGGCCATCGAGGCTGGTGCGAATCCCGCCGAGTTCCTTTGTGATGGGGTGTCCGGCGAGGAAGCTGGAGATCGTGTTTTTGTAAACACCGAGCAATCCACCTTCCAGCGGCTCCGTTTTAGTGACGCGATTGTCCTGAACGGTCACGCCCATTTCGCCGAGCCACGCGATGAGATTCGGCGTGCTTTGATTCGGATCGAGGAAGATGAAGATGCGACCTTTTTTGCTCCAGTACTCTTTCAATAATTTGAGCGCGCGGTCCGTTGGGTCATATTTTGGCGCGGTGATGAAGAGGGCTTTGGCGTCCTCTGGAATCTTGTCGAGGTTCAGCAAATTCAGCGAAGCCGTCGCGAGGTTCTGCCGCTCCAGATAGGTCATGAAGGTCTTGTTGTGAGGTTTGCCGATGAAATCGAGCCCGCCCATGCCTTCGACGAAATAGATCTTGTTCTGCGTCGGTTCGATCACTCCTAACAATCCCTGCGTGAGCACTTGCTCGCCCTTGAACCCCTTCAATTCTGGAGCGGAAATCGCATTCTCCACGGCGCCGAATTCCAGCATGTCCACGACGTTGACGAACTTCGTGCGGCCTGCGTAATCCAGAATGATCACCGCCTCGTTGGTGCCAAATTTATACTTTTGCTGCAGCTCTTTGGCGCGGTTGAGATCCTGGTAAGGATTCACCGTTTCGATGTCGATCTTTTTGCCCTGCTTCTTGGCGTTGATCTGATACTCGGCGAGAAGATCTTTGATGTCGGCGGAAACCGGCGTTGCCGGAGCCACCAGCACGACCATCTTCAGCTTGCCATCGAGTTGCCCGATGACTTTTTTCGTTTGCGGAGAGATGGTTCCCTGTTTGGAGCGGGAGTAATCCCAGCGCTTGAAGTAGTTGAAGGCGAAATAGTTCGCGAAGCCAAAAGCAATCAGCCCCAGAAGGATCTGGAGGGTGACGTTGAACCCGATCTTAACGCGGTTGATATGGTAAGTCGGAGGCGGAGTTGAGGAAGGTTCGTCCATGATGCTAGCAGATGGTTAGGACTTCCACTTCCGGCGCTGGAAGATGTGGTAGGTGAGCGACAGGAAGAGGAGCGTCATCGAGAGGTAAAAAGCGATCGGGCGTGTATCGATGATGCCTTTGGAGAAGGTGCCCATGTGGTCGATGGCGGAGAAGTAAGAGAGCACGTCGCGGAGGTGTTGATTCATCTCGAGCGAGAAGAGGGAGACGACGCCCAGGAAGAAAAAGAGAGCGACGGAAACACCGGAGATCACTGCTGCGATGATTTGGTTGTTTGTTAAAACCGAGGCAAAGCAACCAATGGAAATATAGAACATCCCCAGCAGAAAGATGATGCTGTAGGAACCCCACATGGCACCTTCCGAAGCGGTCGCGCTGGCGTTGGTCACCTTTTGAAAAATGACAAAGTAGAGCAGGCTCGGCAGCCAGAGAATGACGTAGAAAGTGAGCGCACCGAAGAACTTGGAGAGCACCACTTGCAGATCCGTTACGGGAGCCGTCATCAACGTCTCGATCGTCCCCATTTTGAACTCCTCCGAGAAGGTGCGCATTGTGATCAGCGGGAAAATCAGCACGAAGGGAAACCAGAAGAAGAAGTTGTTAAAGAAGCCCTGCACGATGCTCACGTCGGTCGGTGACGTGTTAATGAGCGTGACGACCCATTGGAAATTCCAGCCCGTGGCGAGCAGGAAGAAAAAGAGGACGACGTAGGCGATGGCCGATTGAAAATAGGAGGAGAGCTCCCGATTCCAGAGAGTAAGAAACTTAAACATGCGGGTCAGTGGGTGAGCTCAACGAAGACGTCCTCGAGCGTGCCGCGCAGCCGGGAGAGTTCACGAAGCTGCCAGCGGCGATCCACGGCGAGCTGGTAAATCGCTTCCCGCGGGTCCGCCTGCGCATCGAGGCGCAGTTGAAAAATGTTCCAGTCATCGGCGGCTTTGACCGTGACGTCTTTGACGCCCGCCAACGCTTTCAGCTGGCTGATGCCGTCGTCTTTGCCGGTTTTCGCTTCGAGCAAAATGCCGCCCGCCGTGCGCATGTGCTTCACGAGGTTTTCCGGCGTGTCGGAGGCTTCGATTTTGCCTTTGTTAATGATGATGACGCGGCTGCAGGTCATCTCGACCTCGCTCAGGATGTGCGTCGAAAGAAGAATGGTGTGGCTGCGGCCCAGGTTTTTGATGAGGTCGCGTACCTGGCGAATCTGATTGGGATCTAGGCCGGCAGTGGGTTCATCGAGAATCAGCAGATCGGGCTGGTGCAGGAGCGCATCGGCGAGACCTACGCGTTGACGGAAACCGCGCGACAACGTGCCAATGATTCGATTTTCCACTTCCTGGAGATTCGTGAGCTCCTTCGCGAGGGAAATGGATTCGCGCAATTTCCTGCCGCCGATGCCTTTGAGCGACCCGCGATATTTGAGATATTCGGTGACGCGCATGTCGGTGTAGAGCGGCACATTTTCCGGCATGTAACCAATGCGGCTGCGCGTCTTCAGGGAGTCTTCGAAGACGTTGTGGTCGCCGATCCACGCGGTGCCGCTGGTGGCGGGCAGATACGAGGCGAGGATCTTCATCGTGGTGCTTTTGCCCGCGCCGTTGGGCCCGAGGAAGCCGACGATCTCGCCCTTGCCGACTTCGAACGAGATATTATCCACAGCGGTGCGGCCACCGTAACGTTTGGTTAAATTTTCAACTCGAATCATGGGAAAGCTGGGAACCGGCACTGCTTTTGGAGCAGCGGAGGAACGGCCATCAAGCGTCGAATTTACCGCGCCGTCAAGGTTACGGTGTTGATGTTTCTCGCGAGTAACCGACCGCGGCGCGTGATGGAGCCGACGGAGAGAACGACGTCGCTGCCGGGCTTCACTTGGGAAAGGACTTTTTCCAGGTCTTTATTGCTGTGAACCGCGTAGTCGTCCACGTGGTAAACGACCAACCCGGCGCGGATGCCCGCCTTTGCTGCAGGGCTGTCCTTTTCCACACTGGCGACGAGAACGCCCGAGCCGGGAGCATAGTTCAGCGCCTCGGTGAGATCTTCTGTGAGGTCCTGCGTCTCCAGGCCGAAATACTCCTTGGCGCGTGAACTGCCCGCCACGCCTTTGGGCTGTTTGGTGCCTCCGTTGCGGAATTCCTTCACTGCGTCCCGCACGGTCTCGGCGGAAATCGCGAAGCCAATCCCCTGCGTCGGAACGCCCTGCGGAGTGAAAGCCATTTTTACCGAACTGACCCCGACCAGTTTGCCACTCAGATCAATCACGGGCCCCCCCGAGTTACCGGGATTAATGGCGGCATCGGTCTGGATCAGTCCGGTAAATTCATTTCCCTCCACCTCAATGGTGCGTTCCTTGGCGCTCAAGATCCCGCGCGCCACGGAGCTCCCGTACCCCATCGGATTGCCGAGGACGAGCACCGTCTGGCCGAGGTAGTTGGGCGAAAGGTTTTCGAGACTGATGAACGGCAGCGGGCGCTTGGCATCGATCTTGATGAGCGCCAGATCGGAGGCAGGATCGCCCGTGACGTATTTGGCGGTGTAGGTTTCGCCCTCGCTGGTGGTGACGAAAATCTTCAAGTCCGCGGCGCGCTCGACGACGTGTTCGTTCGTCACGATGTAACCTTCGGGATCGATAATGAATCCGGAGCCAAGGCTCTGCACTTTCTGGGCGACGGAACGGCGCGGGCGCACTTGCTCGCCGAAAAACCGCTCGTAAATGAGGTCCGCCGGATCGCTGTAAGGCCGGCGCACGATGCGTTCGGTGTTGATGTTCACCACGGCCGGCATGGCTTTCGCCGTTGCCACCACGGAAGGTTCGCTGGCGGGATCAGCAACCGCCTGCGCGGCGAGGTTCTCTCCAGAAAGGAGCAGTGTGCAAATGGCGAGGCAGGAAATGAAAAGGCGTTTCATGCGAGAGGTGGTCCAACAGACACGCCAGGGCCGGCGATGCTCAAAAAAATCCATCATTTTATTTTCTCCCCGTGGGAAATAGGTTAGTCTCTCCGTCCATTTTATCCCCATGAGATTCTCCATCGCAAACGCGTCCAACGCGCAGCTCCTTGATGAAAATTACGCCAACTGGCGCCGCGATCCAGCCTCTGTCGATCACACATGGGCGGCGTTTTTCGAAGGCTTCGAATTCGGTTCTGCCAATCTCGCTCCTGCGGCTAAAAACGGCACCAGCGAACCCCATTTTTCCTCGGCAGATTCTTCCCTGCAGGCTCGCGTGGACAGCCTGGTTTACACATATCGCACGCTTGGCCACACCATTGCAAAGATCGATCCACTCGGCGCAAAACGCCCCGACCAGCCGCTGCTCACCCTCGAGGAACACAAGCTTGCTGACGTCAGCCTGGAGACGCAGGTTTCTTCCCGCTACTTTTTGAGCGGCCGCAAAATGCCTCTCGGCGAGATGATCGCCACCTTGCAGAAAGTGTATTGCGGAGCCATCGGCGCCGAGTTCATGCACATCCAGAATCTGCGGGTGCGCAACTGGCTCCGCGAACGCATCGAAGCGCGCGATCCAGACGCTCAGGAACACACCGGCAAGCAGAAGCTCCGCCTGCGTTCCGTGCTGAAGGCCGAGACGTTTGAGCAGTTTCTCCATACGCGTTTTGTTGGGCAGAAACGCTTTTCGCTGCAGGGCGGAGAGTCGCTCATGGTCATCCTGAATGCGGTTCTGGATCGCTGTCCTTCGCTGGGTGTCGCGCAGATCGTCATGGGCATGGCGCATCGCGGCCGCCTCACGGTCCTCGCCAATTTCCTGCACAAATCGCTCGGGCATTTGTTCACAGAGTTCTCCGAAAACTACATTCCCAACCTGGTCGCGGGCGACGGTGATGTGAAATACCATCTCGGCTACGAAACGACCCGCCACACGTCCGACGGCGGCGAAGTGAGCATCCATCTCGCCTCCAACCCGAGCCACCTCGAAGCCGTCAATCCCGTCGTGGAAGGCAAGGCTCGCGCGCTCCAGCGGTTGCTGGGCGATACGGTTAAGCGCTCCAAGGTTCTCCCGATCCTCATCCACGGCGACGCAGCGTTTGCCGGCCAAGGCTTGGTCGCGGAAGTCTTCAACATGTCGCAGCTCCCCGGTTACGAAACCGGCGGCACGCTGCATCTGGTCATCAACAACCAGATCGGCTTCACCACTTTGCCCGCCGATGCGCGTTCGACACCATATTGCACCGACATCGCGAAAATGGTTGAGGCCCCGGTTTTCCACGTCAATGGCGACGACCCAGACGCTGTCGCTTTCGTGACGGATCTGGCTTTTGATTTCCGCCAGCAGTTCCGTCAGGACGTCGTCATCGACATGGTTTGCTACCGTCGTTACGGCCACAACGAAGGTGACGAACCTGCGTTCACCCAGCCCGACCTCTACGGCAAGATCAACTCGCATCCCTCGGTCAGCCAGATCTACCGCAAGGAGCTGCTCGCCTCCGGAGCGTTGTCCGCTGAGGAAATGGCCGACCTCGAAAAGCAGCTCCAAACCGAGCTCGAAACTGCCCTCGCCGAAGTCAAAAATGAAGGCGAGCGCAAGGACAACAGCAGCACGAAGAGCTTCGTCGGCTCCAACGCGATCTTCCAGCCGCCGTATTCCCACGCCACTGTTGAAACGAAAATCTCTCGCGAGACGCTGTCCCACGTTTTCAAAGCGTTGACCACCGTTCCCGAAGGTTTCCGCATTCAGCCGAAGGTCAAAAAAACCGTCCTCGATCCGCGCCAGAAAGCCTTTGAAAACGGCGGACCTTACTTCTGGTCACACGCCGAAGCGCTCGCCTTCGGATCGCTCCTGGTGGAAGGAATCCCCGTCCGCCTATCGGGTCAAGACAGCCGCCGCGGCACTTTCAGCACGCGCCACTCCGTCCTCTATGATGAGGTCTCCCGCGAACGCTACATCCCTCTCCGCAATCTTGGGGAAAACGCCGCCCGCTTCTGCGTTTACAACTCGTTTCTCTCCGAAGCCGCCGTGCTCGGGTTCGACTACGGTTACACCCTCGATTACCCAGAAATGCTCTGCCTCTGGGAGGCGCAATTCGGCGACTTCGCGAACGGCGCGCAGGTGATCATCGATCAATTCATCGTCTCCTCCGAATCAAAATGGCAGCGCCCAAGCGGCATCGTCATGCTCCTTCCCCACGGCTACGAAGGCCAGGGTCCAGAACATTCCAGCGCTCGCTTGGAGCGTTTCCTCCAGCTCTGCGCTGAGGACAATATTCAGGTCGCGAACCTCACGACGCCGGCCCAGTATTTCCACATTCTGCGCCGGCAAATGAAGCGGGAATTCCGCAAGCCACTCGTCATCATGACACCCAAGAGCCTGCTGCGTAACCCGCTCTGCACCTCCGTTGAGAGCGACTTTACTGAAGGTCATTTTAACGAAATCCTCGCCTCGCCCCTCCTCGGACCGGAGAAAAAGATCCGCCGCGTCGTCTTCTGCAGCGGCAAGGTTTACTACGACCTGCTCCAGCACCGCGACACCAACGAAATCAAAGACACGGCCCTCGTCCGCATCGAGCAGCTCTATCCCGTCGCGCACGAGAAGCTGCAGGAAATCGTGCAGCTCTACCCAAACGCCACCAAGTTCGTGTGGTGCCAGGAGGAACCTCGCAACATGGGCGCCTGGACGCACATTGCGCCGAGCCTTAGCCGCGTGACCTCTCATGGCATCAGCTACGCCGGCCGCAACGCCAGCGCCAGCCCAGCCGTCGGCTCCAAGGCTTGGCACGACAAGCAGCAGAAAGAAGTCCTCGAACAGGCGTTCTCCGTCTAGGACGCCGTTTTCGATTCACTTATTCCCTTCCACCAGTCACGTTTCCTTCTTCATGAGCATCGAAATCAAAGTCCCCTCCGTCGGCGAATCCATCACCAGCGGCGTCATTTCCGTCTGGCACAAGAAAACCGGGGACATCGTGCAATCGGGCGAAGCGCTCTTCACCTTGGAAACCGACAAAGTCTCCACCGAGATCAGCGCCGAAAAAGCCGGACAGCTCACCATTGGCAAAGCAGAAGGCGAAGAAGTGAAGATCGGCGAAATCGTCGGTTCCATCGATGACTCCGTAGCCGCTCCCGCCAAAGCCGCTGCCGCAGCCCCAACTCCCGCCGCGGAATCCGCTCCCGCCGCGAAAGGCGATCGCTCTGGCCTGCTCAGCCCGGCCGTGCGCGTGGCCGTCGAGGAAAACAAGCTCGACCTGAAATCGATCCAAGGCACCGGCAAAGAAGGCCAGGTCACCAAACCCGACGTCATCCAACATCTCGAAACAAAATCCGCCGCTCCCGCACCGAGCCAGCCGTCCCCTGCTCCAGCCTCCGCCGCACCCAAGCCGGTGGCCACCGGCGAACGCGAGACCCGCAAAAAGCTCTCCCCTCTCCGCCGTAAAATCGCGCAGCATTTGGTTTCGGCGCAGCAGAACGCCGCCATCCTCACCACCTTCAACGAAGCCGACATGACTGCCATCCAGGAACTCCGCGCCAAAGCGCAGGACTCCTTCACCAAGCGGCACGGAGTGAAGCTCGGCTTCATGTCGTTTTTCATCAAGGCCACCGTCGAAGCGCTCAAGGCAGTGCCTGCCATCAACGGCCGCATGGAAGGCGATGAGTTCGTCCAGAACCACTTCTACGACATCGGAGTCGCCGTCGGCACTGAAAAAGGCCTCGTCGTCCCCGTCATCCGCGACGCCGATAAGAAATCCTTCGCCGAGATCGAGAAAGACCTCGTCGCCTACGCCGTAAAAGCTCGCGAAGGAAAGATCAGCATCGACGACCTCAGCGGCGGCGTTTTCACAATTTCCAACGGCGGCATCTACGGATCGCTCATGAGCACGCCGATCCTGAACCCTCCGCAAAGCGGCATCCTCGGCATGCACAAAATCCAGCCGCGCCCCGTCGCCATCGGCACCGAAATCGCCATTCGCCCGATGATGTATCTAGCCCTCAGCTACGATCACCGAGTCGTCGATGGCAAAGAAGCCGTCACATTCCTCGTGCGCGTCAAAGACTGCATCGAAGATCCCGTTCGGCTGCTAATCGAGTTCTAGTCCCGTTTGCAGGCAACGGGTATTCGCTCCTGGCCATGGATCCTCCTTCTGACTGCACAAGTTGCTCAGCGGTACTTCCGTGGGAAACCCTCGAGTAACTTCCATGAACCCGAACGATGCTCTAGTTGAAGCAGCGATGCGCGGTGAGGGCGAGCAGGCAGCAGACGCTCTCCGGCAGGGCGCAGATGCCAACTATGTTTTCAAGGGTTGGCCTCCCTTGTTCTGGGCTGCACAAGAGGGTCACGTTGAGATAGTGGATCTTCTCTTGGACGCGGGAGCGAACGTTAACTTCACAGATCCGAGCGGCTTCACACCACTCGAACAGGCGGTAGGCGAGTCGCATCTCAATGTGGTTGAGCGTCTTCTGCTCCGCGGGGCAGATGTTAGTCACCGTTGTGCGACAGATGGAGGATGCACCGTGCTCCACACTGCGGCCGCTTACGGGCACGTGGACTGTATTCGCTTACTCCTTCAGTTCGGCGCAAACGCCAACACTCGGAACGATCATAGGCAAACCGCCTATGACAAGGCGGTCGAATGCGCAGAAACAGGTGCAGCGGCCTTACTTCTGGCCAGTCAAGCAACTTAGCTTCGCATCTCGCCGTTCTCCCTGTCATCAGCCTCCTCCTAGCCGTCGGATTAGGATGTTCGTTTTCGAATCCCAGTATACCTCGCGCTGGCATGTGGCTTGCAGCTGATCCTTTAACCCGCGGCTAATCAGCTAGCACGGAACGTAAATTGGCGCCTTCTGAATCAACTCTCATATGGCTCTTAACGAGCGCAGCGGTCAGGGTGCCGGACTTTCCACCTCAAAGGC
>DASVRZ010000159.1:0-4984 GCA_036388355.1 Chthoniobacterales bacterium | reverse complement strand
CCGCCGCCGGTGGACTCGAGGTCGCCGTCGCAGGCCAGACAATCACCGTTCTTACTCCGGATTCGCCGCTGGGGCTTCAACTTCAGGGGCGGCGGCAGGGAGACTCGACGGTGCAGCCGAAGACGCGGATCCTGCAGGTGCTTTAGGCGCCATCGCCGGGTCCCACTGGATGCGGCCTTCAATCCAGCGCACCTCGGTTTTAGTGGCACCATCCGGCGCGTCGGTGCGGAAGGAGGCGAGCGCCACAACGGTATCGTCGTTCTTCATCATGAGCGACGCGAAGAAAGCGCCTGTATTTTTTTCCATCAACGGCCAAGGACGGTTGCCATCGCCGAAGACCCGCGCTTCAGCATCGCCTTGTTGCACCCAGACATTGCCAAACATCCAGCGCATCGGGATGTCGTCCGACAGATCCATGGTCATGTATTCCGAATGGTAGGTCAGCAACGTGCCGCGGCCGGGAACACTCAGAAGAAAAGGCGCGCCGCCAAAGCCGAAGCGATTCTGCGTCAAAGAACGCTCGGGAGGTCCCTCTTTCTTGGGCCGCACAATGTAAGGCGAGGCCACATCACCGACCGATTCCTCGATACAAATCGGCTGGCCGCTTTCGAGGACAGTCGCAACCGGCATCCCGGCTCTGCGCAGCGGTTCATTGGAAATAATGGTCGGTTTTCCCCAAGTCTTGCCTTGATCCAGGGACCGAATCACCTCGATCTGCTGCGGCGGCATCAGGTTTTTCTTCGACACTTCTTTGTCGAGCGGTCGGGTGTTCACCACAGGTCCCTGCGTCTCGCGCGCATAGTAAATTTCCCATTCTCCCGAATGAAGGAGCACTAGCGAGGGCTCCCAAACGCGTCCACGCGCAGTCGGTATCAGGCTCGGCTGGCTCCACGTCTCGCCAAAATCTTCGCTCACGCGCACTCGCAATCCGCTCCGCTCCCCTTCCGTCTCAAACTCCCGGTCGCCCTTCTCCCCTTTGCCGCGGGCGGCCGTGACCAGCATGATCTTGCCGGGAGCGATCTCTTGGAAATCCAGGTTGCTGAAGCCCCAATAATCCTCCTCTGGCCCCTCGACATCCTTCGTCTCGTACCAGGTTTTCCCGTCGTCGCGACTTTTCCGCAGCGTCACAAAGGTACCGTATTCGCCGTAGCCTGCGCTGTGATGATAACCCAGCAAAATCTCGCCGTTGGACAGCCGTTTGGCCCGCGGATAGGAGGCGGCCCGATCCGTATGGGAAACCACGCGGTCCGTGCTCCGGTCCCATTCGATACCCGCCCCGACTGCGGTGGCGACCATCCAGCTGACCGCGCAAAGCAGGCGAGTCAGCTTGGAAATGCGAGCGGCAAACGAAGGGGCAAAAGACAGCGAGGGGTTCATCATAAGTTCTGAAAGAAACAGCGGGTTTTCCGCCCTATATCGGAGCCATCGGCTGGCGCGGACGTGCCATTCCACGACGACACGTCCGCACGAAACCGGGAAGCCGTTTTTGCGTCAATTGGAATCCACCTGGGCAGCCTCCGGCAAAACCCCCGAGACACCACGCTTCTTCTTCGGAGCTTGCACGGCCACAGCCGTTCCGCTCGACCGCAATTTTCCTTCCATCCAGCGCACCACAGTTCGGACCACTCCGTCGGGTCCGTCTGTGCGAAACGACGCCATCACGACCACGGTCGAAGCGTCACGCATCATCAGCGAAGGGAAAAACGCGCCCGTTCCTCGCGGCAAATTCGGCCAGGGACAGGTGGCGTCTCCAAACTCGCGCGCCTCGGAGTCGCCTTTCTGCACCCAGATGTTTTGAAACATCCATGGGATTTCAGCATTCTCCGGCGGCGGGGCTTTTTTATAAAGAGAGTGGTAGGTGAGCATGGTGCTGCCATCCGCGTTGGCTAACAAAAACGGCGCAGAGCCGAACCCGTAGCGTCTCTGCGCCAAGTAACGTTCCCCTCGGATTCCCGCCTGGGTCAGCACCACCCACGGGGATGTCGAGTCGCCCACGGCCTCCTCCACGCAGGCGACCTGACCGCTTTTCAAGAGGGCAGCCGCCGGCATTCCGATGCGCCGACCTTGCACTCGCGAGATGATCCTTGGTTCGCTCCAGGTATGACCGCCGTCCGACGAGCGGATCATTTCGATCTGCTGCGGAAACGTTTTATGCGTCTCCGACGCCCAAGCTTCGTTTGCGTAATAAATTTCCAAATCGCCGCTGGGCAGCATCACCAACGAGGGCTCCCAGACGCGGCCGCGACCGCTCGCCACCATTGTCGGTTCTCCCCAAGTGACTCCGTAATCGTCGCTGAACCGCAGGCGCAACCCGCTCCGAGCGCACTCCGACGGGATCTCCTCTTCGCCCTGCACCGCTCTGCCGCGCCCCGCCGTCACCATGAGCAACCGGCCCGGTTTCGTCTCCACAAAGTCCACATTGCTGAACCCCCAATACCGGTCGCCTTCGGGTCCTTCCACGTCGCGCGTATCGTACCACGTCGCCCCATTGTCGCGACTCCGGCGAAGCGTCACAAACGTGCCATACTCCCCCAGCCCGCCGCTGTGATGATAGCCGAGAAGAATCTCGCCGTTGGACAACCGCTTCGCACGCGGATACGCCGCCGCCGCGTCGGTATGAGAGATCACTCGATCCGTTGAGCGATCCCAATCAACCCAGGCGGCAGCCAGTTCGGACGACCACGCAAAGCATAGAAAAAGCACGGCCCACACACCGGAGAAAGGTCGTGGGGAAAAAAAGGTGGAGATCATGGAGTAACAAAGTTGCCGTATTAGCGCGTTTCTCCCCACCGCGCAACCTTAACGCTGGCGTGCAGCTGCACTTTTCAGAGCTTCGCAAGGAAAACCTGGCGCCGCGGCGAACCTCATGGAGAGAGATGCTTCCGAAAGAAAGCCGCCATGAGCATGAGATTCTCCGGAGAATTAAAAGCGCCTCCGCCATGTCCTGCCCCGTCGATGACTTTCAACTGGCTCTCCACCCCCGCCTTCTGCAGCGCTGCGTGCAAGATTCGGCTCTGCTGAACCGGCACCACGGAATCTCCGTCGCCATGCATGATCAGAAACGGCGCACTCTTTCCACTGACGAAATACACAGGACTCGCCTTCCGCGCCAACTCGCTACGCTGGCTCACCGTGCCGCCCAGCAGACGGCCCACGGCATTATCCTGCGAATCCAGAAGTCGGTCATCACTCCCGCTCCAATTCAGGAAATCGGCCGGACCAAACCAATCCACCACACATTGCACCGCACTGGATTCATCGAGGTTCTCGCCGACGTCGAATTCCTTCGTCTCCCCCGTGGTGCCTAACAACGCCGCCAGATGCGCTCCGGCGGAGGTCCCCCAGACGCCGATGCGGTCCGGGTTGATCTGATACTTCTCCGCATTCGCCCGCAGCCAGCGAACCGCCGCTTTGCAATCCTGAATCTGCGCGGGAAAAGTCGCGTGCTGGCTCAACCGGTAGTTGATACTGGCGACGGCATAGCCTTGAGCAATAATCGCGGCAGCCGGCGTGTGTTCCTTGCTCCCCTGAGCCCACCCTCCACCATGAATCCAAATAATGAGCGGATGACGTCCCTTCGTTGCCGCAGGCAGATAAAGATCCAACTGCTGACGCGCCTTGCCGCCGGAGACATAAGGAAGATTGCGCAGCGTGCGTGGACCGCCATCCTGCGCCGAGACGGAACCCACCACAGAGGCGAGGGCGAGAACCAGAAAGAAAAATTTCATAGCTGCAAAAGAAACGAGCCGAACCCTCCCGCGCGTGCTAAAGAGTTCGCCTCCACCTTACCGCCAGTGAAAACCCTGTCTCCCTGACCGCTATACATTCACTCCACCAAAGCAGCTGGCTCGGGTTCCGCGCTTGGTTCGATCCTCTTAATGGTTCGACGAACCACCTTTTCAAGTTCGTTAAGATCATTCGCTCCGTGAAGGTGAAGGAATCCCAACCGCCCGTCGCTCGACAGAAGGAAATAGCGGACGATCCTATATCGGTTGTCTCCCAGGCAGGAGATTCGAACGACAGGGATTCCCTGGAGCACTTCACTTCGCCCCTCATCTACCGCAACAATTCCGGAGCCCCGCTTGCGCATCTTGGCATCGAATTCAGCCACCATTTCATTCAGAGACGCTTTGGCCACCGCGTCGGCAAAGGCAATGTCCACAGAACCGAAGGGAGTCTTAAACCAAGGGAAAATGTAGTTTGTGGCTTCACTAACGCCCGTTCCGATCAGCGTACTCTTCTCGGGAAGAATTAAGCTAATCCCGAGCTGGGAAACGGGGACCCTCTCTTCCTGCTCCAGCGTTTTCACCACAGGACGTGCCCCTTGCGCCATTAAGGACACTGACAGACACATCGATAGCAGCCAAAGAAATAATATTTTCATAGAAACCGGTGAGTCGCCCAATGCCGTCATCAGCAACACTGAGAAGAGGGCACCGCGGATCTTTGCTTCATGGTGCTAGAACAAGGCAACGTCGGACGATCAGCGACGGGTGGCGACTGTTGGTGCAAAAGAGAGGCCCTCAAGGGTGATTTTCTCGATTTCCTCTGCGACTGCTCGATTGCTATAAACGTGCGCACACACTGTGAACATCCTTCCATCGTGGTGGCGAAAGTAGAACTTGTTGATGGTGTAATTCCCTCCTCCGCCGAACTCGGCCTTTAGACCTTCGATGCCTGAGAGGGTTCTAACTGGTGTCGCACCTACAAAGCGCTTTTTGTCCGCGCTCGATCCGCGTGCGGGCGAACGTGCAGTCACTCTATCGATCTCCCGCTGCACAGCCTCTTCGAGCGTCACGCCTTGGGCTCGAACGGTGGTAATATGGACCCGTCTCCCAGAAATGCCCTCTGAGCGGTCGGTCGAAGGAAATAGTGCTGGTTTATCTCCATGCATCTTCAACTCCCAGCCCGCAGGTGAAGCGATTGAAACATTAAGATCCGGCTCAATGAGGGCGTCGCCCGCTACTGCAGTGGATGCAAGCGA
>DASVRZ010000158.1:0-3020 GCA_036388355.1 Chthoniobacterales bacterium | reverse complement strand
CCAATTTTGCCGAAAGTTTTTTGTCGGCAGTCAGCCACGGGACCGGCTTTTTCTGAACAAAGCTGAACACCCGGCGCGTTCCCGTATTCACCGCGAGAACTACAGTGAGTGCAGGCCTTCCGATCAGCTAAACATTAGGGGTGAAACCGTGGCTGAAGTGACTATGGTTCCTCTTCATGCCTCCCCCGAAAGCCAAAATCAAAAAGCCCATCATCACGGTCGCCGAATTCTATGCCAGCCACGCCGAGATTCTCGGATTGAAACTGGTCGGTCCGGCGGTGGGTTTCGACCGGGAAATCAAGGAGCCCACGATCAATCGGCCCGGGCTGGCGCTTTCGGGTTTCTTTAGTTACTTCGCGGAGAAACGCATTCAGGTGATGGGCAGCGCGGAGCTGACCTATCTGAAAACCCTCGGACCCGCGGTGATGCGGGAACGTTTCCAAAAACTTTGCGCGAAGAATATTCCGTGTCTGGTTTTCGCTCGGGGCGCGGTCATTCCCAAGCCGCTTCTTGAAGAAGCAACGCGCCAGCAAGTGGCCGTTTTTTCCACGCCGATGGTAACCATGCGGTTCACGAATGCCGCGACAATCGCCCTGGAAATGGACTTCGCTCCTGTCGCTTCTGAGCACGGCAGCATGGTCGATATTATGGGCATCGGCACGATGGTCCGTGGCGCTAGCGGCATTGGAAAAAGCGAATGCGTCCTGGGCCTCATCGAGCGCGGTTACAGTCTGGTGGCTGATGATGTGACGCGTTTCCGGGCGATCGAAGGACGCGATCTGGTCGGCACTGCGCCGGATCTCACGCGTTACCACATGGAGGTCCGCGGCATCGGCGTGATCAACGTTTCCTCAATTTTCGGCATCGGCAGCATCCGCATGGAGAAGCGCCTGGATCTGGTCGTTACCTTGCAAGATTGGGACGAACTCGAAGAGGTGGACCGCATCGGCCTCGACGAGCAATATTATGAAATCATGGGTATCCACGTCCCGCATATCATCATTCCCGTTCGCACCGGGCGCGATATGGCCCGCTTGGTGGAAGTCGCAGCCCTGGATCAGAAACTCAAAGGCCTTGGACAAAATAGCGCCATGGAGTTCAATAAGCGGTTGCTAAGTTTAATGGAAAATAGGAGTAATAGATGATGGGACTCCTCAGTAGAAAACCAACCGAACCCGGTGCGCGGAAAGTCACCAAGGAAATCATTATCGTTAACCGTCTCGGGCTGCACGCGCGGCCGGCGGCAATGTTTGTAAAGATCGCCAACCGCCACAAGGCGGAGTTGTGGGTGGAAAAGGATGGCGAGCAGGTCAACGGAAAGAGCATCATGGGGTTGATGATGCTGGCGGCAGGTCAAGGTTCCAAATTATCGATCACGGCAGACGGTTCCGATGCAGAGAAGGCGATCAAGGAAATCGAAGATCTGATTGCTCGTAAATTCGACGAAGAATAAGCCCGCGGAGGGCGCGAAAAGAGAGAAAGTGCAGGCTCGGCGGTTTCTGGATTGATTTCCCGTAACCAGACCGTTATCAGGGGTTTGCAATGAGCGACTCCGAACATTTCCCAGAGAAGATCTTCGAGGGAATCGCGGTCGCTCCCGGTATTGCGCACGGCACGCTTTACGTGCACCACGCGGAGGATGAAGTCCCCGCTTGCATCCAGCTCACGGAGGCGGACATCCCGAATGAGGTTCAGCGTTTTGAGTCGGCTTTGATTGCTACGCGAGCCGAGATCATCGAGATGCAGCAGAAGATCGCGGAGGCGATCGGGGCAAAAGACGCGAGCATTTTCGACGCGCATTTGCTGGTGGTCGAAGATCGAACCTTGATCGACGAGGTCCTGCGCACGCTCGAAGCGCAGAAGCACAACGTGGAGTTTATTTTCCAATCGGTCGCGAACCGCTACTCCGACACTCTCAGCAAAATCGACGATCCGTATCTGCGGGAACGCGCCTACGACATTCACGACGTCACGCGACGTGTCATCAGAAACCTGATGGGAAAAACGGGACGCCCGCTCTCGTCGGTGACTTACCCGCATGTCCTTGCGGCCCAAAATCTGACGCCGTCCGACACAGCGCTGCTGAACCGCGATTTCGTCCTGGGCTTTGCGACCGAGGGCGGCAGTAAAACGTCGCACACCGCGATCATGGCGCGCTCGCTGGAGATTCCCGCCGTCGCGGGCTTGGAAGGCTTCATGGGTTATCTCCGCGACGGGCAGACGATGCTCATCGACGGCTACCAAGGCTGCGTCATCCTCAATCCGACGCCTGCGACGCTCGAGAAGTTCGGCCACATCGAAGATCAGAAGGAAGAGGTCGAAGAGCAGCTCAGCCACCTTCGGGAAACTCTCTCCGCCACGCAGGACGGACGGCGCATTGTTCTCTCGGCGAACATCGAACTCGCCAAAGACCTACCCTCCGTTCACGAAAACGGCGCGGAAGGCATCGGCCTGTATCGCACCGAATTTCTTTACCTGAACCGCACCGATTTTCCCACCGAGGAGGAGCAGTTTGCCGTCTATCTCCAAGTCGCTCAGGCCACTCTCCCCCACTCGGTGATCATCCGCACGATGGACATCGGCGGCGACAAATGGGTTGGCGGCGAACGCAAGGAACCGAATCCGTTTCTCGGCTGCCGGGCCATCCGGCTCTGCCTCGAGAACATTGATGTTTTCAAGACCCAGCTTCGCGCCATTTTGCGAGCCAGCGTCATCGGCAATGTGCGGATGATGTATCCGATGATTTCCAGCCTGGAGGAATTGCGTCAGGCGAATCGAGTGCTGGAGGAGTGCAAACAGGAACTCCGCGAAAAGGGAGAACCTTTTGCCGAAAAGCTGGAAGTCGGCGTGATGGTCGAGGTGCCGAGCGCCGCTCTGTGCGCGGATCTGCTCGCCAAAGAGGTGAGCTTTTTCTCCATTGGCACGAACGATCTCATTCAATACACGCTGGCGGTCGATCGTTTGAACGAACATATAGCCCATCTCTATCAGCCGACGCATCCCGCCGTTTTACGGATGAT
>DASVRZ010000157.1:0-21177 GCA_036388355.1 Chthoniobacterales bacterium | reverse complement strand
GTCAGATGCATAGCCTCACCACTAGCACTGACAATCGTCCCGCTCGACGCCGGATCGATCCGGCCGCCCGTCTGGCGCATTTGGTAAAGCATCAGATCGCGCCCGTCGTCGAGGTGAAGGCCGAACCAATTCCACCCCACCTGATCCGGCGCGAGCTGGTTCGTGGCCCATTCGTGATCGAACCAGCCGAGACCCGTGACGCTCACCTTTTTCCCATCCAGAACAACCTCGCCGGCAAGAGCGAGGCGCGTCTGCGAGTAATAGTAGGAAGCGTGCCCCTCGCCCACCGCCTTCTGGCTAATGCCGTTGGTGCCATGGATCACCGGCGGCTTTTGCGGGCTGGCGGTAAGCGAGATGGATTGCCCGCCGGGCTGCGCGTGGAATTTCCAGCCGCCATCCGCCGTCAGCGCGAGGTTCCAGGCCTTGATCCAAGCGACGCGGTCCGGCCCGCCAAAGCCTGCCTCGCCAAAATTCATCCGGCTCACCTCCTGGCTGAAGTGAAACTTCTTCCCATCGATCTCCGTGATCGCCGCATGCGCGAAAGCGACATCCCGCACCGCAAAGTTCGACTCCGCCGGTTTCTCATTCACCCCCTGCCGAAAAAAGGTGACCTGAAATCCATAACGCTCGCCCGTCGCCGCCTGGAGATTACCCGTGAAATACCACCACTCCGTCTTAAAGCTCGGATGTACCAGATGATCGCGCGGAAACTCATAACGCAACCCCGGCTGCGCAGTGTCCCAGGCGCGGGCGGTAACCCCGAAGAGAAAGAACAGACCGATTTTTACGAACCACGAGAGCAGGAATGACGAAGTCACGCGCGGAACATACGCACGTCCCGCCGCATCTGCGACTGGTGTGTTCATCGGTGCCCTGGACGGTGGGTTACTGGCCAGAGTTGCCCATGATACCGCACCGATAGCAGCCGCCCGACCTGCGACAAGTTCCCCGTTAGCCTCGCCTGGATACAGTCCGGAAGGTCGGCGACTTCGGATTTACATTGCGCAGCCCCGGTCCACTGGCTGCCAGCGCCCGGCCTGCGCCGAGGCATAGCAGGCCTCCATGATCGCCACCGCATCGACGGAGGCCGCGAGGTCGGCGGAGAGTTGCTCCTCTGGCAACTCGCCTCGGATTACGGCTACCAAGCGGTCCATCCGCGTTAGTTGGCTCGGCGCGACCACGACTAGCGGCTCGGGGGCTTCTCCGGGCGCACCTACTACATAACCCGTCGGGGTGTACCAAAGACACTTCTCCGACCCGGTGATCTCAAGCCCTCCGATGCCGCCGGTCTGCGTCCACGCCGCCTCCACCGTGCCGAGGATGCCGTTGGCAAACTTCAATTGTGCGATGCCGAAATCGTCGCATGTCGGATATTGCCCCGAGTGGTTGCCGATGATCGCAAACGCTTCGTCCACCGGACCAAACAGGGTCCGCACCAGATGCAGCGCGTGCGTGCCCATGTCCATGAATGCGCCGCCGCCGCTGAGCGCCGGAT
This sequence comes from Chthoniobacterales bacterium, assembly GCA_036388355.1. Lineage (GTDB taxonomy): Bacteria > Verrucomicrobiota > Verrucomicrobiia > Chthoniobacterales > DASVRZ01 > DASVRZ01. Next base: position 19,682 of record DASVRZ010000157.1, on the reverse strand, counting down.
CGTAGAACCAAGCCAGATCGGGACTGTCGAACCAGCCCGCGTAAGCCGCATGATGCGAGTTCCGATAGCGAATGCGCGTGATCTTGCCAAACGCGCCCGCGCGAACGAGCGCCGCAGCCTCCAGCAACGCTCCTTCAAACGGCTGAAAATAACCACAGAACAACGTGGTCGGATAGCGAGCCAGCAACGCCTTGACCTCCGCGAGCTCCACCGTCGTAGTCACCAGCGGTTTTTCGCAGAACACCGGCTTGTCCGTTGGCAGCGCCTGGCGAAGCAGCGGCAGATGCCGGGTGTTTTCCGCGCAGATCACATAGCCGTCGATCGACGGATCGTTTAGCACATCGTCGATGTTAGCCACGAACGGCGCCTTCGCCAACTCGGCGTAACGGCGGCCGCGATCGGGAACGTCATCCCAGACTGCCGCAACGGTGCGCCCGTCGGTGGCCCGGAGAACGTTTTTGATGAAATCCTGAGTGTGAATGTGTGCGGTGGAGAGAAAGGCGATGCGTGCCATAAAATGTAGAGAGTTGAAGGGGTTGAAGTTAACGGATGGGAAAAAACGAAACCGCGCTCAGCTAACGTCCGGCGAAGCGGTCGCGACCGGCTGAGTGAACTCGATCTCACGACCGGTTCGCTGAGATGCGTAAATCGCCTCCAGAATCGCGATGACTTGGATCGATTCGGTCCAAGGCACCGGCGACGGTTCTCCGGCCACGCACGCTCGGTAAAACGCCGCGATCTGTCCGTCGTGCCTCTGCTCGCCTCCACCAGGAGACGAAAGCTGGCCGTCCACAAACACGCCGCTGCTCACCGATGCGATCTCGCCCGATGGCCAGTGAACGCCGCCTTCCGTGCCAAACAACTGAAAGCTGAAATCCTCATCCTCTTTCTGATGCCCCAGCCAGGCCGCCTCGAGGATCATCGTCGCGCCGTTTTCAAAGTGCACAAAACCTGCCGCAAAATCCTCGACGGAAAAACGCGAGCGATCCCAATCGCCCCACTTACCGGGAATCTTGTGCCCATGCGCAAAGTTCACGCGACTCACGCCCGTCACTCGCACCGGCTTCGGAAAATCCATCACCCACATCGCCGCATCCAGCGCATGCACGCCGATGTCCATGCACGGACCGCCGCCAGCCAGTTCCGCATCAATAAAACCAGCCCTTCCGGGCAGCCACGCACGGCGCATTGCCCGAACGCGCGCGTGATACACCGCGCCGAGATGACCCGCATTCGCCCAGGTTTTGATGGCCTGCGTCTCAGCCCGATACCGGTGGTCCTGCACCGTGCACAGCACGCGGCCCGCTTTCGTCGCCGCCGCTCCCATCGCGCGAATTTCGTCCGTTGAGGTCGCTAGGGGTTTCTCGCACAAAACGTGACAACCCGCCTCCAGTGCCAAAATCACCGAGGGCGTATGCGCCTTGTTAGGTGTGCACACGTCCACCGCATCCAGCCCGAGAGCTAGCAGCTCCGCAGGGTCGGTGAACGCCTGTGCGCCACCCGCCGCCGCGGCTGCCTTCTGCGCCGTGGGGCCGTGCAAGTCGCACACCGCCACGATCTCTACGTCGGGCAGTTTCTTCCAACCGGGGATGTGAACGGCTTGGGCAATGCCGCCCGCGCCGATAATGCCTATGCGAAATTTTTGGGTGCTCATAATGTTTAAGTTATGCCACGTTAACCAACCTATCGTCCTACGTCCTACGATGGATTGACAATTTACTACGTTATATTGATGCGAACGTTCCGGCTCGACTATCTACCCCCGGGCCAGGTGTGCACCCACGCACATTGGCAATACAGCAGACACGATCCCTCGCCACCGCTGCACGACCATACATACCCCGAACTTTTCTGGACCACCGCCGGCTCGGGTCTGCACGTGATCAACGGCGAAACTCGTCCGCTCACCGCAGGGCTCCTCGTGCTGGTGCGCCCTGAAGACGCGCACGGATTCTCCGGACCAATCGATGGCGGAGAACCGCTGTGTCTCGTCAATTTCTCCTTCCACCGCACCCTCTGGACCGCACTCCGCCGCCGGCATCCCGCACTCTCTGGCGCGTGGTTCGACGAGCGCGACCATCGAAAACGCGAATACCGGCTACACCCCGACCAACCGGAGCGCCTCCGGCAATTGTCCGCCGACCTGGTGCGAGGCGCATGCGACGCCCTCGCTGCCGAAGCGTTGCTGACCGGCATCATCGCGTTGCTCACTCACGCCGCCCGCAGCGAACGTCAAGGGAGCCTTCCCGACTGGCTCGCTCGTGCGTGCGAACGCCTGCGCGAACCCCGTCATTTTATCGGTGGCACCGCCGCCTTCGCCCGGCTCGCATGTTGCTCACCGGCGCACCTCGCCCGCGAAGTGCGGCGCCGCCTGCAATGCACGCCCACCGACCTCGTCAACGCCGCCCGCCTCACGCACGCAGCGCAACAGCTCGCCACGACCACGACGCCCATCCTGGATATCGCCATCGAGTGCGGATTCGAGAACCTCGGTCATTTCTACAAACTCTTCCGCAGCCATCACGGCGCGACGCCCCTATCCTATCGCCGCCACGCCATGCTGCCCGTGCTAACCAATGAGGGTTCGGGCGCAAAGCCAGCCAAGAAAACCCGGCGCTAACACGCGCGCCAAGGGGATCATCTTGCCGATCTAGCTGCGGCCGGCACCGATGGAGCGGTAAATGCTAATAAAGCACCCGTCGCTCAGGTTCCTTCTTCGCCGCGGGACTCCATCTACGGCCGCGACACCGTCACCGGCGCGCTGCCCGCCTCACGGCCGGTTCGCCTCGTCACGCAAACCTCCGTTTCGTCTACAACCTGTTAGGCTGTTCGCCGCGTCCTCTCTGAATACAAAGCCATGGACAACACTGGACTCCACGAGGACTGTGACTGCCCCGCCCAACAGCATCCATGATCACCAACCGAGACTCGAACGCAAATGTTCTTCCTCAACTCAAGCAAGCGTTTGACAAGGGTGGTCCGCGGGACGCGCTTATTTTCCTCAACTCGCTGACGAACCATCGCTTCACTTCCCTTTATCGGTTTGATGATGAAATGCTCCGAAACGTTGTGTTTTACGATAGCGAGCACCCTGATTTAGAGCAGTGTGATGACATTCCAGTCCTGGCGTCCTATTGCGTTTTTGTTCGCGATTCTGGAGCTACATTCATGACTCTTGACACGCAGTGCGATGAGCGGGTGAGCCATCATCCAAAGAGAAATTCCGTGCAGTCTTATTGTGGTGTCCCGCTTTTGGATGTTGACGGGAAAATGTTTGGAACCATCTGTCATTTTGATTTCAAGCCCGGCCGCATTGAGAATTTGGATGTGGAATTGTTGGAATACATGGCAGAATTATTTCGCAGCAAAGGTGAACCATTAGCCTAATGCCTGCGGCAGCGACTCGAACGAATCATCTCCCAATGACGGCAACGACTAACCTGTCAGCCCACTAAACACCTCTGGCGTGAAAGCAACGTTACTACTCCTCTGCCTTCTCAGTACAGCACGCTCAGAGTTCACTGCCGATCTTTACCCAGCGAGCCCTGACATCCTTCCCCGTCTCATTTCCGTTGCCGAGCGTTCTGGCGATCCGCTTGCCTCACGCAACTATGAGGATGGAGGCCGATCTTACTCGTATTACCTCAGCGGAGCGAGATATGTGGGCTCATGCCGCGCACCGTTCGGGCTGGTTCATATTGCTTCCTTGGACTTCACGCGCTCCGCGGCCAAGGGTTCCACTCAGCCCGCACGACTCCACACATTCATCGCCTTCTTTGATGAGTCGCTGCGGCTTCGCGGCATCTGGCGCACCGGTGACCCGGCTTTTGCGCCTCGCCTTTCAGTCCGGGATTCGTCGCAGCTTTTCTATGGCGAGACGTTAGCAATCGATTTCATGCACCTTCCACCTGCTCAACAACATGCGGCCGAGGAGCGCCCCGTTCCACACGTCGTTGTCGGCGGCGATCAATATACTGTGCCGACATGGTGACCCGCTCCAAGCGACTTAACAATTGCGCTCGCGCCACGCTCCGCCGCGGCTCACTTTGTGACAGTTAACAGCATCATGCAGCATGACACTAATGCACTGGGGCAGCCGATTGGGTTCTTGCTTCCCAATTGGAATCCGCCCGAAGCCCCTTCTCGCGAGCCGATGGAGGGGCGTTTTTGCCGCATGGAGCCGCTGGATCCAAGCCTCCACGCAGCCTCCTTGCAAATCGCCCCAGATGGCTCTCTCCGTTTCATAATGCAAAAGCGACTTTAGTCGAAGCGCCTAATTCCCATATGACTTTTTTCCCACTCCTCGCAATTCTTTTCGCTATTGCTCTATTCTTTAATCAGGGATCACAGTCGATCACTGTAACTCGACCAAGCCCGAAGACTGCGGTCACCTGGACTCTCCAACCTGAGGGCCATTGGCACGCGGTGGATTCTGAAGGCATTGACCTTGGGGATTGGTCTTACACAGATTCAACCGTTACCGTTCGCAAGGGTTCCTCATCGCGTTCGGAGAAGCTTACTGACTTGCTCGATTTGCATCCAGAGGGTGCGAAGTCTGAGATCATTATCGCGGGTCAGCGGGTGAAGATCGCTTTCGTCGCGAACACAAACAAGCTTCTATTATCGCCAGAAGATGACCAAGGTGCGTTGAAGTCACAGACGACCATAGAATATGTTAAGCAGCCATGATATCCAACAGGGCGCTATAACGAATCTCCTCGCAATGCTGATAAAGCGGCTGTCCCTGTGTTGTCTGAGCTTGTTGTCGTTAGGCAGCTTCCACGCGTCACCTCGATGACTGTCCGACGGCTCAATTCTACCGATGCAGCAGCATATCAGTCGCTCAGGCTTCTTGGACTACAGGAAGCCCCGGCAGCGTTTGGTGCCAGCTACGCTGAAGAGGCCGCTCTTTCCCCGACGGAAGTGTCCGCACGAATATCACCGGCCGCCGACGGATCATTATCCGTGTTCGGGGCCTTTGCCGATCAGCAGCTTGTAGGTTTGCTCGCTTTTATGCGACCCGTTCGCGAGAAGCTGCGCCACTGCGGACTGCTCGGTGGTATGTATGTCGCTCCCGATTTTAGGCGGCTAGGATATGGCGGCGCTCTCCTCGACGCAGTTCTGGCTCATGCTCGGGATGTTGCGGGTGTGCGCCAGGTGAAGCTAACAGTCAATGCCACAAATATGAGCGCGCGCTCGCTTTATATGTCGCGAGGTTTTGTCTGCGCCGGGGTTGAGCCAGATGCGCTTTGCGTAGCCGGATGCTATTACGACGAGGAGATATATTTTCTGCGCTTCACCGGTATTGCCTAGCCATTACTAAGATTGAGTCCTTAGGCTGCGCTCTCCTTCCCCTATGAATTCATATTTTATCTGCCTTGCGTTATTTTTGTATGGCGGCTTTTCGTCAGTGGCTATTTGCGGGGAAGCGCGTCGGGTTCACGTGGACATTTCCCTCCAAAAAAAGATGAAGGAGACAAAGATTAATCTGAACTTCAAAGAGGTGAAGGTCAAAGATGCTTTTGCTTCGATAAGCGCGCAAGGAGGCATTCTCATTACGTATGACGTAAGATTGTTGTCGACGCATGAGGCCCACCATCCAACCCGCTAGAACAGCGAATAATGCTACAGCTAAAGGACTGTCCGCTCGACGAGGCCGTAGCCTATGTCACGTCTCAGTGCAATATGCGTTATAAAATTGGGAGAGAGAGCGTTGTCTTGGAGGCACTCGTTTCGGACTAGGAAGATGTGGGCGTGGAGGGGCTGGGGAGCGCAGGCCGCTGGCCTGCCGTTTCCGGCGGCCCGCCGGGAACGGGTGGTCACCGTCCTTACGTTTTGCGCTTCGCACACCACCCTTCGGAGGGCCGCCGAAGGGTGCAGGCCAGCGGCCTGCGCTCCCCGGAGGATATGGACGGCGCTGCTATCTTTTATTCGTTTCGCAAGGCGGGGGCCAGGGTTAGGCGGGAGGCGCGCCAGGCGGGGATGAGGGCGCTCGCTATGGCGGCGGGGACGATCCAGAGGGGGGTGGTTAGGAGGGTGACTAATGGCCAGGAGAATTGGATGGTCCAGCCGAAGAAGGCTTTGTTGACGACGAAGGTGAGGATGACGGCGAGGCCGCAACCGGTGAGGACTCCTAATATGGAGGCGAGCAGGCCAACGAGCGCGCCTTCGGCGAGGATCATCTGGCAGATCCGACGGCGGCCGGCACCGATGGAGCGGAGGACGGCGAGTTCGCGGATGCGTTCGGTGACGAGCGTGGACAAGGTTAGGAAGATGCCGATGACGGCGACTCCGATGGCGATGATGCGGAGGAGCGAGGTGACGGCGAAGGTTTGCTCGAAAATCTCGAAGATGCGCTGGCGGATGGAGGCGTTGGAGTAAACAGAGAAGCTGGCGTCGCGTCCGAATTTCTCCCGGAAGGCGTCGGTGAGGGCGTTGTAATCGTTGGGCGAACGCAGGTAAACGGCGAGGGAGTGGATGCGGAGGTCGTCCCAGAGGGGGTCGAAGTTTTCCCGCGCCATGAGGACGGTGCCTTCGTCGCTCGTGTAGTCGTAGTAGGTGCCGCCGATGTCGAAAGTGCGGGGTCCCTCGGGGGTCGGGAGGGTGATGGAGTCGCCGGCCTTGAGCTTGTGGCGGCGGGAGAGTGGTTCGGAAATGAGGACGTAGCCGAGTTCGAAGAGGAGGGCGTTGCGTTTCGCGTGGTCGCCTTCGAGGAAGCGGAGATTGTCGCGACGATGGCCGTGCACGACCGACATGCGCAGGCTGGTGTTTTTCCACGGGAGACGCATTTCGCGGAACGTATCGACGGCGGTGACTTCGGGGCGTTCCCGCAGCCAGGAGGCGGCGCTGGGCGGAAGGTAGGCGACGAGGCCGATGGTTTCGTTGGAGGCGGGTGCGATGAAAACGTCCGCAACGAGGCTGCGGGTGACCCACGTGTTGATGGTCTGCCGGAAGGAATAAATCATCACGGAGACGCCGATCATCATGGCCACGGCGGAGCTGAGCGCCGCCACGGTGAGGGAGATGCGTGCGAGGGAGCGCTGGAGGTTTTGCGCCGCGAGCGAGAGGATGAGGGAGGATCGCGTTAGATGGCGGAGGATTTTTCCGACGATGGCGGTGAGCGCGGGAGCGAATAACGAGCAGCCGGTGAGGAGCAGAAACGCGCTGCCGAAGCCGAGCCATGGCCAGCGGTGCAACGATATGGCCGCGGCGACGACGGAAACTGCGACTAGTGCGAGCCCATACAGAGGGAGCCACGGGGAGACGGGACGTTCGACGGAGTAGCCGGGGTTGAGCGCAACGACGGGCGGCAGGAGAGCGGCTTCATTCGCGGGAACCCAGGCGGCGAGGAGCACGGAGCCCAAACCGGCAGCGACTGCGAGGAGAATTTGCGGAGCGGAAACGAAGAGCTGGTCGATGCTCAGGAGGATGTAGAGCGAGGAAATCGTGGTGCCGACTGCTGCGACGAGCAGGTTGGAAAGGAGGACGCCGCCGATGCTTCCGAGGATGAGCCCGAAGACGCCGTAGAGGAGTGCTTCGCCGAGAAAGAGGGCGCGAATCTGTCCGCGCGAGACGCCGCCGGAGCGGAGGATGCCGATCTCGCGGCGGCGGCGCACGACGGAGGCCGAGACAGTGTTGAAGACGAGGAACATGCCCACGAGCAAGGCGACCATGCTGAGCGCGCTGAGGTTGAGCTGAAACGCCTGGAGCATTTGCCCGACCTGAGCGTTGCGTTGGGCGGGCGGCGCGGCGGTGACGGTGGCGGGGAGGAGCGGCTGGATTCTGACGGCGACGGCTTTTTCCTCGCCCTCGGCGGTGAGGACTTGCACGGCGGTGATTTTGCCGGTGAGGCCGAAAAGCGTCTGGGCCGAGGCGATGTCCATGGCGGCGATGCGCGCGCCGCTGCCTTCGAGGGAAGCTTCGGCGTCGATGATGAAGGCGATGCGCAATGTGACGCGGCGACTGTTGACGAGGACGGGGAGTTCCTCGCCGATCTTGAGCCGGTATTTGCTCGCGAAGTCGCGGGAGATGGCGAGCGCTGCCGGGTCCGTGAGCCATTTCTCGAAGTCGAACTGCCGGGTGTCGCTCCCGTCGCCGATGCGGAAGGTGGCAAACGGCTGGTTGGAAAATGGGTCGATCCCCAGCACCCGGAGGTATTCGCCGGGATGCTCGGGCAACGTGAGCACCGCCTCAACGAGCGGAGTGGCTGCGGTGACTCCTGGTAGTTTGCTGATGGCCGGGAAGAGCGTCTCGGCCATTTCCCCACGGACTTCGAGGCTGGCCTTGCCCGCGACGAGATCGACACTTGCCCGCAGGGCGCGGTCGGCGCTGTGATTGGCAATCTGGATCGCAAGATACACGGCGACTCCCAAGGCGATGCTCGCGATGTTTAGCGAGGCGAGGAGTTTATGCCGCAGCGCATACCGGACCACCTGCCAGTAGAAAAGGCGGAGCGCAGTCGGGAAATTCATGAAGGCAATAACGGAGCATCGTCTGCCAGGGACGCAAATGCCACTGCGGCGGGTTTATTCGGCGACGGCGGGCTTCGGAAAATGTCCCTGATCCGCTACTTTCACCCAGCGGATGAGCCCGATGCTCACCAGACTGCAGACGATCGCGATCCAGCCGAGCCAGTGGAAATTCAGCAACGCGCCCTCTGTAGATCGCGTGACCACCACGCCGCCGATCATTGCCGACAGCCCGGAACACAGATCCCGCGTGCACGAGCTGAGGCTCATGAAGGCTCCCCGCTGCCGCGCTTCGACGGCAAGAGTCATGGTCGCCTGCCCCGGCACGAAGCGTCCGCTGGCGAAGATGAAAAACAGCCCCGCCAGGATGAGAATCACCGCGACGGATTGTTGCGCAACGTTTGCAATGGTGAAAATCACCGCGCACGCGACGAGGATCATCCCAGTGAAAACCTCCTGCCGGCCGAAGCGATCTGTCAGTTTCCCCACGATTGGCGATGAGACGATGGTGAGCAGCCCGCCCACCAGATAGACGTAAGGCAGATCCTTTTCCGGCAGACCGAGATTGAAAACCAGATGCGGCGAGAGAAACGGGATCACCGAGAAGTGGCCAAAAACCATAGCCGCCATAAAGATGAGAGCGCGCCAGGCGTTTCCATCTTGTAGCAACGAGACGAAATTGCGGAGCGACGCGGGCATTCCCGCCTCGAGATGACCGCGCACGTTCGGCAGGAAGACGAGGAGCAACACCAGCACGGCCACGGATATCCACGCCAGCCAGAGAAAGGGAGTTTTCCAGCGATAAAGCTGCGCCAGATAAAGCCCAAACGGCACTCCGAGCGCCGCCGCTGCGGAGAACGCGGTCATGATGATTCCCATGGCGCGGCCGCGACGTTCCGGAGGAACAATATCACCGACAATCGCCATGATCGTGGCGCTCGATATGCCGCCAAACGCTCCGCACACCGCCCTCGCAAAGAGCAATCCGCCCGCGGTGTGAGCCATGGCGCAGGCATACGTTCCGGCGATGAAGCCAATATAGCTCACCACCAGAACGTGCCGCCGATCGTAACGATCCATGAACGGTGCCAGCAACAGCCCGATGAGCCCCGACGTGATCGTGTAAGCGGAGATCAGTCCGCTGAATTGCATCGCCGAGATGGAAAGCTGGCGCATCAACTGCGGCCCCAGCGGCATCATGATCATGAAGTCCAGGATGTGCGTGAACTGCACGGCCGCCAAGAGGACGAGCAACATCCGCTCCGAGAGAACAGCCTGGGGTCGAAACGAAAGAGAAGCCACAGCGAAGTTTATCCTGCCGAAGCCACGGCGCCACAGCGTTATTCGAGGAATAACGAACAAAACTCCGCCCGTGCAAGCGATTCTTCAGGACTCTTTCTCTGACCGACCCGGAGTGGAAATGGCCGGAAGGGACGCACCGCGCGCCCTTTTTTGACGTTCTCCCGCCAAACAAAAAGGGGCGCTCGTTGTCACAAGCGCCCCTGTTGTTAGATGTCTCTCGTGTTAGAACTTGAGCGAGAAGCCGACGTAGTAGTTCCGTCCAGCGGCAGGGTCGATGCCGTCGTCGCGGACGCGGGAGTAGTAGTCTTCGTCGAAGAGGTTGTTCACACCTGCGTTGATGGAGACGATGTCTTTGTAGACCTTCGCTTCAGCCGTGAGATCCCACACCACATAGGAAGGAACATAACGCTCCAAGGTGTTAGCATCGTCTGCGAAGCTCTCGCCGACCATCGTGCCGGTAAACGCGAGGCGGAAGCACTCGTTCGGAGCGGAGTAGATCAAACCAGCGCGCACCAGATAATCAGGCGCAAAACGCGGGCTTAATCCTTCCTGCGGCCCAGAGACGAATTCCGCGTGAAGGAGAGTCGCATTGCCATAGAGGCTGAGCGATCCGAAGCGGTCCGCCAGCGACACAGGCGCGGCGACGGGATTTTTCTCCGCATCCTTGCCGGTAGGTGCCGGTGGTGTTTCGCGGAAGGAATCCAGCATGCCGATGAAGTCGATCTCGCCAGCGATCTCGACACCGTAGTGTTCTGCACGGCCGACGTTAGCAACGGTCGTAAATCCGCCAGGCAACGAGATGCGCCCGATCTGATCTTCGAAGTCCATGTAGAAACCGCTCACATCCCAGCTTGTCCAGGGAGTGGGCCGTCCGCGCAAACCGAGTTCGTAGCTCCAGGCATGGCTCTCGTTCAGATCGTTTGGCACAAGCGCTGTGCCGTCGGTCGGCACCGCTTGGGTGTAGACTTTCGGACGGTAGGATTCCGAGACGTTGCCGTAGATCTCGACGCGCTCGGTGAACTTGTAAGACGTTCCGAGGCCGAACAAAGCGACGAATTCATGATCTTCCTGATCTGCCAAAGCCACTCCAGCGGAGGTCTTGGAGACGTTCAGGTTTTCCTTCACACCTTGCCAGATGTTCTCAAACCGAACGCCTGGAGTAATGGAGAAGGCTCCCCACGTGAATTGGTTTTCGAGGAAAAGCGGGAGGTAAGTCACTTCGCGATCCGTGTCGGTGCGGAGAACACCGCTGGTCGCATCCGGAGTGGACCCACGGCTGTCCTGCCGGGGCGATTGGGTGTGATAAAACTGCACGCCGCCTGTGAAGGTATGGGAGCCGCCAAGCCACTCGTAGTCGTGGCGCAAACGCGTCTCGAAGCCGAGCGTGTAGAATTCCTGTTCCTCGATGCTGTTAGTCGAAGCGTCGGGACCAGTCGGTGCCGTGCCGAAACCGCCGCCGCGTTGCCGCTGGCTGTAGCGCCGATAGTAGGTGGCCCAACCCGATGTTAGCAACCGCGTGCCGGGGGAAATATCGAGTTCCCATTGCAAGGAAGCGGAGTGGCGGGTGAGTTCGAAAAGATCGAAAAGGCGCGTGGCTTGGGTGCGATCTTCGTTGTAGTTAGCAACGCCAGGGCCGGTCGCGAGGCTGAGGCCACCGGGTTCACCGTGTTCTTCCTGGTAAGTCTCAAGAGTCAGAATCCAGCGGCTCGCTGTGTTTGCATCGAGAACGAGTTTGATCTGGCCGGCGTCCAATTGGAACTGGCTGTTAGCGGTACGGAAGCCATCGCCCTCGCGGTGGTTGTAGTAGCCGTAGTAACCGAGGCGACCGGAGGTGCCATCCAGATGGGTGAAGGTGGAATAATAATTGTCGCTGCCGAAGGTATGGGAGGTGCCGAAATCCAGCGCCTTGTCGGTGCGAGGCCGATGGGTCACGAAGTTCAACGCACCACCGGGCTGCGGACCATAGATCAGCGAGGCTCCACCGCGGAGGAACTCAATGCGATCCACGGTGTCGAGTGGCGGCGTGTAATACGCTTCTGGATAACCAAACTGATCGGCGTGGATCGGAATGCCGTCCTTGAGCACTTGGGTAAACTGCGCCCGGTGCGGATCGAGGCCGCGATAGCCGATGCTGACCAGCGGAGTGGTTTCTTCGCTGAGCAGGAGCCCCGGAGTTTTGGCGAGCGCCTGGCGGTAGTTGTTGTTCGTGATCTTCGGAAAGGCATCGAGATCGATCACGGAGGTCTTCTTGCCAGCATAGACTTTTACGCCGGAGACGTCCGGCATGAAGGGCTCCTGGACGAACGGCGCCGCCTCAGATTCGACCACCAATGTGTCGAGATCCTGCCGGACCGCTTCCTGAGCAAAAAGCCCGGGCGAGATGAGAATGGATGCCAGCGACAGACGCACGCAAAGGCGCAGTCGGGCAAGAGGTAAGGAGATTACAGATGACATGCCGCGGAGTTAAATGCGACTGAGTCTTAACTGCAATACGTTTATTTTAATTATTTTTCGGCTGTCGCTTTTTCCTTACCTCAACGCCGCTGTCGTCACTTCCCTCGTTCTCTCCAGGTCTGCCATCGTGTGCGAAAGGGAAAGGAAGCCGGCTTCGAACTGTGACGGCGCAAAGTAAACTCCCGCTTGCAGACACGAATGGAAATAATGCGCAAAATGCTCCCGATCAGCACGTTGTGCCATGGCGAGGTTGTCCACGGGCTGATCTGTGAAATACAGGCAGAACATGGAGCCGAGACGCTGGAAGGTGAATTTCCGCCCGGTGGCAGCGAGCGCTTCACGCACTCCAGCTTCGAATTGTTGGCCAATTTTTTCCAGCTCGGCCCAGCCGTCGCGGCGTTCGAGTTCGCGGAGTTGCGCCAGGCCAGCAGCCATGGCGAGTGGGTTCCCGGAGAGGGTTCCTGCCTGGTAAACCGGGCCGTCGGGCGCGAGGAAATCCATGATGTCTGCACGTCCGCCAAAGGCTCCTACGGGTAATCCGCCGCCGATGACTTTGCCCAGTGCGGTGAGATCGGGACGGATGCCATAGACTTCCTGAGCGCCGCCTTTAGCGAGGCGGAAGCCGGTCATCACTTCGTCGAAGATGAGCAATGCGCCCGAATCGTCGCAGAGCTGCCGCAGCAGCGCCAGGTAGCCGGGTTTTGGCAAGTATAGACCCGCGTTGGCAGGAACGGGTTCCACGATGATGGCGGCGATCTCCCGGCCTTCCTGAGCGAAGACGGCGCGGAGTGCTTCGGGATCATTGTAAGGCAGCGTGATGGTTAGAGCGGCCAGTTCCGTCGGAACGCCGGCGCTGTCGGGCATTCCCAAGGTGAGAGCGCCGCTCCCGGCTTTGACTAACAACGAATCCACATGGCCGTGATAGCAGCCTTCGAACTTCACCAGCTTTTTGCGGCCGGTGAATCCGCGGGCCAATCGAATGCACGACATCGTCGCTTCGGTGCCGCTGTTCACCATCCGCACTTTTTGAATGCTCGGAACAAAGCGGATGATGGTCTCAGCCATCTCGATTTCCAGAGGGTTGGGAATGCCAAAACTAACACCGCGCTGCGCCGTCTCCACGATGGCGTCCAGCACCACTTTTGGAGCGTGTCCTAATATGGCCGGTCCCCAGGTGCCGACGTAGTCGATGTATTCTTTTCCTTCGACATCCCAGATGTGAGAACCGAGCGCTCTCTCCACGAAAAACGGCTCTCCTCCCACTCCGCGAAATGCGCGCACGGGAGAGTTGACGCCTCCTGGGATGAGGCGTTTGGCAGCGGCGAAAGATTCTGCAGAGGTCATGTTAGGGAACGAGTTCGAAAAAGAGGATCTGAGTTTGTTGGATTTTGCTAAAGTTATCGTCCGACACGGCCACCAATCCGATGCGCCCGGCCGGCAACGGGGCGAGGCCGAGGCCTTCGAGGTTATCGAGATCGGTGATTCCTGCTTTGCTAGAATCGTAGATGAGCGTCTTCTGCAAGGCGCTGATTTCCCGGCCTTTTACGCTATCTACTTCGCGCAGATCTGTTGCGGCGGGCTGTTGAAAATTGACGCGGTAAATGCGGATGCCGCAGCTGCCGGTTCCTTCTTGCAGGCGGATGACACGGCGCTCCATGACTAACATATCGCCGCGGTCGTTCAGTGCGAGGACATCGGAGACGGAGCCAAAGAAACAACCGGAGTCTGCCACGTAAAGTTTCTGCCCGAGAAGCTTGCCGGTTTTCGCGTTCAGCGCGCTGATTCTAACCTGAGTGTTGTTAAAGATTCCGCTGCCACCACCCGAGCCCTCACCGGGCGCTTTGTCCTGCACGAGAGATGTCTCGTTTGCGATGTAGACGGTCTGCCGATCGGGAGAGAGCGTGCAGGATTCGAGAGATCGATTGGTGACTACTCCATGTGTTTGCTCCGGGCTGCCGATGGGAACTCTCTCTCCGGCGGCATTTGCCGGAAGATAGGCCTGCGGGAGAGGCAGATTGCGGAGGGTGCGGCCGTTTTGAAACGCGAAGAGCCGAATCCACGGCAGCGCTCCCTTTTTGCCCGCCTTGCCTTCGCTGGTGACCCATGCGCCTCCACCCGCCGTGGCGGCGATGCCTTCGCAATCAGCGACGGGAAACGGCTTTCCTTGCTCATCGCGCAAGATGAGGGCTTTTCCGACGGCCACCTGGAGTCCTTCGGTGCCGACGAGTTGCACGGACATCTGGTAAATCCGCGGCGCTCCGCCGTGATAGGCCGAGTCGTCAGAAACCGCCCAGAAGGATTTTGTCTGGAGATCGTAGGAGATCCCGGAGAGACCGCCCAGCTTGGTCTTCCCCACCGCGAAATCGTGCGGATGGGAAGTGCGGCCTAATAAGCGGAGCGATTCTCCCCTGCCCTGGCCGAGAGTCAGGAGGAAAATCGGGATCAGTCCAAAAAGCAGCGGCACTATTTTCACAGTGCCGCCACAGTGCAGACCAGAATTGGGGTTATCGAGCTTTTTTACCGGCCTTCGTGGCTGGCAGAAAGTTCCTGCTCGGCCTGGAGCCAATGATCCAGCGCCCGATTGGAGGGAAGGCCTTCCTGGATGTAGATGTTCCAGGCGCGCTGCTCGACGTCGTCCTTGGTCAACGGGACGCTGCTCGGATGCGCATTTTGCGGATCGGCAATGGTCGTCGGGATGATCCCATTCGCCGCTCCTGCACTGAAGGCGGTGAGAGTTTCATCCACGCTGCTAATCGCGCTTGGACGCTCCGGACGCCGGGGAGTGGATTCCTCTTTGCGGGCAGTTTCCTTGGCCTCGTCGTTCATGTCAGTTGGGTTGCCGCCGAGGGCGCCCATGACGGCTCCGACAGTGGCGTCGAGCAGACCGCCAGCGGCGGCTCCTAACATGCTCCCGAGTGAAGCGCCTGTGCCTGTGCCAGCGGCGGAGTTAGCAGCCGCGAGAGCGGCGGAGACGGGATCGGTCGCGGATTTTTCTTCAGTATTGGAAGTTCCAGTTTTGTTCATGGTGTGGGCTGGTTGAGGTGAATGTTTATTCGGAAGATTTCTGCCCGCGGCCGGTTTCGGCTTGAAGCGCGTCGATGCGTTTTGAAGCCTCCGCTTTGGTGAGTTTCTCGTCGAACTCGACACCGGCTTCCTGGCTGAGAGTCTTGAGGTAAGACATTTGCGGGCCGGTCATCGGCTCATCTCCGGTCGTCCAGTCGTCGGGATCTTTTTCCGGGTTTGGATGCGGAGCCTTGGGAGGCTCGGCTTCGGTGGAGGAAGGCGGCTCGGCGGAGATGAACTCCTCCTGCGGCTCATCCATGTTTTCCTTCTCCGTGCGCGTCGGGTAATCGTCCTTGGGATTCTCGCTCATACTCCATCAACGGATGAGTGGAGAGAAGTGACTGCGCGAAATGTTAGGTGCGGCGGTTTTTGTAGAGGATGCCGACGATGAGCATGACGAACGCGGCTAGCCGCAGGCAGTAAATGAAGGGCGCCAGCTCGTCATCTAAACGCAAGAACGTGCGAAGAATTCGCTCCGTCATGAGCGTGAGAAAAGCAGCCGAGAAAAAGAGGAAAAGCGACTCGCGTGTTTTCTGCCAAAACCGCAGGAAAAATGCCCCTGCGATCAAGCATGCCATCGCCATGGCTCCAGAGAGAAAAACGTTGAGAATCATGGTTTATTCCGATTCAAAAATGAAACCGTAGATGAGCACGACCACAGCCAGGAGGCTGACGATCGTGCGAGGGATTCCCAGGTCCACCATGGTCGGGAAGATGACCAGATCGACGATCAGCAGGAGATTAGCGAAGGCGAGAATGATGAAACAGAGCATGCTCCAGAAGAGCAACCGCTGGCGCGTCGCCCGAAACCCGCGCAAGAGCAGAAAGGCGATGACGACGCAACTCAAAGCGCAGAGGATGTAGACGGAAGCAGCCATGTTTAATTTTTTCGGAAACGGAAGGCGTCCGCGAAGCTTTTGGCTGCATCGGACTGAATTGCGCTCCTCTTGTAAATCGCCTCGATTACCCGCACCGGCCGGGCTTGATAGCTTTCCCCGAGGAGCCGCACGGCGGACCCGATTTCGGGCGTGGCGGCATGGAAGCGGTAGCCGGCAGGCGAACCCTCCAGGCGCTCTGCGAGGCCTGTGTCGACGAGGTTTTGCAACCAGGTCTCGACTGAGGGCTTGGTGCTCAAAATGACCTCATAAACCGACTGCACGGTCCACGTTGTATCGGGTTGCCGGGCCAGCAGAAGTAGAATTTCCATCTGCTCGATGGAGGTCAGGCAGTTTTCGATAAACCCTATTACGGCCAGGGGAAGTCCTTCTTCGGTCACTGAGAGATGGAATGAGGAGTTTTAGGACCGACATCTTCTACCGCAAGAAACACCACGAAACGGCGAAGCGCTCCTTGACGCGGAGATGCACCGATGCATCGGAAAACAAAGAGCGAACGGATGTAAATCTTTTCACGACCATTCCTTGAATCCTCCCGAATCTGTTGTCAGGTATCCTCCTGACGTTCGTTTAACCTGCACGTTCCGTTTCACCCCGTTTTTCTTTTCTCCTATGAAAGTGAGTCCCCGCTCCGCCAAGAATTCGCCCGCTGTAGACGCCGAAATCAGCACACTAGATGGGGTGCCGCCCACCAACGGCGTAGATGGTGTGGACGGCGTAGATGGCGTCGGCCATGGAATCAGCGAATCCGATTTGGCGCTGGAAATCCTGGAGGCCATGCTGGCTCTGAAGGGTGGAAATTTTTCCAAGCGCCTTCCCGCCGGCTGGACCGGGGTTTATGGGAAAATCGCGGACACTTATAACGAAATCCTGAGCGTTAACCAACGGCGCGCTGGCGAGACCGCTCGCGTCTGCCGCGTGGTCGGTAAAGAAGGCAAGCTGAACCAGCGCATGCGGGTCTCCGGCCTCGTCGGTGAGTGGGCGATCGAAGTCGATTCGCTCAATGGTTTGGTGGACGATTTGGTCCGCCCGACGACGGAAGTCACACGCACGATCGGCGCCGTGGCGAAGGGCGACTTGAGTCAGTCGATGGCCCTCGAAGCGGACGGCCGCCCGCTGGAAGGTGAGTTTTTGCACTCCGCCCGGTTGGTTAACCGAATGATCGATCAGCTTTCCGTGTTTACCTCTGAGGTGACGCGCGTGGCTCGTGAGGTGGGCACCGAAGGTAAGCTGGGCGGCCAGGCGCAGGTTAAAGGCGTGTCGGGTGTGTGGAAAGACCTCACGGAGTCGGTGAACCAGATGGCCGGTAACCTCACGGCACAGGTGCGTAACATCGTGGACGTGACGATCGCTGTGGCGAACGGAGATTTGTCCAAGAAGATCACGGTGGACGTGCGCGGTGAGATTTTGCAGTTGAAAGAGGCCATCAATACGATGGTGGAGCAGCTCCGTTCGTTCGCGTCGGAAGTGACGCGTGTGGCGAGGGAAGTGGGAACGGAAGGACGACTCGGCGGCCAGGCGGTGGTGCCCGGCGTGGCAGGAACGTGGAAGGATTTGACCGATTCCGTGAACGCGATGGCGTCGAACCTTACGGCGCAGGTGCGTAACATCGCGGCGGTGACGACGGCGGTGGCCCGTGGAGATTTGTCCCGCAAGATTACGGTGGACGTGAAGGGCGAGATTTTGGAGTTGAAGGAGACGATCAACACGATGGTCGATCAGCTCAACGCGTTCTCTTCGGAGGTGACCCGCGTGGCTCGAGAGGTCGGCACCGAAGGAAAACTCGGCGGCCAGGCAGCGGTGTCCGGCGTTGCAGGAACGTGGAAGGATTTGACCGACTCCGTGAACTCGATGGCGTCGAACTTGACGGGTCAGGTGCGTAACATCGCCGACGTGACCACGGCCGTGGCGCGAGGCGATTTGTCCCGCAAGATCACGGTGGACGTTAAGGGCGAGATTTTGAACCTGAAGGATACGATCAACACCATGGTCGATCAGCTCAACGCGTTCGCCTCTGAGGTGACGCGCGTGGCTCGTGAGGTGGGCACCGAAGGGAAATTGGGCGGTCAGGCGATCGTGCCCGGCGTCGGTGGAACGTGGAAGGATTTGACGGATAACGTTAACTCAATGGCCTCGAACTTGACGGGTCAGGTGCGTAACATCGCCGACGTGGCGACGGCTATCGCGAAGGGAGATTTGTCCTCCAAGATCACGGTGGAAGTGAAGGGGGAGATTCTCGAGTTGAAGAACACCATGAACACCATGGTTGACCAGCTCAACGGCTTCGCGGCCGAGGTGACTCGCGTGGCTCGTGAGGTCGGAACCGAAGGCAAATTGGGTGGTCAGGCGCAGGTCCGTGGCGTGGCAGGCACTTGGAAGGATTTGACGGATAACGTGAACTTCATGGCGAACAACCTCACGGCGCAGGTGCGTAACATCGCCGACGTGGCGACGGCTATCGCGAAGGGAGATTTGTCCCGCAAGATTACGGTGGACGTTAAGGGCGAGATTTTGGAGCTGAAGAACACCATCAACACGATGGTCGATCGACTGAACGCGTTCGCGTCCGAGGTTAGCCGCGTGGCTCGCGAAGTGGGAACGGAAGGCGAGCTGGGCGGTCAGGCAGAGGTGGGTGGCGTTGCAGGAACGTGGAAGGATTTGACGGATAACGTGAACTCGATGGCGTCGAACTTGACGGCGCAGGTCCGTAACATCGCCGACGTGGCAACGGCTGTGGCGAATGGAGATTTGTCCAAGAAGATCACGGTGGACGTGAAGGGTGAGATTTTGGAGTTGAAAAATACCATCAACACGATGGTCGATCAGCTTAACGGCTTCGCATCTGAAGTTACGCGTGTGGCTCGTGAGGTCGGCACCGAAGGCAAGCTCGGCGGCCAGGCACAGGTCCGCGGCGTCGGTGGCACGTGGAAGGATTTGACGGATAACGTGAACTCCATGGCGTCCAACCTGACGGCGCAGGTCCGTAACATCGCCGACGTGGCGACGGCTATCGCGAAGGGGGATTTGTCCTCTAAGATCACGGTGGACGTTAAGGGCGAGATTTTGCAGCTCAAAGAGACCATGAATACCATGGTCGATCAGCTCAACGGCTTCGCCTCGGAAGTGACCCGGGTGGCGCGCGAGGTGGGCACCGAAGGCAAGCTGGGCGGGCAGGCCCAGGTGCCCGGCGTGGCCGGCACGTGGAAGGATTTGACGGACAACGTGAACTTCATGGCGTCGAATCTGACTGGCCAGGTCCGTAACATCGCGGCGGTGACGACAGCGGTGGCCCGGGGCGACCTGTCCAAGAAAATTACGGTGGACGTCAAGGGCGAAATCCTCGAATTGAAAGACACCATCAACACCATGGTGGACCAGCTGCGATCCTTCGCATCGGAAGTGACGCGGGTGGCGCGCGAGGTGGGCACGGAAGGAAAGCTGGGCGGCCAGGCCGACGTGCAAGGCGTGGCCGGCACCTGGAAAGACTTGACCGACAACG
>DASVRZ010000156.1:0-13753 GCA_036388355.1 Chthoniobacterales bacterium | reverse complement strand
CTACGATCCGAATTTCGTCGATCACCCGCACCACAACCATCTGATCTGCGTCGATTGCGACCGCATCGTGGAATTTGAGGACATCGGCATCAGCACGATGGAAGACTGCATCTCGAAGCGCTTGGGATTCTCACCCGAAGCGAAGATGATCCGCATCGAAGCGCATTGCGACGAGCTGCAGCGGGTAGGCACGTGCCAGAAGCGGCTGGTGGCCAGCATCTAAATACAGTTCGCGGCGTTCGCACCTAGAGAAGGGTTTCTCGTGCTCTGACCGCCCGGCAAAGAACTTGCAGGTTCTCGGCTGAACCAAGATCATCCATTTACATCTCTAAAATATTTATCCATGTGGCGCGGACGTTTTAAGCAATCAACAGCGGATTCTCTCCGCACCTTTTCAGAATCCATCTCTTTTGACTGGAGGCTGTTTCGTCACGACATCCGCGGTTCCGTAGCGCATGCATCGGCGCTCGAGCGAGCTGGGTTGCTGACGGGCGAGGAGTTGCAGCAGATCAAGGACGGCTTGCTAGCCATTGAGGCCGATATCGACGCGGGGAATTTTCAATGGGACATCGCTCTCGAAGATGTGCACATGAACATCGAGGCTGAGTTGACGCGGCGGATCGGTGCAGCAGGGGCGAAATTGCACACGGCGCGTTCCCGCAATGACCAAGTGGCGACCGATCTCCGGCTTTATCTCCGCGATGAAATTGGTCACATCCAGGAAGGACTCCACGCCCTTCAACTCAGCTTGCTTGAACTCGCTTCTAAAAACTCGGACACCATTTTGCCCGGTTACACGCATTTGCAACGCGCCCAGCCGGTCTATTTCGCGCATCATTTGCTGGCTTACATCGAGATGTTTTCCCGCGACGCTTCGCGTCTGACCGATACAGCGCGGCGCATGAATTCTCTTCCACTTGGCTCCGGCGCGATTGCTGGTTCCACAATTGTGTTAGATCGCACTTACGTTGCTGAGCTGCTAGGCTTCGACAGCGTGACTCACAACAGCATGGATGCCGTGAGCGACCGCGATTTTGCTGTGGAATTGCTCAACGCTCTCGCCCTCATCGGGATGCATTTGTCCCGCCTCAGCGAAGACGTGATTTTGTGGGCTTCCGCCGAGTTTGGCTACGTTACCTTGAGCGACGCCTACACGACTGGCAGTAGCCTGATGCCGCAGAAGAAAAACCCTGACGTGGCAGAACTGACTCGCGGGAAAACCGGGCGTCTCTACGGCAATCTTCTTTCGCTGCTTACGATGTTGAAAGGTCTCCCCATGACTTACAATCGGGACATGCAGGAGGACAAGGAACCGATCTTCGACTCCATCGACACGGTGAAGAATGCTCTCGAAGTCTTCGCGGGCATGATGAGCGAAGCGCGGGTGAATACGGCGCGGATGGCAGCGGCGGCGGATGATTGGAACCTCATTGCCACCGATCTAGCAGATTATCTCGTGAAACGCGGTGTCCCGTTTCGGCATAGCCATGAAATCGTGGGCGGTCTCGTTGCTCTCTGCAATGAGCGGAGCTGTGGTCTCGCGGACCTAACCATCTCCGACTATCAATCGGCCTCGACCGCTTTTTCCGAAGACATCTACGCGATTCTCAATCCTCAAGCGTCCCTCGCAGCACGGAAAGGAATCGGAGCTCCATCGCCGGAGAATATCCAGAGCGAGTTAGCTCGCTGGAAAGAACTTCTCGCTGGTTAGCATCTAACATCGCCTCCGATACTTTAGTGATTGCGGCTTGTCTCCCGGGTTGTAGAAATCATCGCCCCGGCTCGTCACTCGACCAGTGCCGATCTGCCTTCCCCGACTACAAGTATTTTGCCCGGAGATACTCCAAGTGATACTTCGGATTGGTCGTTTCCCCGGTGGCGCGCTCCATGATCTCGCTGGCGTGCAGGGTTTGGCCGTGGCGATGCACGTTTTCCCGAAGCCACTGAAGCAGCGGATCGTAGTTCCCCAGAGTTAGCTCGTCGTCTAGCTGGGGGATCTTCTTTTCCGCTGTAGCCATGAGCTGTGAGGCGTTGAGATTGCCGAGCGTATAAGTCGGGAAATATCCGAAGCCGGCGAAGCTCCAATGAATGTCTTGCAGACAGCCGCGGGCAGCGTCGGGCACGCGCAGGCCGAGGGATTTCTGAAAGAGTTCGTTCCAGGCGGTCGGCAATCCCGTCACTTCCAGTTCGCCGCGCAAGAGAGCGGTCTCGAGAGTGAAGCGGAGCATGATGTGCAGATCGTAGGTCATCTCATCGGCTTCCACCCGAATGAGGCTGGGCTGCACGGATTGGGTGGCGGCGGTGATCTCGTCAGGAGAGTAATCGGCGAGGTCGGGAAACTGCGCGAGGGCGTCATCGGTCCAGCGCTTCCAGAATGTCCCGGAGCGGCCGACGTGATTTTCCCAAAGTCGGGACTGGCTTTCGTGGATGCCGTTGGAGCTGGCGGATCCGCTCGGCAAGCCGAATTGATCCTCCGGCAGACCCATTTCATAGAGGGCATGGCCCGTTTCGTGGAGGACGCTGTAGAGCGCAGAAAGGAAATCGCTCTCGTCGTAGCGGGTGGTGATCCGGATATCGCGCGGTCCCGATGTGGAGCAAAATGGATGCGCTGTGACGTCGATCCGACCGGCGCCGAAGTCGTAGCCGATGGCCTCGGCAACCTCGCGAACGAAGGCGGCTTGGGCGGCAGCGGGGAAATGACCGTCGAGCCGCTGGAGCGGGCGTTGCTGGTTTCTGCGTTCGTTGAGCAGGGCGATGAGCGACGGACGGAGCTCTCCGAAGAGTGTGGTGAGTTGCGCGGTGGTGGCGCCGGGTTCGTAGGTTTCCAACAACGCGTCGTAAGGCTCGCCGTTGTAGCCCCAGAATTCTGCGAGGCTCCGGGAATAATCCAGCAGTCGCGTGAGGCTCGGCTGAAAGATGGAGAAATCATTTTTCTGACGTGCTTCAACCCAGGTGGCGTGGCCGCGGGATTTTTCCCGTTCGAGGGTCTCGACGAACTCGACGGGAACGCAGGTTGCGCGTTCGTAGCGGCGTTGCCAGCGGGCAATGTTAGCTGCTTCGGCAGAACCCATAGCAGGAGCTCCATCGGCGGCCTCTTTCAGCCAATCGCCCACTTCCGGCGCGATAAAGAGCCGGTGGGATTGACCGGAGAGATAGGCGAGCTGCTGCCCTCGGTAGTCGTTAGCCTGACGCGGGAGGTAGGTTTCCTGGTCCCATTGGAGAACATTGGCGGTGTTCTCAATGAGCGCGATCTCGCGGGCGCGGGCCGTTATTTTCTCGTAAGCAGTAGAAGACATGAGCTAGAGCGGAACGACTGGTTGCTGGCGGACGGATGCAGAAAGCGGGGAAGGAAAGCGTCTGGGAAGAGGAGGCGCGTTCCGTGGGTGGTTTCGAGCAAAAAGCTGCCGAACGATCGGGGACGATCGTTGCAGGGTGGGGGAGGAAAGTCGCGGTGGTCGCGTGACCTATTTGGAAGCTTCCAGGAGTTCTTTTTCGGCCTGGATCCAATCGCTCGCTGCGTCACCTGGGAGGCCGAGGGCGTGACGGCGTTCCGCGACGAAATACGCTTGGGTCTGGATCTGCTCGAAGGTTGGAGCGGCGACCGGGGGTGCAGCAGACGCGGCTTTTGGAGCTGCAGCAGGCGCGGCTTTTGGAGTTGCTGGAGCCGATGTTGGGGCAGGCTTTGCTTTCGGCGCAGCGGTCGGGATTGCGGCGGGCTTGGCAGGGATTTCAGCAGGCGTGGCGTGTTGAGCGGGTGCTGGTGCCGTTTTCGCGCGGGGGGCTTTTGGAGCCGCTGGCTTGGCCGCTTTTGGAGTCACGGCTTTGGCGACCGCAGCTTTTACGGTTACCGGTTTTTCCGCCACAGGCTTGGCGGCTTTCACCTCTACCTTAACGGCAGGTGCTTTTTTGACAGGTGTCGCTTTGGCTAGCACTGGCTTCGCGGGCGTAACAGTGACCGCTCTGACAGCAGCTTTGGCCAGGATTGGCGGCACTTTGGCTAGCTTCGACGCCTGTGCTTTGACAGAATCAACGAGAGTTTTTTCGATTTTCTTTCCCATAATTAACAGCTTTCTAGTTGAGGTTGCAGGGTCCCCCCACGGGACCATCTCGGCGGTGTTATAGCGGCGTTCGCCGGGCTGCGGAAGGAAAAAGATTATTTGTGGGTTTCGTTCACGATAGGGTAATTTCACGCATGAAATCGTTCCTTCTCCGGTGGCTTATTACGGCGCTGTCCGTCCTCGTTGCTGCCAAGCTTCTCGATGGGGTGACTTATACGAGCTTCGGAGCCTTGTTGCTGGCGGCATTGATCCTCGGTCTCTTGAATGCGTTGGTGCGTCCGTTGCTGCTGCTTCTCAGTTTGCCGTTCATCCTGGTGACGATGGGGCTTTTCATATTGGTGGTAAACGCGGCGGTGTTGAAGTTGACGAGCGGGTTGACTCCGGGGTTTCAGGTTGAGGGCTTCTGGACAACCGTTTTCGGGGCTTTGATCATTAGCGCTGTTTCGTGGGCGCTGAGTTCGGTCTTTCAGGACGAAGAGAAGAAGGTGCGGGTGCTGACGCGCGCGTCGCAGCTTGGCGGAATGAAGCAGGTGCAAGGACGGGTGATCGAATGAGAAACCTTTTTGAGAGAATCGCTCCCGGGGCGGTGGGTGCCAAGGTTTGCGGAATCACGAACCCGGAGGACGCGGACTTTTCGATCCGGGCAGGAGCGGATGCGTTGGGGTTTAACTTTTTTCCTGGGTCCAAGCGCTATCTGGAGCTGGACAAGGAGCGGGAATGGCTCGCGAAAATACCGGAGACGGTGTTGCGGGTCGCGGTGGTGGTGAATCCCACACGTGAGGAAGCGCTGGCCTTGCTGGCGGAACCTTTTATTGATGCGTTGCAGTTGCACGGAGATGAAGGTGTCGGATTCGCCCGGGAGATGCAGCAGGAGAGCGGAAAGATTGTTATCAAGGCGCTCCGGGTGAAAGATGCCGCTGCACTGGCGGCGGTGGAGGAGTTTGCGGAGTTTCCGGTGCTTTTGGATGCGTTTGCTGGTCATGAGCGGGGGGGCACTGGCCAGACGTTTGATTGGACGTGGCTGAGAAATCTTTCCAGTTTGGACGGCGTTCTCCTTTCTGGAGGGTTAAATCCGAGGAACGTCGCAGAAGCTTTGCGACTCACGAACGTGAGATACGTCGATGTTGCGAGTGGGGTCGAAGACTCCCCGCGGACGAAAAGTCCGGCGAAGGTGCAGGAGTTCCTCTCTGAAGTGCGGAAATAGGCGCTCCCGGAAAGGGCTGCCTCTCCTTATTGCGAAAATGCGACGGCTTGTGCGGGTGAAACTCGCAAATGCAAGAGGCTGCATTTCTTTGCGCCCGATGGTGCGGGTTGGTCTGCTTTCTGCTTAAAAGGAGTGCGCAACACAGCAAACCCAGAAACCAAGCCATGTTTACCCGAATCCGACCAATTTTTACCCTAGGTGCCTTCAGTTCCCTTTGCCTCCTCTTCCCTCAAATCACCTCCGCCCAGGAAGTGGCCACTCCAGGGGCCTCCCCGAAGTTGATCTCGGGTGTTCTTCAGCCAAAACCCACGCAAACTGCCGCAGCGACAGCCACTCCGGTGGTCACCGAGCCAACCACCCCAGGAGGGATCGCTACTGAACCAGTGACCCAGCCGGTTGCGGAGGCTTCTCCTGTTCCCATGGATGAGATCAACAACGAGATTCCTGCGACGATCGAGCCTCCCATCGGCGGAGCTGCTTCCGACGTGGTGACGGACGATGTTGCAACGCCGAATGCAGGTGGGCCAGAAGTGGATCTGCCTCCGTTGGCTAATGAAGGTTCTACCGTCGCGAATGGTGGCGCGAAACCCCGCGAGTTCCAAGGGGATGAGCTCGGCCAGGTGCTGCGTCTGCTCGCCCGCCAGGCGAAGATTGATCTCGTGGTTGGCGAGACGATTCAAGGCACAGTGACGATGCGTCTCGAGAACAAAACGGCGCTCCAGGCGATTCAGATTATTGTTCAAGACAAAGGCCTCTATATGTATGAGACCGACGGCACTTTTTTCATCAAGACGGAAGCGGAGAAAAAGAAAGAGCCCACGGACGCTGGCTTCTACACTTTCAGCTATGGCCGGGCGGAAGCTTCTGCACCGTTGCTCCAAGCCCAGATCCTGAGCGGCATTCCTCCCCAGATCGATCCGCGGACGAATACGATCTTCTATCGCGAGTTTAAGTCCAATATGGCGACCATTGCTGCGTTCCTCCAATTGGTGGACAAGCCCACGCGCCAGGTGATGATCGAAGCGCGCCTCGTCGAGGTGAACGCAAATCCAAGACAGGCCTACGGAGTTAACTGGGGCGGTGTCTTCGGGAGTACCTCAACCCCACGGACGATTAGTTATGCAGGTGGAACGCCCGAAGATCCAGGTAAGGCAAGTGATCCAAACGACAATAAAGAAGCGGGCGTGACCACGGCGGGCGGACGTGTAGTCGGGAATGACTTTATCACCACTAGTCTAAATAACTTTAGCTCGTTGTACAACAACCAATTTGCCGTTTTGAGCTTGCCGCAAATGTCACTGACGATGCGACTCCTCAACGAAGATTCTGACGCAGAATTCCTCGCTACACCGCGTATTGTCACTGCGGACAACCAGGAAGCAACGATCAAGATTGTTCGGAGCCAACCAGTACCTCAGTTAAATTTCAACGAGCAGACCGCTACCGCAGTCTTCGGCGGATTTGAAGAGAAGGAATATGGTAATAAGCTAGTCGTCAAACCATCGATCAATAAGGATGATTACATCAGCCTTTCGGTTAAACCAGAGATCAGCAACAAGGTTTCCGACGCACAATTCACAATTAGTGGAGCCTCTGTTTTCAGCCCTATCATTGATACCAGAACACTGGAATCCAATGTTGTGATCAAGAGCGGGAATACGCTCGCGATCGGTGGTTTACTTCAAGATGAGACCACCAAAGTGCGCTCCAAGGTGCCCATCTTGGGAGACATTCCCGGCCTCGGCTACCTCTTCCAAGAAAAGCTCAGCTCGAAAACCAAGCGCAATCTGCTTGTCTTCGTCACTCCGACGATTATCGAGCAAGGCTACGGCACCGGCCTTGAAGACCAAGTCACTGGCCTCCACAACGTTGGCGAAGAATTTGCTGATCCAACTGGCTGGAGAAACAATGCTAAAGGCTCGCTTCGAGTAATCCCCACCTCGAACCGCTCTTCTGCAGCTGATGTTCCAGCTCCTGGCATCGCGAAACAGCCAAAACGCGTAAAGACGAAGGTCACCACGACGACCTACCAGTCGAACAAATGATTCGACACTCACCTCGAGAATCTTAAATAAATAACGCTCCGGCTCCGGTCGGGGCGTTTTTTTATCCCGTCATCTCTCCATCTATGTCCAACTCCTTCCAAATTGCAGTTCTCGCCGGCGACGGCATTGGCCCTGAAGTCATGGCTCAAGCCCGGCGCGTGCTCGACAAAGTTGCCAGCCAGTTTTCGCTCGATCTGCAGTTTTCAGAGCACAACGTCGGAGGCATCGCGATTGATGTGGAAGGTCACGCTCTCCCGCAGACGACTCTGGTAGCATGTGAAAAGAGTCATGCCATTCTCTTCGGCAGCGTTGGGGGGCCAAAATGGGAATCACTCCCGCCTAATCAGCAACCGGAGCGGGCGGCGCTCCTGCCGCTCCGCAAGCACTTCGGGCTCTTTGCCAACCTGCGCCCGGCGCTTTGCTTTCCGGCGCTCACCCACGCCTCGCCGATTCGACCCGATCTCGTAGAAGGCGGTTTTGATGTTCTATGTGTCCGAGAGCTCACCGGGGGACTCTATTTCGGCCAACCGAAAGGCACCGAAATGCGCGACGGCGAACCCGTGGCCATTGACACCATGATCTACAAGAAAAGCGAGATCGAGCGGATTGCTCACATCGCTTTCAAAGCCGCTCAAGGCCGGAGCAAAAAACTCACCTCCATCGACAAAGCCAACGTCCTCGAAAACGGCGTGCTCTGGCGGAAAACGGTCACGGAAATCGCTGCGCAATACCCCGACGTCAACCTCAGCCACCTCTACGTGGACAACGCAGCCATGCAGCTCATCAAACAGCCAAAAAGCTTCGACGTCGTGCTGGCCGAAAACCTCTTTGGCGACATCCTCAGCGACGAAATGGCCATGATCACCGGCTCCTTGGGCATGCTCCCTAGCGCCAGCCTCGGGGCCATCAACCCCGCCACTTCGCTGCCGTTCGGCCTCTATGAACCCAGCGGCGGCACCGCTCCCGACATCGCAGGCAAAGGCATCGCCAACCCGATCGCCCAAATTCTCAGCGCCGCCATGCTCCTCCGTCATTCGCTCGGACAGGAAGAGGCTGCTGTTGCCATCGAAAAAGCCGTCCGCAAAACCATCGACGACGGCTTTCGCACCGGCGACATCTGGAGCGAAGGCACCAACCGGGTCGGTACTGCGCAAATGGGCGACGCGATTCTGGAGCGGCTGTAAAAAGAGTCGCGCCCTATCACAAGTGCGCGTATATCACACCTGTGAAGGCGATCGTAAACTGCGAAGAATTCATCGGTAAAACCGTAGGGAAACGGAGACCTTCCGGGGTCTTGGAAGCGTTGCCCGCGGAGACCGCCAGCAATCTGCAGTGGCAGAAGGCGGGGTTTGGAATTCGCGTTCCCCGAGGAGTTTACCGATTCCAAAGTCACGAGGAGGCCGATCAATGGCTGATGGACCATTTGACGGGAAACCGGCGAACTAGTTCCTCGCGATCCTTCACTTGAGGATTTAGTTCAACTCTGCAGAGAGTTAATCAAGAGGGGCGCGTTATTCATTATAGTCGGTGGGTTTGCCATTCGTGCGAATGGTTACCCTCGCCATACTGGTGATGTGGACCTTCCCATCGACGCATCGCCAGACAACGAGAGCCGGGTCTTTTCAGCACCCGCCACACTTCCCGACGGATGTGTTAACCAGCTCGATGCCGGTGACGTGGCGAAATACAAGGTCGTGCGCGTCGCTGACGAAATTTTGGTGGACCTGATGGCCTCCGCCTCCGGCATCGATTACGCCGAGGCTGCGAAGAGTGTCGTCATCCATGAGATCGACGGCGTGGCCATACCGTTTGCCAGCCCCGAGCTTCTCTGGCGGATGAAGTCCCGCACGGGACGCGAGAAGGACCGCGGCGACCTTTATTTCCTCCCGGGAATGGTTTGCCGCACGCGGCCGGACGCCACCCGAAATCTAGCGCCCGTCCAAACATCTCGCTGAATCCGGCCTGCTACTTGAGCCGCCAGATGTCCCAGAGCATTTGCAGACTGTCGTGAACGATATGGACTTTGCTCGCGATCGAGTTGTGCCACTCCACCGGGAGATCCGCCATTTTGTAGCGGCGGCGCTTCGCTAACAGGAGAATCTCCACGTCGAAGGCAAAGCCGTCGATTGTTTGCGCACTAAAAAGATCCCGAGCCACCTCCCGCCGAAAAGCTTTGAAGCCGCACTGCGTATCGCGCAGCGGAATCCGAGACATCAGCCGCACCAGATGATTGAACGTCTGCCCCATGCTGCGCCGGAGCCAGCCTTGGTCCTTCACGATGTCGCTCTCCGCGTGCTGACGGTTACCAACCAGGATATCCACTTCCGGCTGCGCCTGGAATTCTGCCACAAACATTTCCACGGCGGGCAACGGCACGCTCAGATCCGCATCCATAAAGAAAACCAACTCACCCCGCGCCGCCAGCATCCCACGCTTCACCGCGTAGCCTTTGCCCCGCTGCACGTCGTTCGCCAGCACCACGAACTGCGGGTGCAGCTTCGCAAATGACTCCGCCACCGCCAGCGTCGCGTCGGTGCTTTTCTCAACAACGATGAGGATCTCCGCACTCCTTCCCACAAAGAAATGCGCGAGCGTCTGCAAGGTCGCGGGGAGCCGCATTTCCTCATTGAAAGCGGGAATCACAATGGACAAATGGGGGTGATTCTCCGGTAGCATGCGCGCGATGGAATTTGTAGCTGCCGGCCACGTATTGTCCAAAGAAAACCCCGTCCCGTCGGCCCGGCTCCCGCGCTGGGTGCCGTGGACGACCCTTCTCGTCGCGGCGTTTTTCCGCATCGCGTGGCTCGACATCAAGCCCGCGCATTTCGACGAAGGCATCAATGGCTGGTTCGTCGATCAAATGACGAAGAACGGCTTCTACGAATACGACCCCACCAACTACCACGGGCCGCTCCATTTTTACGTGGAATTCGTCTCCCTCACGATCTTCGGTCGCAACCTCTGGGCGCTCCGCATGCCAGTGGTGCTGGTGGGGCTGCTCACCGTCTGGCTGGCGTGGGGATTTCGCCGCCATTTCGGAGATCGCGCGGCAGCCATCGGCGCGGCGGGACTGGCGATCTCCCCCGGCTTTGTCTTTTACCAGCGCTACGCCATCCACGAGACGTGGCTCGTGCTGTTTCTCATGCTCCTGGCGTGGGGCGTCATGGAAATGGTGAGCTTCGGCACCCGACGCGGCCTTGCGGCAGTCGTGCTGGGCGTCACCGGCTGCATCCTCACGAAGGAAACCTACCTCATCCACTTCATCGGCGGCGGCCTGGCTTGGGGAGCTTACTGGCTTTGGCAGAAAGCCCGACCAGTCACTCCCGAGTGGAGAAAAGTCCCGCAGCACTGGTCGAGGGAACGCCTCTGCAAATATCTCGCCCTGGCTGTCTTCGCGCTCGTCTTTTTCTATTCGGGCAACTTCTTCGACTGGCACGGCGTCCAGGGCATCGTCACCACCTTTTTCACGTGGGTGCACACCGGTGTCGATAGCGCCGGTCATATGAAAAAAGAGCAGCAGATCGGCCCATTCAACTACTACTGGCTCTGGCTGGGATGGAAATTTGAGCCGCTGATGCTCGTCGGGGTCGCCGCCAGTCTGGCCACGCTCTGGCGGGCGACCGGTCCCGCCCGTTGGCTGGCGCTGTATGCGCTGGCCTGCCTTTGCGGCTACTCGATCATCGCCTACAAAACGCCGTGGTGCGTCATTTCCATTGCGTGGCCGTTCTATATCCTCGGCGGAATCGGGCTGGACTGGCTGCTCCGGCTGCGGTGGACCATTCCTGCCACCTTGGCCATCGTCCTGGGTGCTAGCTTTTCAGTTGCACGAACCATCGAGCTCAACTTCAAACGCTTCGACGACGATTCGCTGCCTTACGTCTATGTGCAGACCTATCGCGATGTGGAGTGGGTGCTGAAACCGATCCGTTCCTTGCTCCGGCGCGACCCGACGCAATACGCCATGAACGGGAAAATCCACCTCGACAGCTATTACCCGCTGCCATGGTATCTCGGCGATTTAACCAACGTGCACTTCCCCAAGCCGGGGGCCTATCAGACAAACATGGATTGCGAATTCCTCATCTGCGACGCCAGCCGCGTGGACGAGCTCACTGCGCATCTGGAGGAAGCCTACTACCGAGTGGATTTCCGCCTGCGCTCCGGTCAGGACCCCTGCGTCGCGTTGTTAAACGCCGCTGTGTTCGGTCCGGAGTTCGGCAACCGAGAGCCAGACATCCAAGCCAAGGAAACGGAAAAGGTCACAGAGTAGTCAAACTCCTACGGCAGCTTGTAAATCTCGCCCCAAGTCTCTGTGGCTACTAACTCTGCCGCCGAAACCCACGGTTTCTCGCTCGCGGGCCACGTCTTTTCCTCTTCCTCGCCCCAGTAAATGTAGCGGACCCCCAATTCTTTAGCGGCGCTTTGCCAGTCATCCGCGCCGTTCATGAGCCGGTCCATCGCGTCTTTCTCTTTCCCATACGGAATGCCGTGACCCGTCATGTGACCGTGATAAGCCAGAGCTAGACGCCGCCCGGTGAAGACCAGCGGGTGCGCATGACCGGGTGCTGCGGCAAACACCTCCGTGACCGGGATTTCCTTCACCGCCTGCGTCACACTTAGGACGTGCGCCTTCTTTGCAATGTCGTAGCCCTTCTCCGTCGGCCCCAGCCCGGCGCAGAGGGAGACGAAGCCCGAGACAAACAACAGCAAGCAACTGAACACCCGCACAGATGGCGGCGTCTTCTCCACCAGCACTTTCCAGAGAAACGGCAGGATCAACAGGTAACTCCACATCATGAGTTTCGTGTTGTCCCATTCCCATGGGGAGAATTTCACAAATAGCGTGGCCACGAAAACGAGCACCGCCGGTCCAACGAAAACCAAAGCGTTCCCAGCTCGCCCTTTCACCAACACGACCAGCAGCCAACCCATGAAGAACGGCAGCATGCCAAAGTTGCGCAGCCAATAAGTGACGGAAAAGGTTTCTCCTTGCATCCAGCCGGGCATCCACCCGAGGTGACTCCCCGCGTGAAAACCGTCCGTGAGCAGATACACTAAACAGGTGGCCGGCAGAAAGGCAGCGGCGCCCAGGCAGAAAGGACGGCGCCGCTCTTTTTCGAACAGCGCCAGCGCGCCCAAAACTACGGAGAGAAACAAGAACGTGTGCAGGTGAAAGAGCGGCATCGTCGCGTAAATAAGCCATTCGAGCCAGAAGGGGAGTCCTCGCCCGGAAGGCGTTTCCTCCATCTGCCGCTGACGCCACTGCGTGAGCAGCAGCAGCCCCGCAGGCAGCGCATAAAGGAAGCCGCGCTGCGTGACAAACAACGCCAGCGGAATGCTTTTCCAATCCACCTCCTGCTGATAATCCAGCCATTGGCTAGTCGTGAAGATCGCCAGCCCAACGGCACCGCCGTTGAAAAGAAATCCCGCCATTCCGAAGGCGCGCCCCCAGCGGTAAAGCGCAGCGGCCGCGGCTAGCGAACAAACCAGTCCGGTGACGATGAGTGCATTCACGATCGGTGCGCCGCAGACATCCAGCAGGGCGTTGAAATAATCCACGCCGAACGGATAACCAATCGTCGAGTGCGCATGGATCGGATTCACCGGCCAAAGCTGCGCGCCATGGGAGAAAAACCGGATGTATTGGATGTGCAACGGCAGGTCGCCCAAGTTGTTTTTGGAGAGCACTGCGTATTGATCGCCCTTCTCGAAGAGGAGCCAGAGAAAGGCGCGCGCCGCGAAGAGCAGAAACGCGATCCAAGCCGCAGCTCTCCACTGCCAGCTATCGGCGGGTAGCATAGTTTCCCGCCCCAGCCGCACCCGCCACACGGTGAACGCAGTCGCCAATGCGCCGACGCCGAGGGCCAGCACCGCCGTGCCCGCATTCAGTCCACGAATGGAAAGCACCATCGCCAGCAGCGTGCTGAAAAGGATGAAACTGACCGTTCCAATCCAAAATTTTTCGAGAGAAGAGCCAACGAAACGCATCGCGGGAATGTATGAACAAATGGATCTCGTTTGGCGCGTGGAAAATGCAGCAGCGATGCATTCGAAGCCCTCAACCCGCTCGTATCTCAAGCATCCATGCGCACTCTGCTACTCAGCCTCCTGTCGTTGTTTGTCTTTGCCCAGGTGCTTGGCGCGCGTGAACCGCGGGAGGACAAACGCATCGACTATCTCATCCAATCCGTGGCCTCCATTGAAGGCGGAACGTTCATCCGCAACGGCTCGGAGCACAGCGCCGCCCAGGCGGGTCAGCATCTGCGAAAGAAGCTGGGTAAAGCGGGAGAGCGGGTGAAGACGGCGGAAGAGTTTATCGAAGGCGTCGCTGCAAAGTCGTATTTGTCGGGCAAGGCTTACCAGATCCGCTTTGCGAACGGGAAAACGACCGACGCTGGTCCTTATCTGCACGAGAAACTGCGGCAGTACGACGAGTCAGTGCTGAA
>DASVRZ010000155.1:0-15815 GCA_036388355.1 Chthoniobacterales bacterium | reverse complement strand
GAGTTTTTTCAAATTCTTCTAACCACCCCGCCGCCAGCCCTGAAGCCAGCGATTAGTGAGGGCTAAGAAAATGCCACTACCGTTTCCTCTCGCAACTGGTTTTTTAGCTAATTTTGGCGCTGATTCCCGACGAAGGTCCCCGTTTGGCAGACGCGCTTCGCCCCCTTTCAAGGCCCAGCCAGTTTACCCGCTTCTGCACGGCTGCGAGAATTGTTCCCCAACTTTCCTCACGCAGCCGGCGGATTCCGCCGTTGACCGCCCGCGGCAGGCTCTTAGTGTAGCGGGGTGGAAACGACTGCTCCCGCTTCCGGGATAAATTATAAGATTGGCAATGAACGTCTGGTGAAAGTCACGGAGCGGGCGAGTGCGCGGTTGACTGGGCTGCTGACGAAGCAAGGGCGGCCAAACGGGGCTTTGCGTGTGGCGGTGATTGGCGGTGGCTGCTCGGGGTTGCAATATAAGATGGATCTTGTCGATGGCCCTGCAAATCGCGACATCCTCGTGAGGTCGCAGGAGGTGAATGTGGTGGTGGATCCCAAGAGCGCTCTGTTCGTGAGCGGATCGGAGTTGGATTTCAGCGAGGATTTGCAGGCGGGCGGGTTCAAGGTCACCAATCCGAACGCGGTGGCGCATTGCTCCTGCGGGGAAAGTTTCGCCGCGTAGACGGATGCGGAACTAGATGACCACTTAGAGGACAGGATGAGCGGGGATTACTTTCAGGTTCTGCGGATGCCGCAGCGATTGGTGTTTGAGGAGGCGGAGTTAAAAGACGCATGGCACCGAGCCGCTTCGGAGGCAGATCCCTCAAAGGCCGAGGCGATTCATGGAGCGTATTCCGTTTTGCGCGATCCCGCGCGGCGCATAGAGCATGTGCTCGCGTTGCATAGCCGGACAACAGCAAGTGCAGAGCAGCCTGGCGCACGACTTTTTGATTTATTCTTTTCAGTGGCTTCTGCACTGAAAGCGGCAGATGCGGTGGTGGTACAGATCGAGGCGGCAGCAACGGCTTTACAACGAGCTGGACTGGCTCCCCGTCTGCTAGGCAGTTTGGATGAACTGGCGGAGGCGCGCACCGCGGTGCAAAGCCAGCGGGCGGCTCGCGAGACTTCGCTGCAAGAATTGGCGGCGAGATTCCCCAGGTTAACAGATGCGGACTGGGAGACGCTGACGTCGCTTGGGAGCGATTTCTCATTCCTCACGAAATGGGCGGGCGAAATCCAGAAACGTGAGACGCGACTGCAGGAAATGTTGATCGGGCAGATGGCGTGAGACTGCCTTGAGGCCGCGCGAACAGTAACATTATGGATATGATTCTTGGCATTGATCTTGGGACGACAAATTCCGCTGTGGGCGTGATGGAGGCGGGGCTGCCGTTACTCTTAGCAGACGCGGACGGGGAGCGGCTCACGCCTTCAGTGGTCTATTTTCCTGGTGACAGCGGGCCTCTGGTTGGTCGGGCGGCGTCCCGGATGCGCGCCGTGCGTCCCGAGGCGACGGTTTATAGCATCAAGCGGCTGATCGGGGCGAAGGCAGGCAAGGCGCTTCCCCAGTTTTCCTTTGCCACTGCTTCCGCGGCCAACGGAGAGATCCAGGCGGTGGTGCATGGCGAGGCCCTCTCGCCGGAAGTTATTTCTGCCCTGATCCTAGGGAAACTAAAACGCGACGCAGAAGTCGCGCTGGAGCAGAGTGTTAAGCGAGCGGTTATAACAGTTCCGGCGTATTTCAATGATGCGCAGCGGGCGGCGACTAAACGCGCCGGGGAACTGGCTGGATTGACCATCGAGAGGATTCTTAATGAACCCACGGCCGCAGCGCTGGCTTACGGTCTCGATAAGCTGAAGGACCGCTCGAAAATTGCTGTTTACGATCTCGGAGGTGGCACTTTCGATGTTAGCATTTTGGAGCTCAACCAAGGTGTTTTCGAGGTCCTTGCCACCAATGGCAACACGCAATTAGGCGGTGACGATCTGGACCAGGCGCTACTCGCCGACTGCACTTTAGACATCCCCGATTGGGAAAAACGTTCCCTCGTCATCGAGGCGAAGCACCGGCTCTCGAGCGAAGACCGGGTGGAGATTCCGATTCCTTTCTCCAAAGGCGGGCCACAGACCTACTCTTTGACACGCGGGCGGCTGGAGCAAATTGCCCGACCGATCATCGAGCGCACCCGTGCCAACTGTGTGCGGTCGCTGTCCGACGCAGGGTTGAAGGCGGGCGAATTGGACGAAGTGATTTTGGTCGGCGGCTCGACGCGCATGCCTCTCGTGCGGAAGCTGGTTTCGGAGTGGTTTGGCAAGGAACCTAACTTGTCTCAAAACCCGGATGAAGCTGTCGCTCTGGGCGCGACCATTCAAGCGGGCATTCTGAGCGGCGCAGTGACTAACATCACGCTGTTAGACGTTACTCCCCTCTCGTTGGGCATTGAGACGGCGGGCGGGTTGATGAATGTGCTGATCCCGCGCAATTCCACCATCCCGCTGAAACGTGGCGAGATGTTTACCACGAGTGTGAATGACCAAACTTCCATGGTCATCAAGGTGCTTCAAGGCGAACGCG
This sequence comes from Chthoniobacterales bacterium, assembly GCA_036388355.1. Taxonomy (GTDB): domain Bacteria; phylum Verrucomicrobiota; class Verrucomicrobiia; order Chthoniobacterales; family DASVRZ01; genus DASVRZ01. The sequence goes on along the minus strand of DASVRZ010000155.1, from coordinate 13,259 downwards.
AGATGGCTCGCGACAATTGGAAGCTGGGCGAGTTCACGATCGATTTCGCTCCAGCGCCGCGCGGGGTGGCGCGGGTGGGCGTGCAATTTGAAATCGACGCCGATGGCATTCTGCACGTGCTCGCTCGCGATGTTGCAACAGGAACCGACCGCACGCTGGAGGTCACGAGCAGCGTGGATGTCGCCGATGAAAAAGTGGAGCAGATGATCGCGGAATCGGTCGAGCACGCCTTCGACGACATGAGCGAACGCATTTTCACTGAAGCCAGCCTCAAGGCAAAAGAGATGTTAGCAGCCGTGGAGAATGCACTGACCGTGTTAGGAGATGAGATCAGCGCAGAAGAGCGTCAGCAGATTCAAGGGCTTGCCTCGGACGTTCGCCAAGCCGTCGACCAAGGGGAGAGCCAGCAGCTAAAGCGCGCCAACGTTGCATTGGACCGCGGCACGCAGAACCTCGCGACTCTGCTCATGGAGCGGGCCATGGCTGCGGCTTTAGAAAAGCGGGGGCTCGTTTAGCTCTTCAGGCGCCTAACTGTTCGGACGAGGTTTTCTGCCAGCGAAGTCATTTGTTTCGCCTTGGCGGGATCCTTCAGGCTGCCTGTTTCGGAAAAAGCCTCGTGGGCGGTGGAGAGGGTCACCTGCTCCGGCAAGAGAAGCACACCGATGTTTCCGAGCAGCGTGCGAAGGGCTACAAGGCCACGGAGGCCACCGAGAAATCCCGGAGACGCGGAGCAGATGGCAGCGACTTTGCCGCGGAAGGCGGAGAGAGCTGGTTCATCCTCCGTCTCCACGCGAGAAGCCCAGTCGATGGCGGTCTTTAGGAGCGGTGTATATGAGCTGTTGTATTCGGGCGAGGCGATCAGAAGGCCATCGGCGGCGAGCAGGAGCGACTTAAACTTCTTTGCGCCCTCCGGGAGACCAGCGGTGCTTTCCAGATCCTGGTCGAACAAGGGCAACGCGAGCTCGCGAAGATCCACGACCGTTACCTCAGCGCCCGCGGCACGAGCGGCTTCGATCCCGTTACTCAGTAGGTGACGGTTGTAAGAACCGGTGCGGCTGCTGCCGGAAAAGGCGAGGATTTGAGGTTTGTTCATGAAGCACTCCTACCAAGCTCCCAAGGCGGATTCAAGCTTCCCCTGCCCGCTCGAATGCGACTTGCACCGCGAGGCAGTTGAGGCTTCTCTTCCCGCATGAAAATTCCGAATTTGCGCAGTCCTTTTGTGAAAACCGGCGGCATCGTTTACTTCGCCCGCATGCTCGATAAAATCCGCCTACATGCGACTGGGGATTTGCCAGAGGAGTATGTCAAGAACCTGGGCGGCGGCTTTGATCTGCGCATCCTCAACTTCCTTCATGTGGCCTACGGCGACGTTGTTCTCGAGACCCTCACGGGAAGAACGGACGAGGAGATGCTCGCCTGGTGCTTCACTCGCGGACGCGTGCCGCACGAGGAAGAAATCGAGGTCTGGAATGGCTTTATGACCAAGCGCGGCTGGAGAGACGAAGCCACGGAGATCCTGAACTTCCGGAAGAAAGAAGCTGGTTTTGAAAGCCGCGACGACATCCAAACGATGTTCGAATACATCGACGCGGACGAGGCCTAAGAGCCGTTAACGAAGCGCGAAACCGGCCGGGGTTAGTGCCCCGCGCCGGTGTGCTCCGCAATGTAATCCTGCCGGTAACCGAGGGCTTCGGGAGCGTGCAGGACGAGCATTTTTTCCTCAACGTCGCGCGGGATCTTCGCGGCGGTGAGTTTGGAAACGACAATCATCAGAAGGATCGCGAGAGGCACGGTCCAGATTGCCGGCTGCTCGCAAAGGATGCGGAGCAGCGGGTGCTCAGCCCAGAAAGGGTTGAGTGGCGCGAAACCGGCGAAGATCTTGCCCATGGGGCCTTTGTCCAGCGCCAGGTTGCTGGCGTTCGTGAGCGCAGCAGCGATGAGCGCGAGGATGCCCCCGCCGAGCATGCCCGTGGCGGCTCCAGCCATGGTCATTCCGCGCCACCAGACGCTCATGAAGAGCAACGGGAAATAGCTCGCGGCCGCAATGGCAAATGCCTGGCCGACCATGAAGTTGATTTCCAAAGGCTCAACGAAGCAGCCGAGGATGACGGAGACTCCGCCGATGAGAATGGCGGAGACTTTGAAAGCGCGCATCCGTTGCTCAGCCGTCGAGTTCGGGCGCAGCATCCGGCCATAAACATCGTGCGCCAGAGCGCCGGTCATGGAAACGAGGAGACCGCTGAAGGTGCTCATGAACGCGGCGAAAGCACCCGCGCAAGTGATGCCGCTGAGGACCGAGCCGAGAACCCCGTATTTCTCGCTGATGAGCGTGGGCAGTTTGAGCACGACCTGGTCGGTGCCTTTGATGCCGGTGAGGCCGGTATAAAGCTCCGGCATGAGGTTGCGTCCGATCACGCCGAAGATCGGTGGGAAGACGTAAAAGATACCGATGAGAATCATCACCCACATCGTGGTGCGCTTGGCGGCCACGCCATCTGGGTTGGTGTAGAAGCGCACAAGGATGTGCGGCAAACCGGCAGTTCCGCAGACCAGCGCAATGATCAAGCTGTAGGTATAGAGAAGGGAGTAAGGTTTCTGGTGGGTCTCCAGATAAGCAGCCCGCTGCTCTTCAGGGAGCGCGGTTGCAGCGGCCTTCACGGCTTTGGTGGTGAGCGGGCCAAATGGCGCGATCCACGCCTCGTCTTTCGGAGCTTTTTCGACGAGTGGCTTACGCTCCACGTTCTCAACGACTGCGGCGGGAGTCTGGGCTGAGGCGTTGACGGCGAGGTTCTTGTTATAGCCGCCGTAAACGAACATGAGGACGAAGATCGGCACCGAGATGGCGAACATTTTCATCCAATATTGCAAAGCCTGCACCAGCGTGATGCCTTTCATGCCGCCCATGGAGACGTTCAGCGTGATGACACCGCCAACCAGTGCCACGCCTGCCCAATACGGCATACCCGGGAAGATGTAAGCGAGGGTGACGCCCGCGCCTTTCATCTGCGGCATGGTGTAGAAGAAACCAATGAAGAGCACGAAAACGACGGCGATTTTCCGGAACAGCGGAGAATCGAAACGTCCTTCGGCAAAGTCGGGGATGGTGTAAGCGCCAAAGCGGCGAAGTGGTCCGGCGATGAAGAGCAGCAAAAACAGATAGCCGCACGCATAACAGACGGGATACCAAAGCGCATCGTAGCCACTCGACATAACCATCCCCGCGATGCCCATGAAGCTGGCGGCGGAGAGATATTCGCCCGAGATGGCGGAGGCGTTCCAACCGACGGAAACGCTGCGCCCAGCGACAAAGAAATCGCCGGCGGTCTTGGAGGTTTTCGCCGAGCGAAAACCCATATAAATGGTGATCGCGACGGTAACCAGGGAGAAAACGACGATCCATGGATCGATGGCTCCGAGAGCGAGAGGAAGGTTCATGGCGGAGAAAAGGTTAGGAGGTTTAGGAATTCTTTTTCACGGCTTCCACTTCCTCCGCCTCGAGGGCGAGAGAACGGCGGATGAAGTAGTAGGAAATGATCCAGACAAAGGGGAAAAAGGCGATCCCGAGCAGGAACCAGGTCAACGTGAAGCCAAAGAAACGCGTCGCCATCAGGTCGGGCAGGAAGTAGTTCGCCAAAGGCAGCCCGAGGAGTAGGAGGAAGAAGGCGAGCGCGCAGAAAATGGAGAGCCGAAGCTGCCGCGCCATGAGGTAATGGAGAAACTCAGTGCGAGATTTGCCGGAGGGAGGTGTCATGGGGAGTTTTTAGGGAGGAGCGGCTTGGTTCGTCTATGAAAAAGCGCCTCGTAGAGGGGAGCGGCTAGTAGCTGCCGCGACGGACAGCCAGGATGCCTTGAGCAATCTGGGTGGCGAGACGATCCCGATAGGATGCGCTTAATGCCAACCGCGCATCCTCGCGATTTGTGAGGAAGCCGCATTCCACCAAGACGGCAGGCACCCGGCAATTTCGAAGGACGTAAAAGCCGCGCCGTTTGATTCCCCGGTTTTCCGCGGCAATGGGGATGAGGCGGCGTTGGATGGCTACGGCTAGCAGATAGGATTTGGAAGAGTAGAAGTAAGTCTCGACTCCGCGGGCATCGCGATTGGCTGCGGAGTTGAAGTGGATGGAGACGAAGATCGACCTGGAGCGGCCGTTCGCTGCGGCCACGCGGGCACCCAAAGGAATGAAGACGTCATTGGTCCGCGTCATGTAAGTGCGCATGCGGGCCGAGCGAAGCTTTTGCTCCACGCGCTTCGAGACGTCGAGGCACATGACTTTTTCCAAGACATATTGCCCGGGCACTCCTCCGCGGTCCTGACCTCCGTGGCCGGGATCAATGATGACCGTATCGAAACTCCGGAGCGGATCTGCCGCTTTCGCAGGCTGAAAGAGGCCGAGGAAAATGCCTGCAAAGAGAGCGAGAAGAGAGAGTCGTGCGCGGTTCATTTTTTACGTTCCGATGAGCCGGGCCACCGGGAATTTCCCCTTATCAGGGGATTTGCATGAAGCGTCAAGGCACGAGTCGGCGGCATCGCGATTTTATCGGAACCGCACCCGTGCTAAACGCCGACAGGGCGGTCGGAAAGGCGCGGAATGTTGCGCTTTTTCGCTGGTGCATCAGGCTGTTCCATTTTGCCACCGCGCACACGGACGCTGCCGCTTTCTTCTTTGAAGAGATGCGGATTCGAGCGGCTGCCGTCGATGTAAGGATCGCGGGCAACGATCTCGCCATTAGGAGAAACGACCGTGTAGAGATAAGCCTTGGGACCGACCATCTGCAGGATGTGCAGATTGTTCTGGAGGTCGAGTTCGCGCTCTGGCGGGGAGAAACTCAGCACTCGCCCAACGGAGAAGCACGAAACGATGCGCCCGCCGGTTTCGTCCACAATGCGCAGGTAAAGCCGGTTTTCCGCAGGCAGACGGTGCGTCAGCAACGAGTAAACATGGGTGCTGTTAGTTTGTGGAACGCCCACTTTTTGTTTCCAGATGAGGACGCCATCCGTCATCTCGATCGCGCGGCGACCGGAGGTGTAATACTGCTCAGTCGCCTTATCGTAGAGCACCGCTTTGACGCTGTGGGGCCCAAAAGCCTGGAGACCGTAGAGCGGCGTCAGGTTGATGTTCCGCGTCACAGTCTGTCCCATGGGGATGTAGAGATCGCCCAGGCGGTAGTTGGGGTTAACCGGCGGGATCAGGTTGTTTTTCCCGGCAAAGATCTCGAAGCCCAGCCAGGGCTTGCCGGGCGCATCGGACAAGTTTTGGTCGCGTCCGCTGAGGTTGGTAATGGAGACCTTCGCCAGCACCGCCTCATTCACCATGTAAAGCGAACGGGTCATCTCGAGGGTGATCCGCATCTGGGCGGAGACGTTTCCGGCGAAGAGGCAGATCGCCAGCAGGAGGCAGAAGGGGAACAGGCGACGAGGGAGCATGAGGGGGGATTTTATTTGGCCGGTGGCGCTTTATCCGAAACAGTTCGGAAGCCCAATGACATTTTCGACTGCTCCTGCAATAAGTCCGTTCTGCGCAGAGTCAATTCGTAATCGGGCAGACGGAAAGAACCGCCCTTGACGATTGGAGTGTCAAAGCCCATGACAGGCATCGTTGTGGACGTCCATTCAGAGACATTGCCGGTCATGCCGATCACGCCGAAATCGCTCTTATCGTCCTCCTGCTTATCCACAGGAGCCCAGCGGTTGTAGCCGTCTTTTTCTCCGCCTTTTTTCGGATCGTTGTGGAAATCCGCGCTGGAGTTGAGCTTCTTGGCGTCGAAGGTGTTACCCCAGGCGAAGATTTTACCGTCGGTGCCGCGTGCGGCTTTCTCCCACTCCTGCTCGGTGGGCAAACGGCGCCCGGCCCATTTCGCATAGGCATACGCGTCATACCAGTCGACATAGAAAACAGGTGAATCCAGACTGATCGGCGCGAACTCAAAGGTGGTGCCTTTCTTGGCCTGCACGTAGAAACGCTCCCAATCTTTCGGCTTGTGCGACTTGCCCGTGGGCTGGCCGGGGGCGTCGTATTTCGTGGTGGGGTTCTTTTCGAGCGCTTCGAGGAATTCCGCATACTGGGCGATCGTCACCTCATATTTATCAATCCAGAAATCGGGCAGAGTGACCGATTTGCCATCCTGAAAAATGAAGGGTCCAGCGGGGATTTTCACCAGCTCATTGGTGACTTTCGACGAGTGCTTGATGACCTTGACGTAGAACGCATACCCAACCACCCAGAAGAGGACGATCATCGCGATGGTGGAATACATCATCGTGCGCTTCTGCTGCTTCTTGGCAGCCTCGACCGCCTTGATGGCGGCGCGATCGCGCTCGTTCATCTTAAAGGCTTCCGCCGGGACCACGTTGGGCTCCAGCGTCTTCACCGCTTGCAGCAATGCCCCGTAAGAAAGGAAACCGCCCGCTCCATCGATGCGCATCCTCGACAGCATCGCTCGCATGCCTTGAGAAGCTCCGACGGCACCTTGCATGGTGGCGCTCACAATTCGGGAGAGTTCCTGGATTTCGCGCTGAACAACCGCGTCCACGTCGTGCTTGAGATGCGCCAGGTTCGCTAACCGAGGGCGGCCATCGTTGGCGATGTAGATACTCTTGGCAGAGAGCAACGCGCGAGGCACTTTGCCCTGGCTCAAGTAGGACAGCGCCTCTGTGACCACTCGGATCACCCGGAGCGCTGTTTGATCATCAATGATAGCTCCCTGCGCCTGATAATCGGCCAGCGTCGCGCCATCGATATATTCGCGAGTGTAAAAATAGAGGCCATTCGCCTGCCCTGCCTCAAAGACGGAGACGATGGACGGATGTTGCACGTTTGCCTTCGTACTCGCATCAGCGACAAATTCCTGCACCAACGCGCCGTCGTTCGCTAGATCGGAACGCAATACTTTCATCGCAACCGGCCGCTTCACCGAAGCTTGGATTGCCTCGTAGGTGTCGCCCCACTGGCCGCTGCCCAGCTTGCGCACGACTTCGTAGTCGCCCAACACTTTACCGACCAGACTGCGCTCTGCTTCGGAGAGCATTTCCTCGCCAGCGCCGCTTTCGTCCCGGCGGCGGCAGCCCTCCATCACGAGATGTTCCCAGCCGACGGTGATCGTCTGCTCGTCCGGCTCCATGCCGTATTCGAAGGTAAACTGGCCGACATCCCACGAAATAATGCGGTAAACGGCATCCTCGCCCCGCAGTGGGCCGACGACGCAATGGATCATGTTGCCGTCGCGAAGATAAATCACGCCGCTCTCGACGCCTCGTGATACACGCAACCGCCCGGTGCGGCGGCTCATGCAGCACATCTGGATAATATCTACGAGCTGAAACTGATCGAGCTGCCCGGTAAATCCCTGTTTTTGCACCAACGCACGGAGATCCGTGGAAGTGGCCGGCTCCGGCTCTGCCTTAACGACAGGAACCAACTGCGAAGTCGTGGTCAGCGTTGCGAAAACAGCCGTCGCCGGAGGTGCCTCTGTGGGACTGGTATTCACTCCTTCCACTTCCTCCCAGACGCGATGCACTTCTTGCAAGATCGCGGTCGAGTGGATCGGCTTTGCCAAAATGAGCGCGTCGCCCACGTTTGCGGCGAAGTCGCTCAGATCGTAACCAGTAACGAAAATGACGTGCAGCTTCGGATAACGCCGCCGCAGATGGTCGCGAAGAGCGAATCCATCCATTCGATCCATCACGACATCGGTGATGAGCAGATCGATGCCGCCCATTTCGTCGGCTTTGTCGACCGCGTCCGGGCCGCTAAGCACCCCTTCCACGGTGAAGTCGCCGTAGGATCGGATAATGCCGACCAACGACTCCACTATGACTTCTTCATCATCGACAACTAAAATTTTCATTGGGGGATTTCTTTCTGCAAGCTGACGGGCGGCGGGAAAAGCTGGAGGAGCTTGACCGGTTCAGCAATCACATCCTGCAGTTCATTTTCATAATAAATACGAATAATGTAACCCAGATACTTCCTCTCTGTAGCAGGTTTCTCGCCCGGAGGAGGAGGTTTTTGCGCATACTGCACTTTCAACACTTCCACGCCGTCTCCCCTCCAATCCACCGGGAGGCTCAGCCAGTCGTAGGTGACTTTCGTCGTTTGCGGATCGTGCTGTGCGACCTCCTGGTTATTCACCAAGTCGTAGAACATCACTTCCATGTGAAAACTAGGCACGAGGACTTCGGCTCCCGGGCGGACTTTGATCCCGACGCGCATGCTGACTTTTTCCGCGTCTGCGGTGCCGGTATCGTAGTTCTTCACTACATCGACGAAGCCAAACGTGGAGCCCGGTTGAAGTCCGTCCTCGTCGCGTCCGGAGATCGGCTCTTTTGGAGAAATACCCACCCGCACTTTTTCCGCGGCGATTCCGTAGAGATCCCCGGCTTTGTCGCCAGCATCCATCACGCGTCTCCATTGGGCGAGCGCTTTGTCCACTAGGCCCATCTGCTCGTAGGTCTTGGCAAATTCCGCGATGATCTTCGGATCATCCGGGAAAAGGTTTTGCGCATCGCGCAAGCTGGCGAGTGTGCCGCTCATGTCGCCCTTATCGCGAATGTCGGTCGCGCGTTTGACTAGAATATCGACCTCGGAAGGAGCGCCGGCTGGAGCGGCCTCTTCGGGGATAGCGGTTTCACCCGTCGGTGGAACCGATGATGGAATAGGTTTCGAAGCCGTCTTTTCCTGGGTGGACGTGGCGGCTTTCGGTTGATCCGACGAGCTCGCCGTTGGCGGATTGCTGGCGGCGATGAGCGGAGCGGAGCCCGGTTTCCGCGACAAGACGACGAAGACGACGATTAATTGGAAGAACGCCAGCACCGAGAGCACTGACGCAGCGATGATCACGGTTTTGTGGGAGGAAGTGGTCACGGCTGAGAAAAATATCGGTTTTGGGGAGCAGATTTATTACCATTTCACTACACAGCGTCAACAGTTTCCCTCTGGGGTCACTGAGGCATGATCAACACCTGGCCGACCTGCAGTTTCTTCGGATCAGGCAGATTGTTGATATTGGCGTCTGCGATATCCCGAATGCGCGATTTGTCTTTGTAAACTTTTCGGGAAATTTTCTCCAGCGTATCGCCGGGCTCAACGGTGTAAGTGCGTCCGCCGAGTTTCTTGAGCAACTCCGGATCGGGAGGCGAGTTCTTCGCGTTTTTGTCGGCAACTGGTCGAGGGGCGGCGGCTAGTTGCGCTTTGAGTTGGATGATCTGTTTGCGCAACGTCTGCGCCTCGTTTTTCAAGATCACCGCCTCCGTTTTGGAAAGCATGTTTTCCTTGGAGAGCGTGCTCACCACCATCGGCTCCAGGCGCGCGCAGGATTTGCGGGCTTCAGCGGCGTGTCGGCCTTGAGGAGCGATCCGTTCGCAACGCCGAAAATGAAACAACGCGCCCAGAGGATCGTGCAGCTTCGTTTCGCAGATGAGCGCCATCTGAAAGTGGATGTCGGCCGAGCTCGCTGACTCATCTAGCGACGCCTCAAAGAGATTTAGCGCCGCGACGTAATCGCCCCGCCGATTGGCCTCCGCCGCGTCGTTGCGCAATTTCACCTGATGCTTCTGGACGACTTGATTACACGCGCTGAAGCTGATTACCATCGCGGCCAGCCAAGTCAGGTTGAAAACGCTGCGCCACCGGGGTTTTAGCTTCAGACATCCTTCCATTAGTCACTCATGGTAACCACCACCTCCCCGTTTCGCCAAGCCTCCAATCGGAAAATCCCGGCGCTGCTCCTGCTGCTTGCTGTCCTTGCAGGATGTCAAACTCGTCAGGCAGCCACGCCGTCTACGAGAACGCCGGGAGCTCAGAAAACGGCTTTTCTCGGGCCTGGTGCGAAGCCGTCGGTCGCCGAGCCTCCCATTCCCGCTCCGAAGCCGCTCCAGCCATGGGAGCCGGCCAGAACTCGAGGAATCGCAGACCAATCCCCGCGCAAAGCGGCTCGTCAGGAGACGCGGCTCTCCGCGGACTTGCCGGACGAGCTCTCCGATTGGCGGGTGACTCGGGTGTCGAACCAGCAATGGCGCGTGACTCCAAAGCGCCGCGTCCGAATGAGCGATTCGCCGCCGTCGCTGATGGAAGACGCCATCATCACCTCCAGCATTCACGCCCGTCTGCAAGCCGCGACGGGTATTCGCCCCGCAGCCTGGAAGTATAGTTCGCGTGGCGGGAATGTTTTACTCTCCACGCCCGAACTGACCGTCCGTCAGGCAACTGCGGCGCTCAGCGCGTTGGTCGAGATCAACAAAGTCGCGGAAATCCGGCTCACCACCAACTTGCGATAGCTCTCCGATGAAACGTCCCGCAGCCACCCGCATCGCCACCAACGCACCCGCCACCAGCGGCATCAACCCGGCTTTCGCAGGCCTGCAAATGGATGCCTTGCCGCCCGGCCCGGAACAACCGGCGGCAGCTCCAGTCGATCCGGGCTGGAAGATGGGACGCGTCGTGTTGCAGCGGGAGACGGCGCATCGCGGCGGAAAAACCGTCGTGGTAGTGCAAGATTTCGCCACGCACCTGCCGGCGACGGTTATCGAAAAGATTGCAAAGAAACTCCGCGCTGCCTGCGGTTGCGGCGGCACCGTCAAAGATCGACGCATTGAGATCCAAGGCGACCAAGTGGCAAAAATCCGCAGCCTGCTCGAAGCAGAAGGCTTCCAAGTGGCTGGCGTGCGGTAACTGTTCGACGTCTCAGCAATTGGAGTTACTGTCGGCGGATGATCCTCAAGCTCAAGCTGCGGAAAGTAGGAGATTCCGATGGTGTCATTCTCCCCGAAGAGGCGCTTGCTCACATGCAAGTGAATGAAGGCGACGTGATCACCCTTACAGAAGCAGGCGAAGGGAGCTTACGGATGAGCGCTCATCATGCGGATGTCTCGCATCAGATGCTTCTCGCACGCGATATCACGGAGCGTTATCGGAATACCCTCCGAAACCTCGCAAAATGAGGGAACCTGTTTGGGTGCTCGCGCAGATATGGAGGGCCTACCGCTTGGGTCGATAAGCTAATAACCGCAGGCCATTCAGGCAGACCAGAACGGTGCTGCCTTCGTGGCCGATGACTCCCATTGGCAACGGCAGACGGAAGCCAAGTGCTGCAATGATCAAGGTGACAATCACCAAGCCTGCAAAGACGAGGTTTTGAATCAAGACGCGTCGGGCGTGCCGCGCCATTCCTAGCAACACGGCAATATTCTCCAGCTTGTCGCCCATGAGAACGACATCCGCCGTTTCCATCGCCACATCCGTTCCGGCTGCTCCCATCGATACGCCTAGATCCGCCGTCGCGAGGGCGGGAGCGTCATTCACGCCATCGCCGATCATCATCACAGTGCCTTCGCGTTTCAGCTCGCGGATCGCCTCCAGCTTGTCCTCTGGGAGCAGTTCCGCGCGAAACTCATCGACGCCCGCCTCGGCCCCGATGGCCGCCGCCACGTCGTTCTGGTCGCCAGTGAGCATGACGATCTTTCGAACACCCACGGCGTGGAGCCGCGCAACCATGTTTTTCGCCTCCGGTCGCATCGTGTCAGCCATCGCAAACACCGCCCGCACCCGGACCCGGCTGCCGTCGCTCTCGCCCATCCAAACGCAAGTTTTCCCACGGCACTGCGAGGGAGCGGCCGTGAACTCCGAGCGATTCACCGCTCCGAGTTCCTCAAACAGTCGCTCGCTACCCAGGATGTAGTGCGTGCCCTCGATATCGGCCTCGGCTCCTTTTCCAGGAGTGGATTGAAACGCCGTCGACAGAGGCAGCGTGAGGTTCAGCTTTTGCGCGCCAGCAACCATGGCCGCTGCCAGCGGATGCTCCGACTTAGATTCCAGCGAGGCGGCGATGGCGAGCAATGCGCGTGCTTCCTCGGCCAACGGTCCATTCGCCACTGCGTAGGAGCCTCCTGGAAGAATAATATCGGTCACGGTCGGCTTCCCTGTCGTGAGCGTCCCGGTCTTGTCAATGGCCACAATATCCACCCGCGCCGCCTGCTCCAGATGCGCACCGCCCTTGATGAGAATGCCTCGCCGCGCAGCCCCGCCGATCGCCGAGAGAACGGTCGCGGGTGTGCTAATCACCAACGCACACGGCGACGCCACAACCATCAGGGTCATCGCACGATAAAAAGCGCTCGCGAACGTTTCACCCCAGCCCAGCCACGGCACGAGAAAGACCACGACAGTCAGCGCAATCACTCCCGCCGCGTAGCTCTTCTCCGCGTTCTCCAGGAAACGCTGCGTGCCGGATTTCTCCGCCTGCGCCTCCGCCACAAGCCGAACTATGCGCGCCAGCGTCGAATCCTCCGCTTTCTTCGTGACGGTGATTTCCAAAGCTCCGGTCTGGTTCATCGTTCCCGCGAACACCTTCGCGCCGACGGATTTAGCCACCGGCATCGACTCGCCGGTGAGGCTGGCCTGGTCCACACTGCTGGTCCCCTCGGCCACCAACCCATCGACGGGGAGGAGTTCGCCTGGCCTGACCATCACGATGTCGCCCGGCTCCAGGGAATCCACCGCCACCAGTTCGGCGATGTCCCCGGTTTTCTTGAGCGCGGTGTCCGGGCGCAGCGTGAGCAGCGATTCAATCGCCCGCCGCGTTCGCTCCAGAGCATAGCTCTGCAAAACGTTGGAAAAGCTGAAGAGAAAAAGCAGCAACGCACCCTCGAAAGGCGCGCCGACGATACCCGCTCCCAATGCGGCGAGAACCATAAGCACATCGACATCCAGGGTTTTCTCCCGGAGCGAGGCGATGGCGGAGCGCACTCCCGCCTGACCGCAAAGAACGTAGGCACCCAGGTAAAGCAGGTTGGTTCCCCAGCCCTGGCCCAGCTGACGCTCCAGAGCCCAGGCCAGCAAAAGACAGAGTAATCCGAGCCCGCAGGAGAGCTCATCGTTCAGCTCACCCGCTGTGGCTCTTTGCCAGAAACCCGGCCGCGCCCCAGGCACCTTGACGTGCGCCTTTTTCACACCGCGGGTCTTCCCCTTCACAGCAGTTGCCGCAGAATCGAACGTCAGACAGAGCACTCGTCCTATATAAGTAACCGACGCCCGCCGCGCGCCAGAGACGCCTTCTATTCGCCGCACACCAGAGTCCTCACCCGCCAATCCATGCAGCGTCTGCTGAAAACCCTCGGGCCGCAGGTGCTCCAGCGCCATCTGCCGAATGTCTTCCTCTGAAAGGCGCGATGGATCGAACGTAATCTCAATGCGTTCTCCTTCGGCACTGGGTGCAATGGCCACGATTCCGTCGTGATCCGCAATGGGTTGGCTGTTTTTCATGGT
>DASVRZ010000154.1:0-12991 GCA_036388355.1 Chthoniobacterales bacterium | reverse complement strand
GGTCTGGCCTGTCTCCTGCTTAAATAGGTAGTATGGCGCAAACCTCGACCCCGCAGACACAACGGATCACCGTCCGCATTGTTCACCACCCGATCGTCCAACCCGAGAAAGCTGGGAAACCAACGATCCTCGTTATTGAAGATGAGCCGGTGCTCCTCTCCCTCGCACGCATGGTTCTGGAAAATTCCGGTTATCATGTGCTGGAAGCTTCTTCCGGCGACGAGGCCCTCACCCTCTGGCAGGAAAAGAAAGACACCGTTGACCTGGTCCTCACCGACATGGTCATGCCCGGCAGTCTCTCCGGCCCGCAAGTCGCCCAGATGATGCGCGCCGATAATCCGACGCTCCAGGTCATCTACAGCAGCGGTTACAGCATGGATTCCATGGTGGACACCACCGGCGACACCGATCCGAAATCCTACCTGCCCAAACCCTACGTGCCTTCCACCTTGATCAAGGCGATCAAGACCCGCCTCGACACCCCTGTTGGCTCCTGATTTCTGGACGGCAGCGTGATACACTCACGCGTGCCCGTTTCAGAAATCCCCTGCGCCCGATTCGATCTCGCGAAAACGCTGGGATCGGGGCAGGTGTTTCATTGGTTCCTCGAAGGGGAAACTTTCAGCGGACTTATCGGGACAGAACTAGTCTCCTTGCGGCAGGTGGGGGATGTCCTGGAGATCCTCCGGGGCGACGATGCTAGTATCGCTAGATATTTCGCGCTGGATCATCCGCTGGAAGAGATCGTGAACTCGTTTCCCACGGATGTTTCCATGTCCGCCGCGACGGAGTTTTGCCAAGGTCTGCGTATCATGCGGCAGCCGGCTTGGGAATGCCTGGCCACGTTTATCACTTCGGCGCTTAAACAGGTGCCGCACATTCGGCAAATTTCGCTGACCCTGCGCTCTCGTTATGGTGAGAGAATTGAGGAGGGCTTCCATACGTATCCGACGCCGGGAGCATTAGCAGATGCGGGAGAAGCTGCGTTAAGGGAAGCGGGGCTCGGCTTTCGGGCAAAGAATCTGGCAGGCGCCGCGCGAATGGTGGCGGAAGGTCAGATCGATTTAGAGAAACTGCGCGCGCTTCCCGCGAACGAACTGCGCGAGGAGCTGTGTCGCCTACCTGGTGTCGGGGAGAAAGTGGCCAACTGCGTGCTGCTCTTCGCCTATGAGCGCCTGGAATCTTTTCCCATCGATGTCTGGATCGAACGCGTTTTGCGGGAGCTTTATTTCGCGAAAAAGCGGAACGTCACTTCAAAACGCCTTCGAGATTTCTCCGCCAGCTACTTCGGCCCCTATGGCGGGTATGCCCAGCAATATCTCTTTCACCACGCCCGACTAACTATGAAAAAACGCGCCGAGAAATGAGGGTATCCGTCGTTCTCACCCCCGCAGAAATCCTGAGTCTGGCCGCTGCTAACCTGTCGGAAACCACCGCAGTGGTTTTCGACGTTCTGCGCGCCACTTCGACCATGACCATGGCTCTACACCACGGAGCAGCTGCGATTTATCCCGCGAAAGACATCGCCGAGGCGCACGCGCTGAAGGAGAAACATCCGGACGCTTTGTTAGGAGGAGAACGTCACGGCGAGATAATCAGCGGCTTCGATCTAGGTAATTCCCCGCTTGAATATAACAATGTGACGGGCAGGGAGATTATTAGCACCACAACGAACGGCACTATTGCACTCCGCGCCGTTACCCATGCCGGAATGGTCATCGCTGGGTCGCTGCTAAACATTTCAGCTATGGCGAGTTGGCTGGCGGCCCATCAGCCAGCGAAGCTACTCATGGTCTGCGCAGGCACCGGGAATGATTTCGCGATCGAGGACGCACTAGGAGCCGGCGCTCTTCTCCATGACCTCACATCCAGAAACGAACTGAAACTCCAACCAAGCGACGCCGCCAAAATGCTCCTTACTCTCTGGAACACCCACCGCAACGATGTTCCTTCCGTTCTCGCGAACTCCAGAAACGGCAGCCGCCTCTGCGAACGCGGCCGCACCGCCGAAGTGGAGTGTTGCGCTCAGTTAAGCGTCTTCCAGACCGTCGGCATCCTCTCCGGCGACGCCTTGCGCCCGCACCTCGTCCCGTGACAACGGGCTTTGTTTCAGTATCATGTCGCTCCCATGGAGAAGCCGCCCGACTCGAGAAAAAAAGTGGCCCTGGCCATTCTCGGGTCGCTCTTTCTCCACGTTCTTCTCCTGATTTTCTTTTCCGTCTGGATGGAACTCAAAGCGAGTCAGCCGCCTATCCCGCTGCCGAAGGACGATAAACCGGTCGAGATCACCCTCATCCCTGCGGAAACGGCGGATCTCGCCGTGGCTCCGACGCCGCCACCGGAACGGCAAACGATTCGTTCTGATCAATTTCAAGAGGCGCTCACTCCTCCTGAGAAGGCGCGCTTTGATTCCGACCGCGACACCGCCGCCGGCGGCAACAAGCCGGGCAGCGGACCGGAAGACATGCCAAACGTCGAGGGCCGCGCGTCAGGCGAGCTCACCTTGCAGGATCAAGACGTCATCCTCGGCGGCCGACCCACCACCTCGAGTTCGTCCGCGCCTAAGCAAAAAGAGCAACCCACTCCCACGCCAGCTCCCATGGCCGAAGCGACTCCCCAGCCCAGCGCCACCCCCGCGCCGACGCCCGAACCTCTCCCGGACGACACTCTAGCCATCGGCCGCAGCACTCCGACGCCTGCGCCCGAAGCCCCGGCCCCGCAAGCACCGAGCGCCGGCGGCCAGTTTCAGCCGCAGACCCGTGCGACGCGCATCGAAGGCAGCCTTTCCAATCGCGGCCGACCTTCGTTAGCCACCCGAGGCACTCCGCTGGGCCGCTACCTTCGCCAGGTGGAAAACGCCATTGGCTCCCGCTGGTATTTTTACATCAAGCGCGATGCAGCCTTTGTCGCGCCCGGCTCGTTCCGGGTCATTTTCACCATCGATAGCACCGGCAAAGTGGGAAACTTCCGCGTGATCAGCAACACATCGAACGAAGGTTTTGCATCGACCTGCACGCAATCTATTATGGATGCTGAGTTTCCGCCGATTCCCGATGATGTCGTTAGCACTCTCCATACACAGCGCCTCGAACTGCCTTTCTCCTTCACGATTTACTAGTTTCCCGCCGGAATGATCACGTCTCTTTTTCTCGCCTTCTCTGTAGAATCCACCCTGCACCTCATCAAACAGGGCGGGTTCTTCATGGTGCTCCTCATCGTGTGTTCCGTGGCCTCTTTCGCGGTGATCGGGCTGCGCGCCTTCGCGTTGCGCCGAAGCGCGGTGCTGCCTTCCATCATTGAAAACGAAATTCAGCGCCTCCAACCGGGCGATAACCCGCAGCGCATTTCCCGTCTCGTCAAAGGCGATCCTGCTGCTCTTGCCCGCGTCGCCGTCGTGGCTCTCGACCACTTGAAATGGCCGAAATCGGAAAACGTGGAAGCTGTGCAGACCCGCGCCCGTCATGAAATTGTCCGCCTGGAAGCCGGGCTCGTCGTTCTGGAAATCGTGGTCGGCATCGCGCCGCTCCTCGGCTTGCTCGGAGCTGTTGCCGGGCTGGTCACCGTCTTCGCGAGCATCGGTTCCGGTGCCACTTCCACGGGCGATCTTAGCGGCATCGCCGCGGGTATTTCCGAGGCGCTCAGCACTACCATCGTCGGCCTCGGCATCGCCGTGCCGAGCCTGGTGGCTCACTCCTATTTCTCCCGCAAGATCGAAAACATGTCCGTCGAGATGGAGTCGATCATCGCGGAGCTGCTCGGGAAATGTTACTCGCAAAAGCCCCGACTTGGCCTCACCGAACCTCGTAAATCCGTCGGACCCACTCCCGGCCTCGACGATCCGTCATGAGATTCTACGCCCGCAAAAAGCGGATGCCCACCATCATCATCGTGTCCTTGATCGACATCTTCGCGATCTTGCTGATGTTTTTCATCGTCACGACGACCTTTAAATCGACGCAGTCCGAACTCACGATCAACCTCCCCGAGTCCAAGCAAGCTCGCGAAGCTGCGAATCCGGCGAATCCGTTGCTCCTCGCGATCACCGCTGAGGAAAAAATGCAGCTCGACGATCGTCCCATCGCCACTCTGGAAGAGCTCACCGCCGCCATTCGCGACCGCGACGCCTCCCGCCCGCTGGCCCTGCGCGCCGACAAGGAAGCCTCCTTCGGTTTTATCCTCAAAGTCATGGACGCCCTCAAAGAAGCCGGCATTAAAAACCTCCCCGCCTTTACTCAATCCCAAGCTAAATAACATGGTTCTGCCGATCGTTACCTATGGCCACCCTGTCCTCCGGACCAAGGGCAAGGAAATCAAAGAAATCACCCCCGCGCTCAAGAAGCTCGCAATGGACATGCTCGAAACGATGGTGGACGCGGAAGGCGTCGGGCTCGCCGCGCAACAAGTGGGACACGCCATTCAGCTCACGGTCATCGACGTGCAAGATTCGGAAGATCGCCCCAGCACCATGAGCATCGACGGCAAGGCGGTGAAACTGGCCGACCACATGCCGTTGATCCTACTCAACCCGAAATTAGAGCTCACCAAGGAAACGGAATCCGGTAACGAAGGTTGCCTCAGCTTCCCCGAGATGAACGCCATGATCACTCGCCCGGCAGGCGTCAGCGTCACCGCCCTCGGTCTAGACGGAAAAGAAATCCGCTTCTCCGCCACCGGACTCCTGGCCCGAGCCGTTCAGCACGAGACGGATCATCTCAACGGAGTGCTCTTCATCGACCGGATGTCTCCGGCGAAGCGGGTCAGCCTCGCGGGAAAACTCAAGCGCCTGCAGCGCGGTTAGCCGCCCGTTTTCCGGCTGGCGCAGGTGCAGTGATTTAGCTCCTGGGAGCGTCGTGCCCGCGCGTTCTGTCACTAGCCGTTTCAATCTGTGACAAAGTGTCATTTCTTAATACACCTGCCTGACGCCGTCAGAGGGGAAAGCCGCCTTTTCTCCCTCTAAGAATTTTTTTTGAACATCGTGGCATCGCCTGTGCTCTATAGAACGTAACAGATAACAAACAACTAACCTCACCTGACATGAAAAACACACGCACCAACAAGAAAAGCTACTCCCTCGGCGACCTCATTGTAGCCGTGACTTCCTGCTCCAAAAACAGCCGCGAAGCCGCCGCCGCTATCTCTGATCTGCTCGAGAGCGGACGCGTCCGCCTGGCCACTCCCGGCCGCCGCACGCGCTCCAAAGTTTGCTAAACCTGGAAAGAAATCAGCTAAGAAATTAGCTGATTTTTTCCTTTCTATGGCTGGGCAGACACGGGATTCTGCACGGCTGTGATCGACCGTTATTCTACTTCCCGTATGCGTGACCTCTGGGCTGAGGAGCGCAAGTTTTCCTTCTGGCTCGAAATCGAAACCCTCGCTTGCGAGGGGATGGCTGCGATAGGGCAAATCCCTGCAGCCGATGCTGCAGAAATTCGCGCAAAAGGGCGTTTTGATCTCGCAGAGATTCTCGAAATCGAGAAGCGCACCAATCATGACGTCATCGCATTTCTTGAGAATGTGGCGTCCTACGTCGGGCCGTCCGCCCGTTGGATCCATCAAGGTCTGACGTCGTCCGACATCCTCGACACGACGCTGGCCGCGCAGATGCTCCAGTCGTGCGATTTCCTTCTCGACGCCCTCGCAAAGCTCCGTGAAGTAATCGCCAAGCGCGCACTGGAGTTCAAGGACACGCCGATGATCGGCCGCAGCCACGGCATCCATGCAGAGCCGATCACTTTTGGTCTCAAGCTCGCATTGATGCACGACGAGTTTGGCCGTTCCATCGAACGCCTCGAGCAAACCCGCGAACGCGTCCGCGTTGGCAAACTCAGCGGCGCCGTCGGCACCCACGCCCATCTGGATCCGCGCGTGGAGACCTATGTCTGCGAGAAAATGGGGCTCAAAGCCGCCAGCCTTTCCACCCAGGTCGTGCAGCGCGATCGCCACGCCGAATTCATGACCACCCTCGCGCTCATCGCGTCGAGCATTGATCGCTGGGCGACCGAGTTCCGTCACTTGCAACGCACCGAGGTTCTTGAGGCGGAGGAATATTTCAGCCCCGGCCAAAAGGGCAGTTCGGCCATGCCGCACAAGCGCAACCCCATCACCGGCGAACGCCTCTCTGGCCTCGCCCGAGTCATCCGCGGCAACGCCGTCGCCGCTCTGGAAAATGTTGCCCTCTGGCACGAACGCGACATCAGCCACAGCAGCGTCGAGCGCATTATCCTGCCGGATTCCTGCACTTTGCTCGATTACATGCTCGGGAAACTCACCTCCCTTGTGGAGAAGCTCCTCGTTTACCCAGAGAATATGGATCGCAACCTGCGCATCACGAAGGGCCTCTACTTCTCCCAAAGCGTGCTGCTCGAGCTGACGAAGAAAGGCCTCGACCGCAAAGCGGCCTACGAAGCCGTCCAACGCGCGGCGATGAAGACGTGGCAGGGCAACATCAGCCTGCAAGACAACCTCGAAGCCGAGGAAGACATCAACCGGGTCATGACGCGTCAGGAAATCGACGACGTTTGCTCGTTGGATCGCCATTTCGCCCACAACGACGCCACCTTCCGAGCTCTCGGCCTGGATTGAAGTCGCCCCACGATCTTCGCCCTTTGCCCGGAGTGGCAGCGGGCGCGGATCAGTGGTTTGTTAGCTCCTTTTATCCCGACACGTTTTTCCTATGCGTAAGATCGCCATCCTACTCTCCGTCGTCCTCCTGTGCGTTCCCGGTTGCAAGAAGCAGCCCCAGCCCGTCGCCAAACCAGCCCCGCCGCCCGCACCCCTCGTCGTCGCTACTCCGACCCCCGCTCCGACCGCGACACCGCCCGCAGCTATTCAGGCCAACAAAGACGCCCGCGTGGTGGTGCTTTGCTATCATCGGTTCGAGGCAGTGCCAGATTCTCTCGCCATCAAGCCAGAGGAATTCGAGAAACAGATGGCCGCGCTCAAGGACAACGGCATCACCGTCATTGGCATGCAGGATTTCCTCGCCTGGCGGAGAAACGAGAAAGTCATCCCGCCCAAAGCCGCTGTCATCACCATCGACGACGGCTATCTCTCCGGCTACGAAGTGGCCTGGCCCATTTTGAAGAAGTTCGGCTATCCCTTCACGATGTTCGTTTACACCGACTACATTAAAGGCGGCGCTAAATCGGGTGGTAAATCCGTTTCTTGGGAACAACTCGCTGAAATGCGGGACGCGGGAGTGGATATCCAGAGCCACACGGTCTCGCATTCCGATCTGCGCTCGAAAAAGGCGGCACCCGACTACGACAAATGGCTCGAATCGGAATTCGGCGACTCAAAGCGAAATATCGAAAACCAACTCGGTGTGCAGGTGACGGCGCTAGCCTATCCTTATGGGCTGCATAACGAAACCGTCCGCGCCGCTGGTCTGAAGGCCGGCTATGAAGCGCTCTTCACCGTTTACGGCCAGACCCTTGGCTGGGGAGTGCCCTCCGATGCTATCGGCCGTTACGCTATTGAATCCACCAAACCGCAGGTCTTCGCCAACGCCATTCGCTTCCAAGGTGGGCCGGTGCAAGCTGCCACCGGCGACGCTCCGGTCTCCGCACAACTCGCCTCGGCTTCCATGATCACCGAGCCGCAAAGCGGCTCCACCATCAACGAACCGAAGCCCATCGTCCGCGCCAACCTCGCCACCATGGGCGAACTCGACCCCGCCTCCGTGGAGATGTGGATCAGCGGCTTCGGCCTGGTGCCCTCGAAATACGATACCGCTACGAAAATGATCAGCTACCAAGTCGGCCGCAACCTCCACCCGGATTCCTACAAAGTGATCGTCTCCGGCCGCGTCAAAGGCAAAAAAGTGGAGACGCAGTGGAGCTTCACCTACGCCAGGTAGACGCCAAATCGACGCTATTGGTTGCGCTCGATAGGCGGTTTCGGCGCATTCGTAAACCGCCAGACTCGCCGCGGCGGCTCGCGATGAAGAGGCCTCTGTCACCCGCGGAAGGCGTCATAACGTGCAAAATACCCGATGGCGACGCGCACAGTTCCGCACTAGCAGCCACGCACCCAACGCGGGCATGCCCTTGTGCGGAGCAGGACCATTCTTCCACGCCTGCGACCAACCCCTTCAGAAATGGGAGGCCATCCGCAGGACTGCTAAGCGAGCTCCAAAATGCGGAACACGATCTGCAGACCTGCAAACGCGCCTCCGAAAGTCGGAGGCTTATCCGCAACGCTGCAAGCCTGGGTTCCGGAATCTGGAGGGCCATCTGCACGACGCGCACGACGCTCCAAAAACGGAGATGCATCTGCAGGCTGCAACCCCAACTCCAGAACTTGGAGGGTCGCCTGCAGCATTGAAACCGATACTCCCAGATGCGGAACGCCATCTGGGGCTGCGCACGCATGTCGAGAACGCGTCTGGTCCTTGATTGTAACGCCGCATCTATGTGGCTTGAGATACCCGTTAAACGGGCTGTAACAGGGCGAACTGAACATGTGGCCGCTAATTACAGTTCGGTAGGACCTTTCCTGAATTCCATGATGGTGAAGGATTTGCCGGATTCCAAAGTGACTAGCTGCTGGTATACCAAGGCCAGCCCTTCTGCCTCCGCAGCTCCTACAAACGCATCCTGGGCAACATACTGGAAGAACCCAACAACCACCGACAAAGCCTCAGCATAGGGCGACGGAGAAACCGTGGAGACACCATCAGCCGGCATTTGCACGACCGCGATGAACGTTCTGCCACCGCGCCAAGAGCTTGCTCACGGAGCGAAGTGCCTCGCCCAAACGCGTATACTCGAAGATCACCCCGCCGAAGACCAAATCCACCTCGCCCTCGATCGTTAGTTGCTCGATCTCCGTGACGTGACACTCCAGGTTCTGGAATCTGCCTCTGAAGCGTTCCTCCAGGGCGTCGATATAGGAGGAGTTGATGTCGACGCAGACCAGCCGAGTGAGCATCTCATCGACCAGCGCATCGAGTCCATTGCCTCCGGCGCAGCCCAGAAGTGCCATCGAGCGGGGGCTGAATCGCGAAACAGCTGCGGCTAACTCGGCTGCGAGCATTCGCGCCTGCCCGACGGTGAACAACGCCATGTGCCCTTTGTAGTCAGCCAGCGGGATATGTTTCCAATGATTCATTTTGGCAGCGCATTGTGTGATGCAGCTGAATTCATCCGAGGGCTTTCACAAGGTTGATGTTCCAGTCTTCTCCTTGGTGCCTGCAGCCCGCTGAGTCGGTGAAGCTCCAATAAACCTTCTGGGGCGTCTTTTCGAGCGGCACGTAACCCAAGCGTAAATACAAAGCATGGGCCCGGGAGTTTTCGATAGGATCGACGGCGATGAACAGCCTGTCGCCGCCAGCTTCCTGGACAGTTTGCTCGATGAGGCTGATGAACGTGGTCCCGAGCCCATTGCCTCTGAGGTCGGGGCGCACGTAAAGATCCACGATGTGGGGCAGATGCTCGCGGCTGCCCGCGTCGGGCCAGGAGGGAGGCCGCTCAAATACCAGCACGCCGTAGCCCGCCAGGAGCTCGTCCTGTTGAAGGACTAGGTATCGAGTGCCAAACTGCTCCGCGTCTCGGATCCGGTCGCGGTGGATAGCGGCTGACTTTTCGGGGTTTACCTCCGCGAGGCTGGCTAAGTCGGACAGGGAGGCGTCTCTAATCCATAATCTATATTCACGGGCCGAACATGCCTGCCCAGTTGCTGCCGGAGAAGTGCTCCGGGCAAGGATCTCCTCCACTAGTGAGGTCTTTGCCTGCGCATAGGCGTTCATGTCCGACCAATCGTCAGTGGCGAGCTTGCGCTTGAGGGCCTCGTAGCGGAGCCGGTCCTCGGCGTGACTGCGGAGATGATCGCGAAAGGCGAGATGCCGAGCCACTTCTGGGCAACCAGCGGAAAAGACGTGGATGTGCACATTGAGTTCCGGCGTGCGCAGCATCCGATGCTCATGCCAGTCCGGCTCGCGCACCCGCAAAAGGTAGCCGCGAGCTAAAAGGTCGGGCAGGTAAGCGTCCTCTTTGCTGGAATGCTCCACGACAACATCGATGTCGATGATCGGCTTGGCGGCCAATCCCTGCACGGCAGTCGATCCGACGTGCTCGATGGCGAGCGCCTTTTCTCCCAAAGTGTTCGCGATGATCGCAGCGTGCTGCTGAAACTTCGTCGTCCAAAGCGGATCGTAGTCCGCAATGACGATCGTCCGTTTCTCAACTCCACCGATTAAGACATCACTCATGGCGCGTATCTACTAACGCCCAGCGATTGCGGCGATTTGGTCTCGAAATGCAAATACGCCATCCAGGCGTCAGCTGTGGAGCATGATAAAGACGTTGAGTCATCGGGTGAAGACATATAGCTCGTCTTCGGATAGGCCTGTGAGGAATTCGGGGGTGATCTTTGCCACCGAAACGGAATGGCGACTCAAAATTTGAATCTTCTCGTGAAGATAAGATCCACGATACCAGTGAAGGAGAATCCCGATGGAGGTGCAGCCGGATGCCAGAACCTCGGTGAGGAAGTGCTGCCAATTGGCAGCTTCGAGTTCGTCCGACTGCGCACGTACGCGCTCAGTCCGTGAGTTGCGAGAAACCGTCACGGCACGCTGTGAAAGCCAACGCTCGATCTTTGCTTCGCTCCAGCCGCTCCGCCGCAGTGCGGCGACGTCTCTCTCGTCCGGTTCGCTGGCCTGTGAGCGCCTTTCCCGGCGGCGACGCGAGCCGAAGACGGTGCCACAATCGCAGCTACCGGACGTCGTCAGGTAGTAGTGCTCGCTGGGGGTTAGTTGCGCCTCAACATGCGGGTTATGAATCTTCGTAAGCGCGAGTGCGTGGTCACGAGCAACTCCACGGAGCAAATCGAGGCTAGCCTCGGCCGGAATGATTGCGGTTATGAAATGACACATCGGGGACAGACGTGATCAGTAGCCCAAGAACCTTAAGCTCAGCAAATGAATGGGAGATGTGGGGGCAAGGCGATTCCGGCCTCACTGCTTTTTGAGCTTGAGCTGAGAGAGAGCCAGGTAAAAGGACTGTAGCGAGGAAGCGGGAACGCTCCGAGCGCCAAGCTCCTCGCCCAAGCCTTCGATACCGCAAAACGTGTGTGTCGTGTCGGCGTAGATGGCTCCTGTGCTGTCGCGGATAACCGTCGCGTCGAAACCGGCACCCGAACAACACGAATGCTCACAGGTGGCGATGAACCACTCCCCCGACGGCAGCGTGCGAACAACGACTGCCTCGGACTGCTCTATGCGCTTGGCAGTCTCGAGACTGTTCACGTCCTGAAACCGCTCGCTCCAGTGCTGAACGAATGCGTGTGGTCTATGACTGCGGTAAGCGGCAAAAGCGCCTGCTGCAAACAGCGAGAAGACTACAAGCGCCACGACGAGGCGCTTAGGGTAGCGTCGCAAAGTCGGGTTTGTTTGGTCTTCGGGCACGGTACGTCAGAGGGTTCGCCGACTAATATAAGTCTTTTCCAGCTTTCTTCTGACTCGTCGTGTAGCTGGGGTTGCCTGCCCATGGGGTGCCGGAGACGTCGCTGCCGGGAATGATGGTGTTCTTCTCTCTAACTTCTGAGGGCGCGATGAAGAGATAGAGGAAGACTCCGAAGACCGGAACGAAGATCGTGACGACAACCCAGAGCAGCTTCTGCAGGGTGTCGAAGTCTTCGCGCGTAAGGATGCGGGCTAGTATGCCGAGCCAGAAGATCGTCCACGGAACGACCACGCCCCACGGGAAGTCGCCGTTGAAGTCAATTCTGATCACGGCAACAGGTGAGTAATTACTCGGGCGTTCGGACTACGCGTGAAGGGGCGCCTGCTAACCTTCGATGACGTTGATTTCCAACGGCTCGACCTTCACTCCGGTCTGCTCGAGCCACTGGACGGCTTCGGCGATTTTCTCGCGTTCGCCTTCGACTTCCAGGGACATGATCCCAGCATCCTGGCTCACGGACGCCTGGCGGATGTTGGGGATCAAGTCGAAGCGCTTGACCAAGTTGTAAACAATCGGCTCGGTGACGAGGTCACCGGGGAAATCGAGCCAGAAGCGTTTTTTTTCGATGGCCATGAGCGTCTATCCTCCTGCGATGGCGGGGACAATACTGATTTCGTCGCCGTCTTTGACTGCGGTCTCGTTTTCTTGCAAAAAGCGGATGTCCTCGTCGTTGACGTAAACGTTCACAAAGCGGCGGATTTTGCCCGACTCGTCGCAGATGCGCTCTTTCAAACCGGGGAAGTTGGTTTCCAAGTTGTCTAGGAGCGCCTGCACCGTGCCGCCCTCGGCTTGAACGACTTCCTGTTCGTTGGTGAGGCGGCGGAGAGGTGTGGGGATGCGGATATTGGTAGGCATGGAGAGCGGAGGTTAACGGGTGGCGAGTTCTTTGCCAATAAGTTCGTCGAACTCGCGGAGGCTCGGGTTGATGAGGCGGGATTCGCCGCATTTCCCGTGGATGGCTTCCTGGGTTTTGAGCCCGTGACCGGTGATGCAAAGAACGGCGCTCTCGTCGGCGGGAATTTTCCCGCTGGCGATGAGCTTCCGGGCGCAGGCTACGGTGACGCCGCCGGCGGTTTCGGCAAAGATGCCGGTCATCTCGGCGAGCAATTTGATGCCCTCGACCACTTCTTCGTCGGTGCAATCTTCCGCAGAGCCGCCGGTTTCTCTCATTGATTTGATGGCGTAATAGCCGTCCGCCGGCGTGCCGATGGCGAGCGATTTGACGATGGTGTTCGGCTTGGCGACGGGTTTGACGATGTCGGAGCCGAGCTTTTGAGCGGCGGAAATCGGGCCGCAACCGGCCGCTTGCGCACCGTGGATGGAGAACGGGGATTCCTCGACGATGTTGAGCTGGATGAATTCTTTGTAAGCCTTGTGGATCTTCGTGAGAAGCGAGCCGCTGGCCATTGGCGCGACGGTGTGCCGCGGCAATTTCCAGCCGAGTTGCTCGGCGATTTCGAAGCCCATGCTCTTGGAACCTTCGGCGTAATAAGGGCGCAGGTTGACGTTGACGAAGCCCCAGCCGT
>DASVRZ010000153.1:0-2437 GCA_036388355.1 Chthoniobacterales bacterium | reverse complement strand
GAAAACGGCCACATCGCCGAGCCGCCCCTCACCCGCATTGTCACGTCGGTGGAGGTGAACGCCGATCCCGCTGTCGTGTGGCCGCGCGTGGTGGAATTCAGCGCCATTCCCCCGCCGAAGGAATGGGTTTTCAAGACGGGCATTGCCTATCCACCCATGCGCGGATCGAAGGAAAAGGAGTGGGCGCCATTCGTTATTGCGAATTTCCACGGGTGCCTTCGTCGAGCCGATTACCGTCTGGAACGAACCGCACCTCCTCGCGTTTGACGTGCGAAGCCAGCCGCGAGCCATGGATGAACTTTCTCCCTGGCAGCACATCGAACCTGCGCATGTGAAGGATTATCTCGTCTCCGAGCGCGGCGAATTGCGCCTCACGCCTCTGCCCGGTGGCCGTACGCATCTGCAAGGCAGCACTTGGTATCGGCACCACATCTGGCCCGCAGCTTACTGGCAGGCGTGCTCCGATCACCTGATCCACGCGATGCACCGCCGTGTGCTGGAGCACATCAAGGCGGAGGCAGAATCGGCACGTTAAGGTAGAATCTCGGTGCCGACGCCGATGTTGGTGAAGATCTCCAACAGCAATGCGTGCGGAATCCGCCCGTCGATGAAATGCACTTTTCCCACGCCTTCGCTGAGCGCCAGGAGGGCGGAATCGACCTTTGGGATCATTCCGCCGGCGATCACTCCCTGGTGCATGAGCTTCTTGATCATCTCGCTGTTCAGGCTCG
The DNA here is from genome assembly GCA_036388355.1 of Chthoniobacterales bacterium. Lineage (GTDB taxonomy): Bacteria > Verrucomicrobiota > Verrucomicrobiia > Chthoniobacterales > DASVRZ01 > DASVRZ01. Next base: position 1,706 of record DASVRZ010000153.1, on the reverse strand, counting down.
GGATGAGCGATTCGCGGTCGTTCACGTCCCGCATGATTCCGGGGACGTCACTCAGGTAAATCATCTTCGTCGCGCCCAAAGCGGCGGCAATGGACCCTGCCGCGATGTCGGCGTTGACGTTTAAAGTGTGTCCGCTGGCGTCGCGTGCAATCGGCGAAATCACCGGCACTTTTTCGGCGGCGATGCACGCGCGGACGGCCTCGAGATTGAGCGTATTCACCGTGCCGACATAACCGAGATCGACGGTTTCTCCGTTTTTGGCATCGAGCTGCGGCGGGAGTTTCTCTCCGAGACAAACGTCACGGCCCGAGAAGCCAATGGCGTGTCCGCCAAAGTCGTTAATCGTCTGCACCAGGCCAGGGTTGATCTCCCGATCGAGCACTTCTTCCACCAGGCCGATAACACCTTCGTCGGTGACGCGCAGACCATTCACAAATCGCGCAGCCATTCCGGCTTCGCGCATTTTTCCACTGATCGACTTGCCTCCGCCATGCACGAGCACTGGGTTAATCCCGACCGCCTCCAGAAACACGACGTCGCGCAGCAAACGCTCCACGAGGTGATCGTCCTCCATGGCGCTGCCGCCGTATTTGATGACGAAAGTCTGGCCGCGAAACTTCTGGATATAAGGCAGCGCCTCGATGAAGACTTCGGCGCGAATGGGGGAAGAGATGTTAGACATGGGAAGAGAATGACTAAATCCTAATGACTAATGACTAAGAAAGAGCATTGAAGATCGGGAGCGGAATGAGATTGGAAGCTTTTAGTCATTAGTCATTAGGATTTAGTCATTTCCCTATTCGCCTTTATTCAGCTCGACATATTCCGCGGTGAGGTCGGTGGTGTAGATGATGTATTGGGCGGCGCCTAGATGGAGATCGACGGTGACTTTGAACTTCCGCTTCTTCATGACGTTGCGTAGCGCTTTCACGGGAGTGGCGCTTTTCATGCCGTTTTTTACGGCGATCAGCCCGTCGTAATAGATGTCGATCATTTCCTCTCTGGCGCGGGCGGTGGAGTAGCCGATCGCGTCCATGATACGGCCCCAGTTCGGGTCTTCTCCGTTCCAGGCGCATTTGACCAAGGTGGAGTTGGCAATTGCGTTGGCGACTTTTCTCGCGTCCTGGAAGGTGGCGGCGCCGTTGATTTGCACCTCGACGAATTTGCTAACACCTTCTCCGTCTTCCACGATCATGCGGGCGAGATTGCGCGTGACGAAGTTGAGCGCTTCCTGGAAGATCGGAAAATCGGCGTGTTCGCTGGTGACGGGGTCGCCTCCGGCTGCGCCGTTTGCCAGCAAGATGACCGTGTCGTTGGTGCTCATGTCGCCATCGACGGTGATGCGATTGTAGCTTTGCTCCACGGCAATGCTGAGCGCGCGTTGCAGTTCCTTTTTCTCGATAGGAAGATCGGTGGTCACGACGCTGAGCATGGTGGCCATGTTAGGATTGATCATCCCCGCTCCTTTAGCGATGCCGCCGATGCTGATGGTGCGACCGCCTACCTCGACCTGAACCGCGATCTCCTTCGGAAATGTGTCCGAGGTCATGATGGCCTTGGCGGTCTTGTGGCTGCCTTTGCGGGAAACGGCGTCGGGCAGAAGCTCGGCGGCTTTTTCCATGCGTTCGATGGGCAACTCCACTCCAATGCGGCCGGTGGAGCAGACTAACAGTTGGCGGTCCTTGAGTCCGAAAGCGGCAGCCACT
>DASVRZ010000152.1:0-48799 GCA_036388355.1 Chthoniobacterales bacterium | reverse complement strand
GTTGAAAACTACGGGACCATTACTGAGAGTGTAATACGTGCCAGTATTGGAGGTTTCGAGTTTTACGGCCCGCACCACGTAGTGATAACCGACCCCGTTGGCGATAGTTGTATCGGTATAGGCGGTGCCAGTGAGGGGGGAGCCTGCAGGGTTCGCGGGCGAGACTGGGGAGCCCGTGAGGCGTGTCAGCGCTCCAGTCCAGGAGTCCCCACGATAGACGTGATACCCGACAATGCCAGTATCGGTGGAAGCGGTCCACGTCAGGGAGACTTGGGAAGGGGAGGTGGTCTGCTGAAGGTTGGTGACGGGCTTGACAGGGTGGAGGCGAAGAGTGGGATCGCCCATCAACGCGATATGGATGGCGCCGCTGCCGGTATTCTGAGTCATACGGACCCCTGCTCCGATGGGGTCGCCCATTCCGAGTGTATGATACACTGGAGAGGGCCGTGCGCCCCACGTGGAGGCGAGGGTATAGGTGGGACTGGCCAGCGCGGCGCGAACAAGGTTGTCGCTGGTATCCCAGTCGCCGAAGTAACTGCCGAAGAGGAAAGTAAAAACCGTGCGGTAATCACTGGAGGCAAATTGACTGGTATTAACGACGCCGCCGCAAGAGTTGACCTCGCCACCCCCGTCGCCGTAGGAGGCTAGATAAGCGTTGCTGGAAAGCGTGCTGGCGTAGTCGAGAGAGGAGGTATTAGCGGCTCCAAAAAGCGCTCCCAACATGCGAAACCCGCCCGCACCACTTCTCTCCGCCAGATTGAAATTTTCATCGACCAAACCCCGGCGATTCACGGTCAAGGTGCCCTGACGCCAGGCATGATCTTTGTTGAGGTAGCGCTGAAGGAGCTGCGTTTCGGAAAGCGTGGAGAAGGCGGGAAGCGAGGATAAGTCTACGCGGCCGACCATAAGCTCGATGCGTTGGTTTCCAGAGCCCGGAATAGTGTTTTGATCAAACTTGCCATCGCCGGGCGCGTTTTTGATGCGGTTGCCGAATTTCCACGTGCCAGGAACATTGACGGATGTGTCGGTCCAGGTGCCGTCCATTTCGCCGTAATAACAATCGGCTGGCCATGCTCCGTAGTGGTCATCGTGCGCATCGGGTTTCATAGCACCTGAGTAAGGAACGGGAATACGGCCGAACAGAAAGACGGCTTTTACGTTGGCAGGATCCGCGTCGTAAGCACTGGTGATGAGCGCCTTCACCGACGTGACGCTAGCCGTGGGCGAGACGTCGTGGCGCAGCACGGTCCAGCCATCGCCACGCAGATCGGTTTCAAGGCGCCACAGCTGCGCGGCCAAGGACGTCGTCATGGTGTTGTCCACAAGCAGGACGATGCCGCCGCGATTTTCCACCAAAGGGAGGTTGATGGCGGCTGCGATGTAGCCGTAGCCATATTCGCCCGAACTGGAGAAAAGACGACGAACCTCATATTCGTAACCCGTGCCAACTGCGACGCTAGTATCCACGTAGTTCGTCAGGGAGGAGGCTCCAGCGGTGATCGTCGCGAGCGGGGTATAAGACAGGTCGGTGCTAAGCTTGCGAGAGATACGGTATTCAGTTGCGCTGTTATGCGCAGGCCAGGTGAGAGAGATCTGCGCAGGGCTCACTTGCGGAGTGGTCGAGACCATGACGGCGTAGTCAATATCGTCCGCGAAGAGGGCAGGCGCGCCACAGCACGCCAGAATGATGCACGAGAAGAGGACGCGATAGAACAACTGCAGGGGCTTGGTGAGGATGATCATAATAAAAAGGTGGGGTAAAGCATTTCAGAAATTGTGGATGAAGGGTCTGCTCCGTATCTGCCTACTTTGTCGGCGTGAAGAAGTGGCAGCAGCGGCGCCCAAACGCGCATAACGGCCGTCCTAGGCGTAGCCGAACTGGGCGCTCGAGTGGCCCATAAAGGCAGCCGACTCGCCAATGTTAACAAGAAATGCAGTGCTGGAGTAGTGCACTAACTGGGGACAATGAACGTGGTCTGCAGGGGAAGGATTACGCATGAAATGTATCATTTTTGAGAGTGTGGCATCGTATAGATGATAACAAAATCCGGGCTTCAGCGGTATGAACGCCAAAGCCCGGATTTGTGTTGGTCTAGCTAGTGGTCAGATCAGTTCTTCGTTAGTGTGACGTCATCCACCGTGATCCACTGATCGCCTCCACCGGGTGAGTCGGAGTAGAAGCCGAGCTCCAGTTGACCATTGGTCACGCCGATGTTGGAGATGACACGTTCCGTGTAGGTTCCGCCGACCGGAATTGAAGTGAAGACTTCGGTTCCGTTGGAGCCTTTGGCGGTCATTTTGGCGCTGTTCATTGTACCTGATCTCATGGTCCATGCCTTGACGGTGTAGGTGCCGTTGGCGAGGCCCGTGACGGTCCGATAGGTGTAGACTTGATACGGATCGTTACCTAGCCAATGGCTGAGGACGTTACTGCCGGTGCGAGGTGACCACGATTCCGCGTAATCCGCAGTTTGGTGAGTGCCGCTGGACAACCAGCCTGCAGGGGTCTGCGACTGGTCGCTTTCGAATCCACCGTTGCTGAGTGGGATGTCGACCGGACTGCCACCCGAGGTGGAGTGCGGCGTCACAGACTCCACGGTGGTTCCGATGCGCAGCTCGTCCAGCGTCATCGCGTTGCTGGCGGCGGGGTTCGGCTGCAAGTTTTGAAACCCATTGAACGGCAAGCCTGTGACGGTGGCATTGGGGGTGCCAAGGGTCGAGGCGGTGGAGCCGAGGGCGGGGTTCACCCACAGCTTCACGTTGGTGCTGGCGGCGCCGGTGGTACTGGTGGTGAACTCATATTCCATGAGCATCAGCGTCGGGGCTGATGTGAGAGGGGCATTGGCGGCTAGTGTGGTGTGGAATTTCCAGCCGGTGCCGGTGTTGCTTAAGTAGTAGTGGGTGTTCCCATCCTGCCTGAAGCTTAAGCGGAACGCATCGGCTTGGGTACTGCTGGTCTTCGCCAGGAAGCTGACGTAGAGGCGGGTGCCACTTTTGCCAATGTTGCCCGTGTTGGTGCCTCCCACTCGCTGGCTAAGGAACGGGTCCGTGCCCATGTTCCTGTAGACGTAGAGGATAGGGCCCCAGCCTAGGGTTTTCACGTAGCCTGCGCCACCCGAGGTGGAGAGGGTCTTCCCGTCCTTCGTGTAAGTGAGGCCGGTGACGACATCCGTCATGGCTCCCCAGTTGCCGCGGAGGCCAGTGCTGGTGCCGAGAGGCGAACCGCCTAGGTTGGTGGCGGGCAATCCATTGCCAGAGTTCGCGCCATTATCCGGGTCCGGGCTATTGGACGGGACGGTGTAGGCGAATGGCTCGGCGATGATTAACTGGGATGTCACTGTCACAGGGGCTGTCGCTACATTGATTTCGAGGGTTGCCGTCGTGGTGCGGTAAGCACCCGTCGCCGTAATGGTAACGTAGTAGGTGCCTGCGGTGACGGGCTTGCCGGTGATTTCTCCGGTGGTGGGGTTCAGGACCAGGCCTTCAGGAAGCCCCGTCGCCGTGTAGGTCAGTGTCGTTGTCTGTGTGCTGGTAGCTACGATCTTATGGTAGAAGCCGCTGGTGTTTGCCGTGCCGCTGGCAGTGAGGCTGGAGCTAATCACAGGCTCCGCTTCAGCTTCAGTATCAACCACGTGAACCGAGGTCAAACCGTTGATCCAGATCTTGCCGACACGGAAGGGATCCACGGCGAGGTTAAGCAGGTGACCATACCGGATGCTGCCGGGCGTGGACTCGTTACCGAAGGTATATGGAGTCCAGTCTAACCCGTTATTCTTCGAGTAATAGAGCGTAAAAAACCCATCATGTCCGGACTTCTTGGCCCAGACTGCTACGCGTCCATCGTAGGCGCTGACGGCTGTGGCGCCTACAAAGCCGGGAACGGTTTGCCAGCTCTGGCCTTTGGTGTCGGAATACTTGAGGTTGGTGGTGTCATTGGAAATCCAAATGCGGCCCGATACCGGATCCACGGACATGCCGCTCGGCCAGTTGTTAGGCTGGCTTGTGGGTTTTGTCCAACTGGACCCGCCATTGTCGGAAACATAGAAGCCGGTATTGCGAATGGCGAGGTAACGATAATTCAAATCGCCGGCTCCACCGCGATCCATAAATGCCGATTCCATATGGTAGCGTGATCCGGTCTCGGGAACAGCGGGTAACGCGGGGATAAAAGTCGCTTTCGCCCAGGTTGAACCGCCATCGGTTGTGCGCCAGATGCCAGGATTGCTGGGTTGTGAGGTTTTACCGTCATTTCCTTGGCCGAGCATCACCAGGAAATCCTGCGTGTTGCTGTGCGACATCACCGAGCGGGTGACGCCGTGATAGTTTGGGGGCAGTAAGTTTGCGGGCTGGAGAGTCACGGGGTCACTCGAGGGAGTGGGCACGACCTCCCAAGTTTTGCCGCCATTAATCGACTTCACAATTCGGGTCCGGCAGGCACCTTGATCGACTCCAGCGCCGATAAGGGTCTCGCCATTGGCACTGCTCATAAGGTCGTGGTAGAGCTCGAGCATCTTGAATTGCGAGGCAATTGAAGTAGCCACGGTGCCACTGGCTCCGCCATCGGCCAGCGTGAAGATTCCTTGATCACCTCCCGTGATGAAGACTTTGTTCGCAGCGACCGGGTCCGTGTTTCGGGCGAAACTCACGCTGTAGGTGTTCACCGCAGCAAGCCCTTTCGTCATGTATTTCCAAGTCTTGCCGGAGTCTTCGCTAAGCAAGGGCGCTTTACCTCCGGTCGTATACCAGCGGCTCGAGATCGTCGGATCGATCGTGATCATATCCCGATAGAAGGGAAGCTCTGTATCGTTGTTGAGGGGAGGGGTTGTCCAACTAGGAACTGGCGTATTTACGTGGAGACGAGGTTTTATATCCGTGACGTCGGCCTTCCACTGCCCATCAAGGGGGGATGGACTATTGTCGGACTTAAAAATGCGGCTTGTCCATGTTGTAATTGGGGTTGTGTTGGTATTTGGGTATGGATCTTGTCCCGCAAGGAATTCCCCGGTAGGGAGGACCGAAACGCCCGCCACGCCAGTGCCGTTTTCGCGCATTATGCTTGTGTAGCCTTGGTAATTTGAGGTCGACACGTCATCCCAGTTACCGGAGAGGCAGGTGATCAAGACACCGCCGTGATTCGAGCCCAGGAAGCCAATGCCGTCGTCGCGCCGGACGATGGCCGATACGAAGAGAGATGCACTGTTGCCGCCGGTCTGGCCAGCACCCCACACTCGAGTGAAGTTTGCGCCATTATCCTTAGAAACGTAGAGTCCGCCTGCGGTGCCCTTGCTCGCGTCTGAGGCTCCAACCCAGATATGAGTAGGGAAGTTCTTATGCACGTAAATGGTTTCGGGCTTGATATTACCGTCGAACATTGTTCCGCCCAATTTCTCCCAATTGGTCGTGGCCAGATTATCGGTATTGCGCCAGAGTCGACCGTCCATACCTGGACGTTGCCGCGCGACTAACCAATGGTTATGATTAACGGGGCTGTTGATCAGCTGAGTGCTGCTATGAGTGCGATCGGTATCGGGGAGGTTGGTGAGCGTGAGGGCCACACTCCAAGAGTCGCCGCCGTTACTCGACTTGTATAAATTGCCTCCTTTCTGCGTGAAGGCCAAGGTATTGGCGTCATCACCTTTAACCGCCACGCCCATGATGAAGTTTTCTAATCCACGGAAGCCGAGTTGAAGTGGCTTCCAGCTAGCTCCTTTATCGTCAGAACGCCAGACGCCAAAAACGTCGCCGTAACCGTAGAGACGGTTAGGATGCGCGGAGTCCAAGTGGGTGGCAAAGCCGACGAATCGTCCGCCGCAATCTAGGGTGACGTTGTTATAGGTAGTGGCAGCTTGCGCCTCGGGAGAGGCAAGCAGGAGGGAACTAACGCTGGCGAGTACCAGCGCGGCATAACGCATTTTCATAGTTGTGAGGGGAACACAGGGGGTTGACCTGCGTGAACCTATGATAGGGGTTTTTCGAACAAAAAAACGCGGCGCTATAGTAAACAGGTTGACCAATAATAATGATTTTTTCTGGAACACGGTGCACTGGAATTGCATGGCGTCGTTGCAGCGGCCTCGGAACATAGTGAGCGTGCGACTTATGGAAGGAGCGAAACACTAGCGCGCCCGAGGAAGAAGGCCGCGATTTTGCCGGCAGGTTAACGGCGACCCGGGGACAGAATGCCAAAAATGACCTGTGCCAACCCCTGGAGAAGAGTTGGTTAACAGGAATACTAGCTGAAGAATGAAAATCGTTCAAGCCCGGCTTGCTTTTTCGGGGGAATCCGCCTAACAGCTCGCCTCCTTAGCTGCGGCTGTGTTCTTCGGGACCTGCGACTTTGGCGTGTTCTAACCGCCCGCAGAACGACGCGCAGACGGAGGCCACTCCGGATAGGCGGCGCCGGGCTCGTCCATAGCGTGTAAGCTCTGCGATTTGGCTGGGCCTTGAGATCCACCACTGCGGCAATGCCGCCTATCCATGGTGGAGGATGAGAGCCTATTCTACCGCAAAAATGTTCTCTGCCGATAGGCCGTCCATTTGAAACTGCACCGCTGCAAGTGCCAAGGCGAGTAGTCTTCGGAACACCCGCTCAGCTAGCACTGCTGAACTACTTGGGCTCGGAGAGGCAGACGATTAGGGAAAAGCCGCCCAAGCCCTGGCCGTTTTCTAGGCGGTAGAGGACGCGGTTAATACCTTTACGAAAGTGCACTTTGCGCAGGCCTTCATTGGGCGACCAAGGTTTGTGGGCATCCGCGCTTCTCCAGATGAGTTGGTCGTTAATCCAGATTTTAGACTGATCGTCGCTGCCGATGCCGACCCAGAGATCCGCTTCGACGTCGAACCAGAGTTCCGTATAGGCGTAGTAGATCTCGTAGTCGCTCATGCCCGGGGGCATGATTTCGCTGACGGACGGGGTGTTATCGGGGCCTTTTGCCTGGTGGGGTAATTGGAAAAATTTCCAGCGAATGGGTAGCGGAGCTTCGTCTTTGCGGCCGCCTTGGTAAACGGCATCGAGGTCCACGACGGTTTCAGGCGGGAACTTTGTGTTCAGGTTTTTGCGACCCGGATTTGGCCACGGTCCGATGATGTGCCACGCGTCCACATACATCCAGGCGGGGTTGCGACCGCGTTCGATGCTCACCATGCCTGCGCGGACGGTGCGGCCATGGAGTGGTCTGTAATCTTTGGCTTGGGAGGCTGCGATGCCGGGAATGGCTGGAGCGCCTTGGCCCTGCTGGCCTGTCTTCCCGGAATTAGCTCCGCCCGCAGCTGCGAGAGCCGCTTGAGCAGCGGCCTGGGCTCGGGCTTGAGCGGCGAGTTGCATCGCTTGGTTGAGCTGAATGAGCGCGGCGGGGCTAAGAGGGTTTTGCGCCAACTCGACGCTGGCGCGCACCATGGCAACGTCGGTGGCGGAGGGGCCGGTTTCCATAGCAGACTGTCGGTCAGCGTTGGCCATTTCCTGGCTGAGGTCTTTGGCCTTGGTGCCGGAATCCTCCATGGCGAGGTTTTCCAGCCGCTCGTAGCGGGCACTCTGCGTTTGGATGGCAGCGAGAGTCAGCTTGGGACCGGTGTCCTTGGCGAGTTGGCGCATGCGCTGAGCGAGCGCGACCATGGATTCCATCTGGTTGTTGGCGGCGGTGACGGCGGACTCGTGCTCCCGGACCGCCTTCACGTCGGCCACGTCTGATTTGAGGATCGCTGTATTGATCTGACCGCGCTCGGGCTTGGCCACTTCGGTGAGGGCGAGGGCTTCGGCGAGGGTGATTTTGCGGATGGCGGCGAGTTCGGCGGCGCGGACGTTTTTGAAGGTCTCGGCAACGGCGAGCTCGGCAGCTTGGGCCTGGGCAAAAAGGTCGGCGAGGTTTTGAGCTTCGTCGGGGTTTGGAGCGTCAATGACATCCGGTTTCTCAGCTAACGCGTCGGCGGCTTTTTCGGTGTTCGCATTGGCGACGGCTTTGGCGAGGGCGGCGGCAGTGCCCTTTTGCAGGTCGAGGGAGTTCTTTTGCGCGGCAATGGCCGCTTGCTGCTGGCTGCCGGTGGTAAGCACTGCGGTGTCGAGAGCCGCCTGGCGGGTGTTAAGGGCCGCGGTGGCGTCGTCGGCCTTTTTTTGCTGTTTGGCCAGGGCCTCTTGGGCGCGTTTCGTGGAGTCTTCGGCCTTGCGGAGTTCACGCTGGGCTTGGGCAAACTCGCCCTCCTGGTTTTTGGCCAATCGGCCATTATGTAGAACCAGGTTGGAAAGGCGTTTCTTTTCTTCGGCGGCGAGTTTGGCGGCTTCGGCGGCGAGTTTGGCGGCTTCGGTGTCTTTGGCAGCGGCGGCGCGCGCTTCTTCGAGGAGCTTTTTGGCGGCGGCGACTTCCTCGGCTTTGATAGCCGCGGCGGCTTCGGCGGTAACGACTTGGACGGTGACGGTTTCCAAGGTGGCTTGTTCTTTGGGACGCGCGGGTTCCGGAGCTTCGGCCGTCTTTTTCTGCTGGCGTGCCTGCGCTTCTTGGGAGGTTTTGATGGCCTGTTGGGCGGCAACGAGGGTTCTCTCGGCATTGGCAAGAACGCCCTCCTGTTTCTTGGGGACGGCGCTCGTTTGTTTGGCCAGATCGGCGAGTTTCTTGGCTTCGGCGGCGGCTTGGTCGGCAGCCGTGGAGGCGGTGGCGGCTGCAGTAACGGTGGTCTGGGCGGTGGCCCGGAGTTCGGCGAGCTTTTTCTCGGCGGCGGAGAGGGCCTCCCGGCGGGCGGCGACATTGGCTTGGGCCGGGGCGATTTGTTCGTTCACCGGCGCGATGGCGGCGCGTTCTCTTTCGGCGGCGTCTCGGGCGGTGGCGAGAGCGCGGTTGTGGCCGGGGATTCCGTTGAGCTGCGATTCCGCGGTGACCTGGCCTTGAGTGGCCTCCGTCTGGGCGGTGACGGCCGTTTGCATGGCGGCGGAGGCTTCCTCGGGATTGGCCATGCGTTGGAGTTGCTCAACAATTTCACCTTGGGCGATGGCGACTTGTTTTTGGGCGAGCTCGGCGGCGTCCTGAGCGGCTTTGGCCGTCTTGGAGGCTGCTTCTGCGGCGGCCTCCGCGGTTAGTTTCTGCGTGGGATCGTTGGTTGCGCTGGCGGCGGAGTAGGCGGTTTTGACCTCGTCGAGGGCGGTTTGGGCCTTGAGTTGGGCGTCGAGGGCGGCGGTCTGGGCGGCGACGGCTTCGTCTGCAGCGGCGAGGAGGCGCTCGGGCGCTTCTTTGGCCGCTTCGCGCATGACTTCGTTGTACTGCTCAATTTTTTCGGCGTTGAGGAGGTCCAGCTCCTTCTTGATCTGGACGAGCTCTTCGACCTTGTCTTTGAAGGCCTCGCTTTCGCGGTCGCGGATGTCCTCAACGACTTCGCGCACCCGATCCGGGCTGATCGTCATCGCAAACTCAGAGGACGCCGGAGTGGAGGGCGCGGGCGGGGTGGCTACGATGGCGATTCCGAAGAAGGCCGTGTGCAGAACGATGGAGAGGATCCAAAATGCGCCGAGACCGAGGCCCGAGAAGAGGATCAGCAGCCGGGAGTTGGGACGCTTCGGAGCGTTGTCTGGGGAGGAGGCACTCACTTTTTATCGTGGTCGCGGGTGTGAAGGGCCACGTTGCGCAACCCCACGAATTGACACAGCTCAACCACTTCTACGAGATGCTCGTAGGGCGTCTTGCGGTCGGCATCGAGGCGGATTTTCTGCTGCGCATCAGCCGCCGCTGCTTCGCGGATCCGCTGGTGAAGCGCGTCGGTGGTGACGCGTTCGGAGCCGATGTATTTGTTTCCCTCGGCATCGATGCCGATGATCATCAGCCCTTCCTGGACGGCGAGGTCGGTGGAGGCGGCTGAATGCGGGAGTTCGATCGGGAGCGCCTGGTCCGCGTGTTTGATGGTGGTGGCGACCATGAAAAAGATCAACAGGATCAACATGACATCAATCATGGGGATCAAGTTGATCTCCATCTCTTCCTCATGCCTTTTTCGTCGTGCCATGTGAGTCCTCCTTATCTACAAACCATTCAATGACCAGATCGGAGACTTCGTCCTCGAGGAGAATCTCGAAGTTGCGCGTCTTGTTGCGGAAGTAATGGTAAAAGGCGAGGAACGGAATGGCCAAGCCGATGCCAAGGGCGGTGGTGGTGAGGGCCTCAGAGATACCGGCGGCGAGTTGGGCCGGATTGCCAAGGGCGCCGGCGAGAGCCACTTTTTCGAAGCTATCAATCATGCCCATGACCATGCCCATGAGGCCGAGGAGAGGCTCGAGGGTGGCGACGACGCCTACAGGGTAAGCGCGCTGGAGGTGAGCGTCGATGTCTCGCCCGACCATGTCGCTGGCGATGCTGGCGACGTCGCTCGCAGAGCGGTCGCGCCGTTTGACCAGGAAGGAAATGACTTTGCCCAGCGTGCTGGGATGCGCGGCGGCGAGGCGCTCAATTTCGTCGTATTTACCTTCCTTCCAGAGTTTTTTGGCGCGTTCCGTGAGACCTTTGGGGGCGATGGTGGAGCGGCGGAGGCGGGCGAGGCGCTCAAGAACGAAGCCGGCACCGAAAACGGAAAGCAGGAGCTGAACGATGCCGGTGGTGCCCGATTGGTTAAAGCGATCGACCCAGACATTTCCGGAAGAAGGATGACCGAAGCTTTCCGCCTTCGCCGGCTTTGCCGCAGGGGCGGCCTTGGCTGGGGTAGGGGCAGCCGGTTGAGTAGCGGCGGCTGGGGGTGGGGTAGCGGCTGGCGGGGCCTGGCCAACGAGGGAGGTGGATAGCGCGAGCATAAGGGCGCACGCTAGCGGGAGTGGGAATCGCATCCGCGGAGTCATAGCGTTGCGGGACGCGTTGACAAGGATTTTTCATTAAAAAGACGAAACGCTTCGTCTTCTGGGAACCTGGGAAAAGCCTTCAGCTGCAGGCGAGGCCGGCAAGTGGGATGTGCTTTTGAGATGCTCGTCCAAACTAAGAACGGTCGTACCCGAAGAGCCGTGAGAAGAAACACCGCGCCGGTGTAGCGGCCGGAGGGTTTGGATGAGGTGACTAACTGGTAAACACCTGCGCGGCACTATGTAGTTAATTCGCTGCGATTCTGAAAACGAAAAAGGCCGCTCGATTTGGGCGGCCCTTTAGCGTGTCGAACTGAAGTCTTAGCTATGCGTGCGGCGCTTGACCTTGAGCTGGGCGAAGCTGCGGGCGATGGCGGATTCCACGGCTGCGAGGTCTTCGCCTTCGAGGGCGCCTTCTTTTAACCGGGTTTGCGCGCGGTCGAGAGCTTCCTGCACTTTGGCTTCGTTGATGGCGGCTTCTTCCACGGCCATGTCGGTGAGGACGCTGACGCTGTCGGCGGTCACTTCGACGAATCCTTCGCCAACGGCGAGGTGGGTGACCTTGCCTCTTTGGCTGATGACCAATTCACCGGGATGAATCGAGGTCATGAGCGGGATGTGCATCGGGTAGATGCCCAGTTCGCCCTCGACCCCGGGCAGCACGACCGAGTCCACTTCTTCGGAGAAGGTGAGCTTGTCGGGGGTGACGATTTTAAGGTTGAGAGGCATAGAAAGGAGAAGCCGGAGAGGTGAAACTTGAGGAAAGGGGAACCTGAAGGATGTCTCCGGAAACTCCGGTTTTCACCCTTCAGGTTTCGTCCTTTATTAGTCCTTGATCTGGTCGATGCCGCCCTTCATGTAGAAGTTGCCTTCTGGCACGGCGTCGTGTTTGCCTTCGAGGATCTCCTTGAAGCCGCGAACGGTTTCCGCGATGGAGACGTATTGGCCCGGAGTGCCGGTGAAGACTTCCGCGACGTGGAACGGCTGCGAAAGGAAACGCTGGATCTTACGAGCGCGGAAGACGGTGGTTTTGTCTTCGGGGCTGAGCTCGTCCATACCCAGGATCGCGATGATGTCCTGGAGATCCTTGTAGCGCTGGAGCACACGTTGAACGCCGCGGGCGACGTCGTAGTGTTCCTGGCCGATGATGTCGGGCGAGAGTGCTTTCGAGGTGGAAGCGAGAGGATCGACGGCAGGGTAGATACCCAACTCAGCGATGGAGCGCTCCAACACGACGGTGGAATCCAAGTGGGCGAAGGTGTTCGCCGGAGCCGGATCCGTCAAATCGTCCGCAGGAACGTAAACGGCCTGCACGGAGGTGATGGAACCCTTGGTGGTGGAGGTAATGCGCTCCTGAAGGGTGCCCATTTCGGAAGCCAGCGTTGGCTGGTAACCGACCGCGGATGGGGTGCGTCCGAGCAGTGCGGACACTTCGGAACCGGCTTGGGAGAAACGGAAGACGTTGTCCACGAAGAGCAGAACGTCCTGGTTTTTCTCGTCACGGAAATATTCAGCCATGGAGAGGGCGGAAAGCGCGACGCGGAGACGGGCGCCTGGAGGTTCGTTCATCTGGCCGTAAACCAGCGCGACCTTCGACTTGCTGAGGTCTTCCTGGTTGATGACGCCGGCGTCGCTCATTTCATGGTAAAGATCGTTGCCCTCACGGGAACGTTCACCGACACCTGCGAAAACGGAGTAGCCGCCATGTTGCTTGGCGATGTTGTTGATCAGCTCGAGAATGACGACGGTCTTGCCGACGCCTGCACCACCGAAAGCGCCGACTTTACCACCCTTGGTGAAGGGGCAGATGAGATCGATAACTTTGATTCCGGTCTCCAAAATGGAAGCGCTGGTGTCCTGATCGATGAGCGCAGGAGCGGCGCGATGAATCGGATAACGCTTGGTGTGAGGCACAGGCCCGCGTTCATCGACCGGGTCGCCGGTGACGTTGAAAATACGGCCGAGGATGCCGTCGCCGACGGGCACGCTAATCGGTGCGCCGGTGGCTTTAACATCGTAACCGCGCTTGAGGCCTTCGCAGGAGCTCATCGCAATGGCGCGGACCCAGCCCTGGCCAAGGTGTTGCTGCACTTCGAGAACGAGGTGGTTGGCGACGCCGCCGACTTCAAAGTCGATTTCGAGGGCTTCGTAGATTTTTGGCAGATTGCCAGTGGCGCTGAAATCGACGTCGATAACGGGGCCGATGACCTGGACGATCTTGCCGATGTTGGTGGCGGTGTCTGTGCTCATATGAATTGGGAAACTAAATGAAAAAAGAGGCGGTGGGGATTATTGGCCGAGGACCATCTGGGCGGTGGAGATTTCCAGCAACTCGGTGGTGATGCTCGCCTGGCGGAGCTTGTTGTATTCGAGAGAGAGATCCTTGATGAGGGACTTGGCGTTGTCCGTGGCGGCTTTCATCGCGACCATTCGGGCGCTGTGCTCGGAAGCGCGGGCTTCCAGAACGGCATTGAAGACGGCGATGTGCACGGAGTAGGGGAGCAGCGCCTCGAGGAAGGAGTAAGGGTCTGGTTCGAAAAGGATGTCGCGAGTGTCTGCGCCGATCGTTTTGTCTCCAGCCAGATTATTGAAGTCGAGTTCTTCCAACTCTGCCGTGATCGGAAGAATTTTCACAGTCTTTGGAACCTGCGTGAGTGTGTTCTTGAAGTCGGTGTAAAGGACGGAAACGCTGTCCACTTCGCCCGCGAGGAACTTCTCGACGAGGAACTTGGAAACGGTCTTTGTCTCGGAGAACGCCGGAGCGTCTTTCAGCGGGAAATCCGCCTGCAACTCGCGTTTGTTGCGAGCGACCCATTGCGAGGCTTTGCGTCCCAAGGTGACGAAGATGGTCTTCGATGCATCGAACTTGGAGGCTTCGCGGAGCAGGTTGGTGTTGAGCGCGCCGCAAAGACCTTTGTCCGTCGCGACCACGAGCACCAATTGCTTGCCCGCAGAACGCGCCTCAAGCAACGGGTGGGTTTTCTCCGAATCCAGCTTACGGAGGGCGAGTGTCATCTGCCGCAGCGCCACGGAATATGGGCGGGCGTCGAGAGCGAGCTGCTGGGCTTTGCGCATCTTCGAGGCGGCAACCATCTGCATCGCCTTGGTGATCTGGGCGGTGTTCTTGACCGACTTAATGCGGCGTCGGATGTCTCGAGTATTGGCAGCCATCGAAGGGTCTTGGGCGAAAGGAGGTGCGGTTACTTGTAGCTCGATTTGAAATCGGTCAGAGCGGACTTCAATTCAGCGGTGATCTCGTCGTTGACCTGCTTGTTGCTGTTAATCTTGCCGAGGAGGTCGGATTTGCGGGTGTTAAAGAAATCCATCAGCTTGTTCTGGAAATCCTTGATCTTCTCCACCGGCACGTCATCGAGGTAGCCGTTTTGCATGGTCCAGAGGACCGCAACCTGGAGTTCGATGGCGAGAGGCTGGTATTGCGTTTGTTTGAAGAGCTCAACAATGCGAGCGCCGCGATCGAGGGTGGCCTTGGTTTTGGCGTCGAGATCGGAACCGAACTGCGCAAAGGCAGCGAGCTCACGATACTGGGCCAAATCGCCCTTGATCTTGCCGGCAACCTGCTTGGTGGCCTTGATCTGCGCGGCGGAACCGACGCGGCTAACCGAGAGACCGACCGAAATTGCGGGGCGAATGCCTTGGTAGAACAAGTCGGTTTCCAAGTAAATCTGACCGTCGGTGATGGAAATCACGTTCGTCGGAATGTAAGCGGAAACGTCGCCCGCCTGCGTCTCGATAATTGGGAACGCGGTAACGGAGCCGTTGCCGTTTTTCTCGTCCACACGAGCGGAACGTTCGAGCAAGCGGCTGTGGAGATAGAACACGTCGCCGGGATACGCTTCGCGGCCGGATGGGCGCTTCAGAACGAGCGACACCTGACGGTAAGCCACAGCGTGCTTGGAGAGATCGTCATAAACGATGAGGGCGTCCATGCCATTGTCCATGAACCACTCGCTCATGGCTGCACCGGCGAACGGGGCGAGATACTGGTTCGTCGCGCTCTCCGCTGCGGGAGCGGAAACGATGATGCAATACTCGAGAGCGCCTGCTTTTTCGAGAATGGCGACGGAGCGCGCGATGTTGGAGTTTTTCTGGCCGATGCCGACGTAGATGGAGTAGATCGGGCGGAAATCAGGGTTGCCGGCGTTGGCTTTGTTGATCTGCGCCTGGTTGAGAATGGTGTCGATGGCGATGGTCGTCTTGCCGGTGCCGCGGTCGCCGATGATCAACTCACGCTGACCGCGACCCACAGGAATCATTGCGTCGATCGCCATGATGCCGGTTTGCACAGGCTGGCTGACGGATTTGCGCTTGATGATGCCCGGAGCGATTTTCTCGACGGGATATTGGGTGTCGGAAACGATCGGTCCTTTCCCGTCAACGGGCTGGCCGAGGGTGTTCACGACGCGGCCGAGGAGGCCTTTGCCGACGGGAACAGAGAGAAGTCTGCCAGTCGTTTTGACTTCAGTGCCTTCTTTAACTTCCGTGAAATCGCCGAGCAACACGCAACCGACTTCGGTTTCTTCGAGGTTGAGCGCTAAACCATAGAGGCCGCCCGGGAACTCGATGAGCTCGTTGAGCATGACGTCGCTCAGACCTTCGATTTTGGCAACGCCGTCACCTGCTTCGCGGACGACGCCGACATTGGATTTCATGGCCGAGGTGGACAGGCCGGAGATTTGGGATTCGAGTTCTTGAAGGATGGTGCTCATGGAATAAAAAGACTGAAGGCTGAAAAGGCTGGGAAATTGAGAATGTTAGGCGGCGAGATGTTTCTCGAGGTTGTCGAGGCGTCCGCGGACGCTGCCGTCGAAAACGTCGCTGCCGATCTGGATGCGCAGGCCGCCGAGAAGCTCGGGGACAATGTGGAGCTCGGTCGTGAGATCGTGGCCGTATTGGGAACGCAGGTCATTCACAACCCGATCCAGCGACTCTTGGGAAAGGTTCATCGCGCTGTCGATGATCGCGTGATGTTTGGAAATCTCCAGGCGGGCGAGCCGTTGGATTTCCTTAAGGATGCCGAGGTAGTTGCGAGGCTTTCTCTCGATCAACAAGTTGGTCGCCTGGCGGAGACGATCTCCATTGAGGCGTCCGTCCATGAAGCTCGCTTGGAAAAGCTGCTTCGCGGTGTTGCGAGAGTCTTTGGACAGCTTCATCGGGATTAGACAGCAGTCAGGCCGCGGGTGCTTTCCTCAGTGAGGCGCTGTTGATCTTCCGGAGTGAGAACTTTGCCGGTGACCTTTGTCGTGGTGTCGATAACGAGGCGTCCGAGTTCGCGCTTGAGCTGGCCGAGCATCTGGGAGTGCTCCATGGCGGTGGCTTCGCGAGCTTTGGCGATGATTTGTTCGGCGTCGGAGATGGCTTTTTGCCGTTCGCGTTCACCTAGGGTGCCGGCGGTGGCGAGCGCTTCATCGATCACGCGCTGGGCTTCGGTGTTGGCCTTGGAAAGGATCTGCTGGTAGCGCACTTCAGATTCAGCGAGCTGTTGCTTGATCTTCTCGGCATTCAGGAGGCCTTCTTCGATCCGGCGGCGGCGTTCGTCGAGAATGGCGAGGATCGGCTTGAAGGCAAATTTCTGCAGAAGCAGCGCAACGATCACGAAGCTGATCGCCTGCGAGATGAACATCTGCCAGTTGAAACCAAATTTAAGACCTAGATCAGCCGCGGTTTGGCCGATGCCTGCCGCCAGAATGAATGTCGTCGCCATAATTTAAAGAGAGAGAAGTAAGAGAGAAAGAAAAGGCATGGAGTTGACGGAGACCGGCAACTCCATGCCAGCGAACTATTTACCCATCAAGATCGTGATGATGAGGGCGCCTTCCGCCAATGCAGCGCTCAAGAGAGCCTGAACGAGCACTTTGCCCGATGCACCAGGGTTGCGGCCGACTGCTTCGGCGGCTTTGTAGCCGATGAGGCCGAGGGCGATAGTGCCACCGAGAGCGGCACCTGCGATAGCGATATTACCAGTCATACCTTCCATTGTATTATTTCTTTCGTTGTGTTTTTTGTCCGAAGACCTCCGCAGAACATTGCCACGGTCCGATCTCCGAAAGGGTTGAAAAAGGCTAGTGGGCGCCCTCCTTGTGTTCCGCGTGATCGTCGTGGCCATCATGGGAGCACATCAAGGATGTGAATACTGCAGTGAGCAACATGAAGACGAGTGCCTGGATGATACCGACCATCAGTTCCAATCCGTAGAAAGGAAGCGCGGCGAGGAAACCCCAGTTGCCACCGAGAGCGAACATCTTCTCGAGGAGAGTTTCACCGGCGAAGACGTTGCCGTAGAGACGGAAAGTGAGCGTCACAGGGCGAATGAGGATGGAGATAACCTCCAGAAAGCCGACGACGAAAAAGATGAAAATGAGCAGCGTGCGCATGATGCCCACCGCGTCGCCATTATAAACAAAGATGTGCTTCAGGAAGCCGACGGGACCGTTGGCTGTGACCGACCAGTAGATCCAAAGGAGGAAGAACACGCAGGCCATGCCGAGCGTCATGTTGAGATCCGCATTTCCGCCGCGAAGGAGAGGATGGCTGATGTGCTGGAAGGCACCATGTTCATCAGGCGTGCCCCAGCCGACGGTGCCAACTCCGGGAATGAGGCCGAACCAGTTGTTGAAAAGGATGAAAAGGAAGATCGAGGCGAAGAACCAAAAAGTGCGGAGCGTCAATGCGCGGCCCATGATGGTCTCGAGGAAATTGAAAAGGCTTTCCACCATCCATTCCCAGAAATTCTGGGCGCCCGTCGGCACATCCTTGATCGTGCGCGTGGCGATCTGAGCGAAGATGATCAGCACTGCGGCAACCACCCAGCAGAGAACCATGGAGCTAGTGATAACGAACGGGCCAACATTCCCGAGCCATGGAGCGGCTAGCGGCAAATCGTGGCTCGCATGCGCGTCGTGCCCCGCAACCGCCGCTGCATCCGCATGTTGAACCGCATCAGCGGCGTCCGCAGCAGAAGCGATTCCCGTGAAGGCCAGCATCATGCAAACGATGACCCAACCGGGGCGGAGACGATTAAAAATAGGGAAAGCGGTAGCTAGCATGGGTTTCACTTCAGAGGTGCCGCGGACCGTAAGAACAAACCGGGGAGGGCTACAAACGGGTCCTTGGCAGGCCGACATAAAAACGTGTCCGGCTAGATTTGACAAGGGGTAAATTGCAAAGTTTGTGAAATTTTTCACAAAGTCGCCACCCGAACGGTTTACGCTGGGACAGGCTCGCGGCAGAGCGCGATCGCCTCGTCATAGCAGCTTTCCAGCGCAGCCAGACTCTGCGGCAGCCCGTAGCTGCGCTCGATATTCACCATCGCCTTCCGGGAAAACTCTCCATACTGCGCCGCTTCCTTCGTGATCTCTAACAACGCCGCAGCTAGCTCCTGCGGGGACCTCTCCGCCACGAGTAACCCGTCTTCTCCGTTCGTCACCGCCTCGGGAATCCCGCCGTGATCCGTCGCCACCACCGGCAAACCCGCTGCCATGGCTTCCAGCATCGCATTCGGCACACCTTCGCGGTCGCCGCTCGCCGTCATCTCGCTAGGATGCAAAAACAAATGCGCCGCATCGATCCTCCGATACAATTCCTCGGAGCTCACCCAGCCCAGAAGCTTCACATTCTCCTGCAGCCCGAGCGCCGCGATCTTCTCCTCGAGTGCTTTCCGCTGCGGCCCTTCACCGGCGATCTGGAACTGCGCCCGCGGATGCTCCTTTTGAAAGATCGCAAACGCCTCAACCGCCGTGAGCAGCCCTTTCTTCGCGATTAATCGGCACGCTTGCAGGAAAATCCAACCGCCATTCGCAGGCACCGTTCGCACGCGGCGGATAATTCCCTCCAACGGGATCGGCGTCCGATTCAGCCGCAACTTCTCTGGCGGACATCCCATTTCTAGCACCCGATCCAACAACGACTGACTCCGCGCCAGCACGAGCGTGGCCGTTGTAAAAACCTCGGGCAACGCATGCGCATACTCATCCTTGTAAGCGCCGTCCGTCGTGTCCACCCCGTGAAACGACACGATGAGCGGACCTCCCCAAGCCTGGATCATCGGCAAAAACTTCGCCGCCTTGTGTCCATAATAGACATGCAACAAATGGGGCTTCGCCTTCGCGAGCAGCGGCGCGAGATTGTGGCTGTGCCAGCCCAGCGGTGGCAAATAACGCGCTTCCTCACCCGGCGGCGGCCAGGTTTTCAAGACGTGCTTCACCCAAAACCGGCGCAGGAAATTCCCCCGCGGCCGAAACTTGTTCTTCCGCATCACCGTCAGCGGCGAAAAGGGAAACTTCTCTGCGTTGATCCTTTCCTCGCAGTAAAGCTCTGTCCGCCAACGCGTGAGGCCCGTCACCTGCCGGTAAACACTCAGCATCTCTGGCTTCAAAAACGTGCCGCAGACGCTGATGACCAGCGGCTTCTCTTGGGAAACAGACATCCGGTATCTTTACCAGACGCGGCCCGCTGGGAGTAAATCCAATTCGTCTCCCGAGCCAAATCCGCGGCGGCTTAGCGCGACGGAGTCGCGGTCGGAGTCGGAGCGGTCCGAGGCAGCTTCTGCGGATGCACCGGCATGGCGCGGGGATATTTTTCCTCTTCCTGCGGAGTGGGCGATGCGGCAGGTTTGCTTTCGGCCTTGGCCGGGGTCGGGGACGGCGCTGCCGCCTCTGGCTCCACTTCAGAAGGAGCGCCGGCATTGTCGCCCGTCGGATCGACTTCCTGCAAAGGCTCCACGTTTTCCTGAATCGGCGACGGCTGGTCCCGAATCGGGACGCCCAGCTCCGCGGCGCGTGCTTTCACTTTGTCGTTTGCGGTACTTGCCGCCTGGAGCTTCGCGGTCGCTGCCGTCATTGCGGTCCGGGCTTCGGAACGCGCGGTAGCCGAGGCGCGCTCGGCCCGATCAATCCTGCGGTCCACATCCATCTCGCGGCGGGACGCTTCGGCGGTCGTGCCCGGAGGCGGCGGAGTGAGTTTGGCTTTCTCGATCGAGCGCCGGACTTCTGTCTCCTCGGCGCGTTTCGTAAGCGCCACAACGGCCTTCGCCTGCGCGTCGCTCAACATCTTCAAACCTTCGACTTTCAACTCCTCGGCCTCGATCTGCAGCCCGGTCACCTCGACCATCTTGGCAAACTGCTTTTTCTGGGTATTAAGCTGGGCGACGCGGTTGGTCGAATCGGTCACGGCGGCATTCACCTGCTCGACGGCCTGTTGAAGATCCGCGGCTTCTTTTTTGTCTTTCTCGAGATCTTCGTTCAGACGTTCCAATTCCCTCACCTTGGCGTTGCGTTGACGATCCAGATCGCGGGCTTTGGCTTCTTCAAGGAGCGCCTGAGCCTTGTCGGCTGGCGCTGTCTGGCTCCAACCCGAAGTGGCGAGGGAGAGGGGCAGGAGAACCGTGGCGACGGTGCCTCCGATGAAGGTGAATCTGAACGATTTTTTCATGGTGGGATGGTTACAGGAGATTCGTCGCGACAAGCAAGCTTTCTGGTTCCCTATTTCTAGCAAATCATCAGGGAAGGCTATGATTTGCTGCGCCCCCGGCATTCCCGGCTATGCTGCAGCCATGCGCGCCCTGCTCATCATCAACCCGGAGTCGGGCGATCACGAACCGACGGAAACCAAGGTCGAGCGCATCCTGGCGGCGCTTTCCGGCGCGCCGTTCTCGGTGGAAGTCGCTTACACGGAGCTGGAAAAAACGGCCGCCGATCTCACGCGCGAAGCCGTTGCGGCAGGCTTTGACGTCGTTCTAGCCGGAGGCGGCGACGGCACGGTCAGCGAGGTCGCCCGCGAACTCATCCACCAGCGGGCGGCGCTCGGCGTTGTCCCGATCGGAACTTTTAATAATATCGCCCGCAGCCTGGAGATTCCCGCCGACATCGAGCCGGCGTGCCACATTTTGCGGGAAAACCACGTCGTCTCCATCGATGTTGGGCTGGCCAATGGCACGAAGGCTTTTTTCGAAGCGGCAGGTGCCGGGCTGGACGCGGCGCTCTTTCCGCTCGGGGAGGAGATCAAAGGCGGACAATGGACCCGCTGGCTGGATTTTCTGCGCACCGCTTTTCACTTTGACGCGCCACGCTTCCTCATCACCTTTGACCGGCCAATAGGAGAAACGTTACCGCCGGGGCAGCGGCGGATTCGGAGTAAAAAGTTGCTTTCCCGAACGCTGCATCGCCGCGCATTGCTCCTGGTCGCGGCAAACGGACCTTACTACGGCAGCGGATTCACCGTGGCCCCGACCGCCAGTATGCACGACGGAAAACTAACGTTGTCGCTTTATCGGCGGTTTACGAAATGGGAATTGCTCCGACATTTTCAATCCATCTTCCGCGGCAAACGGCAATACTCCGCGAAGATCGAAACGTTTTCCGCAGCCAGCATCGAGATCGACTCCACACGGCCTGTCCCAGTCCATGTGGACGGCTGCCCGTTTGGAGAAACGCCGCTCACGCTGACCACCTTGCCGCAAGCCTTGCGCGTGCTGGTGAAGGAGAAGAAATAGCGCTGGATCTCCCGCTCCGGCTTGCAACCAGCCCGGTCAGCTTTCCGCTGTCTCGCTGTGCAGATTCCCGCTCTTCCCGAAACTCTCCGCAATGCTTGGCGGGTTGCTGCCCTCGAGCTCGTGACCGCCTGCCGAATCTTCGCGCTTGGTTAACTTCACGCCGACCAACTTGCTCACGCCTTGCTCCTCCATCGTAACTCCGTAGAGCACATCCGCCTTCGCGATCGTCCGCTTATTATGCGTGATGACCACAAACTGACTCTGCGACACAAACCGATCCAAGATCTTAATGAAACGATTGATGTTCGACTCGTCCAGCGGCGCGTCCATTTCGTCGAGCACGCAGAACGGACTCGGCTTCACCATGTAGATCGAAAAGAGCAGCGCCACAGCCGTCATCGTCTTCTCGCCACCGCTCAACAACGTGATCGAGCTGAGCTGTTTCCCGGGTGGTTTCGCGACGATTTCAATCCCGCTCTCCAGCGGGTCGGAGTCGTCGGTGAGCAACAAATTCGCTTTCCCGCCGCCGAATAGCTCCGTGAACATCTCCTGAAAATTCACCCGGATCTGCTCAAACGTGTCGGCAAAAAGCTGTTTTGTCGTGTGGTTGATCTTGGAAATAGCATCCAGCAACTCCGCCTTGGATTTCACCAAATCGTTGTTCTGCTCATCGAGAAATTTGCTGCGTTCTTCAAGTTCATCGAACTCTTGAATAGCTTCCAGGTTCACTGGGCCAATCGCATCAACGCGTTCCGTCAGCTCGGCCACCGTGCGCTCGACAAACGCCCAATCCTCGCCGTTCTCATCCGTTGGTTCGCTAGCAACGGGGACATTTTCTGGAACAACGGCTGCCACCGGCGCAGCGGCGGCGGGCGAACTCTCCAAACGGCTTTCTGCAGCCTCGCTTTCCGCCTCTGGAACCGCCGTTTCCCCTTCGGCCATTTCCTTCGCTTCGGCAGCCGCAGGTTTCGCATCTTTCTTCGTCTTGAGATCCCGCACGGCGACGTTGAAGGCATACGTGTCGGGGGTAAACTCCGCGAGATCGAGCTGGTAACGGCGTTGGATGTGTTCGCGAATGCTCTCCAGCTTGAGTTCGCTCTGCGTGCGGCGGATTTCCCGCTGTCCGCGTTCTTCCTGAAATTGGAAGAGCCGCTTCCGCGCGTCGCGCAGGCTGTTTTCCGCTTCGCCGATCACGCGGATCAACTCCTTGCGCTCCTCCTGCAACTCGGCGGCAACATTTTCGGCCGAACCCAGGCCCGCTTTGCTGGTGGCGACGCGCTGCGTTATTCCGGCGATCTCCGTCTCCAAAGTCACCGTGCGTTCCCGGTAGGCGGTGATGTCGTTTTTGCGCTGGGCAATTAATTCGCGCAACTCGGCCACACGCAAGGCCATCGGCTGGCGCTGACGCCGTAAATTGTCCGCTCGCTGCCGTTCCGTGGCCACCCGAATGCGCGCTTCGCTGAGCGTTTCGGTAAGCCGGTTTTCTTCGTCGCGGGCTTGATCCACGTCGGATTGAAGCTGGCTGCGGCGGCCTTGATGGCCCTCAATTAAAGTGGCGAGCTCAGCCAGTTGCAGCGTGGTCTGCTCAATGGAAGCGGTGGCGGTGGCGGAGCGCTTGGCGAGGCTGTCGCGTTCCCATTCCAGGGTGCGAACTTTGTTTTCGCTATCGCGCAGGTCGCGCTCCAGATTGGCGAGCTGACTCTGCGCGGAGGAACCGGCGAGATGCGCTTCCTGCACGAGGTCGCGGCGCGTCTGAAGTTCGGCTCGGGACGTTTCGAGCGTCTCATGCGCGGCGGAGCGTTTCTTTTCCGCGGCAGCGAGGGCTTCGCGGGCGGCGGAGAGCGTCTGCTGCAGCGCAGTGATCTGGTTTTTCCGGGCGAGAACGGAGTTAGCGGCGTCGGACGTTTGCCCGCCTTGGATCACGCCGTCGGGGCTGAGAATCGTGCCATCCACCGTGGCAAAAGTGTGGTCTGGATGCGCCGGGCGGAGCTTCAACGCGGCGTCGAGATCCTGCACGATGAGCGTTTTTCCAAGGAGCTGGCGGACCAGCGCCACGGCGGGTCCGTCGGCTTTAACCTTGTCGAGCGCCCAAGCTAGGGCGCCGTCGGGAAGGAACTGCCGCTCGTGTTCCTGACTTGGAATCAGCTCAACCGGCGCGAGGGCAGCGCGGCCTTGTTTCTTCTGCACGAGCGCCTCAAAGATCTGGGGAACGACCATGCCTTCCTTCAGCAAAATGGTCTGCAATTGCGCGCCGAGCGCTGTTTCAATGGCGGTGATGAACTGCGGCTCCGTCTCGATCTGCGAAGCGAGCGAACCGAGAATTGCGGCTTTGTTCTGCCCTTTGAGCACGGCTTGCGTGCCCGCTCCAAGGCCGGCGCCTTCTTCGTTGAGCTGACGCAGCACGTTCAGGCGCGAATCGTTTTCGGCGACAACCCGCTGCGCGGCAGTGAGTTCTTTTTCGGAAACGGAGAGATCACTCTGGGCAGTCTTCAGGCGCTCCTCGAGTTGGCGCTGAGCTTCGCGCGCTTCGGAAAGACGCGCTTGCGCTGCGGTCAGCGTTTCGCGGGCTGCGGTGATCTGCGCGGAAAGTTCGTCGCGCCGGGCTGTGGCGGTGGTGAGCTCCTGCACCAGCGCGGCGGTGCGGGCTTCGGTGCCTTGATGCTGGCCGGTGAGGTTGGCGAGTTCCGTACGGAGGGAATTAGAGCGGCCCTCGGATTGGGAGAGCGCGGTGTCCGACTGGCGCAACGCGGCTTCTGCTGCGACACGTTTGTCGCGGAGTTTGGCGACGGAAGCGGAATGGGTGGCGAGCGCGGCTTCCTCGCTGTTGAGGAGCGCGGAGGCTTCCTCGAGCTGCTGATCCGTGTCGGCAATTTGCGATTCCTGCGTGAGGAGTTTTTCCTCTCCGGCAGCGAGATCGGCCTGATAACGATCCGCCAGGCTGGCGAACTCGACGATGCGCTCGCGGTTGAAGCCAATGCGGCTTTCTCCGTTCGTGATGTCGTTCTTCAGGTCCTGCACGCGCTGCCGGGCGTCGGCGATGCGGCTCTCCATCTCCGCGAGTTCCATCTTCTTCGCGGCGAGCGCGGCTTCCAGGGAAGCGAGATGGTTTTCCGTCGATTGCTGGTTGTCGGCGAGACCAATGAGAATGGATTCGATTTCCTTGATCTCCTTCTGGAGATCGTCATGACGCCGCCGCGAAAGATGCGTGTCGAGGATGCGCAGTTCCGAGAGCAGCGACTGGTAACGGCGCGCCTTTCCGGCCTGTCGCTGAAGGGAGCCGATCTGACGTTTCACCTCGCGCATCACGTCCGTCAGACGCAGCAGATTGGCCTCGGTAAACTCGAGTTTCCGCAGCGCTTCCTTCTTTTGCGACTTGTATTTTGTGATGCCGGCGGCTTCCTCGAAAATGGCGCGGCGTTCCTCGGGCCGGGAACTGAGGATCTGGTCGATCTTGCCCTGTTCCATGATGGAATAGGCGCTGCGGCCGATGCCGGTATCCATGAAGAGCAGATGGATGTCGCGCAGGCGGCACGGGGTTTTATTGAGCAGATATTCGGACCGCCCGTCCCGGAAAACCCGGCGCGTAATGCGCACTTCGTGGTAATCGAGCCCGAGCTCAGCCTCGCATTCGGCGAAGGTCATCGAGACCTCAGCCATGCCAACCGCCGCGCGCGAATCGGTGCCGGAGAAAATGACGTCCGCCATTTCGCCACCGCGGAGAGCCTTGGCAGATTGCTCCCCGAGGACCCAGCGAATGGAATCGAGAACGTTCGATTTCCCACAGCCATTCGGCCCCACAATTGCCGTCACGCCGCGATGAAACTCAATGAGCGTCTTGTTCGCAAAAGACTTGAAGCCTTGGATTTCGAGTGACTGGAGATACATTTCGGGTGGAGCGGGGGAAAGGTTTACCCGCTTATCTCCGCCTAGGCAAGGCAGGAGCTACCCGCCGCCTGCGTCCATGGCTAATGATTCGTGCCGCCGCTACGGGTTCATTGCTTGACGCGCCGGCTGATAATGAAGTTCGCCAGGAGCGAGGTGACAAAAATCCCGAGGAAGAACAACTGAAACAGCACGGCGCCGAGTTTTGCCTCGAAAGGAGCGGCACTGCCGAGCCATTGGACTCCGAAAGCCGCGATCGCCCCGCCGCCGATGAGGAATAACCCCGTGGTAATCAGAATCATTACGATTCGGGGCCAGCCGTCTGCGGCGGTAAAGACGCTGGTGAGCGGAATGGCGAGCATCCCAAAGACCGCAGCCCAGGCGATCCAAAACATCGGGAAACCGGAAAACGCCCCTCCGATGAGGCCCGCAACTGCGAGCCCGAGGGTGGCGGCGAGCCAGTTGGAAGCGTGGATCTGGTCCTTGGAAAGGGCGTGCCGACCGTAGGAGTCGAAGCGCAGCAGCAGATTGAAGAGCGGGCTGGCCAGCCACGTGGAAATGACAAACACCCCGTAAGCGATGCGAATCGGCAACACCCACAGGCTCCATTCCGGATTTGCGGCGGCGAAGTTGCCGAGCATGCGATTGCCCACGAAGCCGCCGAAAATAATCATTCCCTGGACCTGTCCGCTGAAGCCGCTCATCCAGAGGAAATACCGCAGCATCACAGAGTAGATCGGGTTTCTCGCCTTCATCGCTTCCACGATGCCGGCTCGCGCCCACTCGTCATTGGGGTCGAGCCGCATCGCTTCGCGAAAATGGTCCAGCGCCGGGGTGATCTTTCCGGCGTGGAGAAGATTCCAACCCTGAGTGGCGTGGCTGAGGGCATTCTCCGGATTGCGGGCGAGGACGCTCTCCATGCCGGCGGCCGCTTCGTCGCGGCGGCCCAGTTTCGTCAGCGCGATGGAATGCAGGTTGTTGCAGCCGATGTGCTCGGGATCGACTTCGAGACCCCGAGAGGCCGCATCGAGACAGGATTTCCAATCGCGCAGATCGAGATGCACCTGAGCTTCGAGGGCGAAGTTCGAGGCGTCCCACGGCCCAAGGCGAACGGTTTCGCGAATGGCCGCGAGCGCTTCAGGGAAACGGTTTCGAGCATGCAAAACAAGGGCATGCGCGTAGTGCGACATCTCTTCGTCGGGCGCAGCGTGTATTGCTTCCTCCGCCAGCCGGGTCGCGTCGCTGTATTCCTTCAGCCCCACCAGAGCCAGCGCGAGCCAGGATTTGGCCGTCGCGTTCTCGGGGTCCTCGGCCAGCGCCTGGCGAAACTGCTCCGCGGCTTCTGAAAAATAGCTCCGGCCGTAGAGGAGCTGTCCGCGTTCGAGGCTGGCGCTCATTTGTCTTTGAGATACTGGAGAATCTCGTCGTAGGTGCCGCCTTGATTTGAATACAGCGCGTAGTTTTTAGCGGTGGCAAACCATTCGCGGGTCGATGGCTTGACCTGGCCGGCGGCTTTGATGAGGTCGCTGGTGGAGAGCGGCTTGGGAACACCTTCGCGCATGGCTTGTTGCAGCTTTTTCTCAATGGCCGTTTCAACTACCGCGCGCAGATCCGCTCCGGAAAACTCGGGGCACTTTTTCGCAACAGCGGCGAAATCGATGACTTCCACCGGCTTGCCCGCGCAAAGCAGTTGCAGAATTTCGACTCGAGCGGGGAGGTCGGGTGGCGGCACGAAAAGGATGCGATCAAACCGGCCCGGGCGGCGAAAGGCAGAGTCGAGATGCCAGGGTGCGTTGGTGGCAGCCAGGATGAGGATGCCTTCGTTGGAGGCCGTGACACCGTCCATCTCGGAGAGGAACTGGTTGATCAACTGACGCCCGGCATGTTGTTTCATGTCGGAACGGCTCGCGCCGAGAGCATCCACTTCGTCGAAGAAGAGCACGCAAGGAGAGGTGGCTCGGGCCTGCTCAAAGAGCGCGTGCAAATTGCGTTCGCTGCTCCCAATCCACATCTCCAGCACATCGTTGATACCTACAGAAATGAAGCCAGCCTTGATTTCACCGGCCGTGGCTCGCGCGAGGTGAGTCTTCCCGCAGCCGGGAGGGCCATAGAGCAAGATGCCGCCGCCCGTTTTCTTTCCGTAAGCGCGATACATTTCGGGATGCTGGAGCGGGTAAATGATCTTCAGGCGCACCTCTTCCTTCACCTTCTCCATGCCGCCCACGCTGGTGAACGTCTCCTTCGGGCGCTCCACATCTCCTACCATATCCTCGGAAGCTTCGTCGTAACCGGCTCTCACCCGGCCTTCCACCACCTCGCTCGCCTCAGGTTGCGCGCCAATGCCCAGTCGCCGGGCGAGTTCGTAATCCGCCAGCTTCGGGTCGGCTTCCACGGCACGGTGATAGTGATTGACAGCCTGAGCGATCTCTCCTGCGGAAAATAGGAGGCGCGCGTGAAAGAGAATTGCTTCCGGTGCGGCTTTGGGATGCTCGGTGATATCCTCCAGCAGCACCAGAGCCTCGTTGCGTTTGCCTTGACCGTGGAACGCCTGGACGAGTTGAAATTTAAGAGCCGCATCGGCAGGCTCGCGGCTCAGGGCAGCGCGCAAGTGAGGTTCCGCGTCCTCAAACATCTCCGCGGCGAGCAGATGATCGGCGAGGAGTTTCTCCAGAAGCGGGCTCGGTGAGAGCCGCAAGGCTTCGCGCAAAGCGGCGATTGTGGCGGAGTTGGTCTCGGACATGCGCTCAGAGAGCCGGATGGCTAGGCCGTTGTCAAACTTTCCACATCAGCGATGCCGCCTCTTTTCCCCGACTATTCGCTTTTACTGAGCCTCTGCACTTCTTCGCCGAGGAGGAGGTCGTTGGCTTCCTTTAGGATCTGGGGAATGCGGTCGGCGAAGGCGGAGTTCGCGAGGACCGGGGCAATCGCGTGAGCGTCGAACTCTTTGGCGTTGGTGCCGGGGAACCAATGGCCAGCGTTGCCCAGCAGGTTGTAACGCATTTTGCCGAAGTCCACGAGGTCGAGCGACTTCGCGAACGACCAGAGGCGCAGGATCTCGAGGACGTTCATCTCGTTGGGAAAGGCGTAGTGCTCCGGGATGTTTTTCCACCACCCTGCGGTCCAGTCGCTGCCGAGAACGCGGTCCATTTCTGCCCGAATGCGGCTCTCGATCGGCGCGATCGTTGCCTCCATGGAAGGATAGTATTTGAGCGCTTCGATGTGCGCGTCGAAATCGCTGGGTTTGCTCGCGCCGATGCTGAGGGTGTGGACTTGCGGGCGGCTGAGGCAATAGAGGTCGTTGAAGGCCATCGGGGTGAGCGGCTCGCACAGGCGGACCAGCTTCTCCGGTGGAGCGTAGAGTTTGCCGCCTTTGTCGTTGGGGCTGATGATGAAAACGCCGATATCGCGTTTCTCTGCTTCGAGGATGGCGCCCCAGTTGAGGTCGTTGACGAAATACCAGTGCAGGTTGACGTAGCTAAACGCGTCGGTTTTCAGCGCTTCGGTGATCTCTCCGCAATTGCCGTGGGTGGAGAATCCGATGTGCCGGACGCGGCCTTCGCGCTGGAGTTGCTGGGCGCACTCCAAAGCTCCGCCGGGACCGAGCGTTTGCGCGAGGACTTCGGCGTTGTTGATGCCGTGGACGGAGAGCAGATCGACGTGATCGAGCTGCAAGTTGCGCATGGAGACTTCGAAGGTTTCCATGAATTTCTCCCGCGACTCCTGCGGCCCGATCTTCGTTTGGACGATCAGTTTCTCGCGGTCGAGACTTGGCAGGAGGAGTCCGAGCTGCATCTCGCTGGAGCCATAGCCTCGGGCGGTCTCGATATGATTGATCCCGAGTTCGAGCGCGCGGTGGATGACGGCTTCGAGGTTAGTCTGGTTGTCTGCGGGAATGTCTTCGCGCTTCAGCGTGTCCCAGCCGGCTTGGAAACGCATTCCGCCGCAGGAAAGCACCGGCATCTGGAGGTTGGTGCGGCCGAAGCGTCGGTAGAACATGGTTAAGTTTTGCGTTTGAGGATGGCTAATACTTCGATCTCCGCGGTTTGCGGGAACATGTCGAATGGGAGGACCCGCTCGATGCTGTAGGAGGCGGAAAGTTTCCCCAGATCACGGGCGAGTGTGGAGGGGTTGCAGCTAATAGAGAGAATCGCCTCGGGTGGATGGGCGAGAATGGACCGAATGACTTGCGGCGCGAGGCCTTCGTTTGGCGGATCGAGCAGCAGTTGGGTTCCGGGCGGAGCCCAGGTGAGGGTGTCGTCCAGGAGCAGCGCGACGTCGCCGAGTTGGTAGGTCTCGTTGGGTGCGCAGTGTTTTTGGGCGGCGGCCACGGCGTATTGGCTCCACTCGAGCCCGACAGCTTGTTCGAAGCGGTCGAGGAAGCGCTTCAGGAAAAATCCCGAGCCACAGTAGGCGTCGATGAGAAGCGGCCCGCGCGCGGGCAGGTGGTCGCCCACGGCGTTGGCGAGGAGCTCGGCGACGGAGTCGTTGGTCTGCCGGAAGGTGCGTTCCTCGGCTTTTTCGCGAAGGGTGTAATGTCCGTCACGTGGGCGTCGTTTCCGTAAGTCGGTGAGCTGCGCATTGACCGCTTCGCTGGCGATGGGGCAGCGCTCGATCGGAACAATGACGTGTTCGTCGAAGGCGAAGAAGCCAATGTCGCCGTCCTGCACGTGGACGGTGATTCGGTTGCGATAGCCAAAGGGCGTCGGCGAGGGAGCGGTCGGCTCCACCGGCACATCGAGCTTTCCGATGCGGCGCAGGGTGTCTTTCACCTGCTGCTGCTTGATCTCCAGTTGGTGCGGATAGGTGGCGTGTTGATAGGCGCAACCTCCACAGGTGCCGAAGTAGGGGCAGGGAGGTTCGGTGCGATGCTCCGACGGTTGGAGGACCTTGACTAAGCTGGCTTCACTGAAGCTTTTGTGTTCCCTAGTGGTCTTCGCGAGGACGACTTCCCCTCCCAGAACGAACGGAACGAAGACGACTTTGCCCTCGTGGCGAGCGACACCTTTTCCGCCGAAGCCGACATCGCCGACAGTGAGTAAAGCAGGGTTTTTATCTAGGGCAGGGCGCGGCAAGGGAAGTAATGGAAAGAGCAAAGACTTCCCCGCCAAAGTAGGCAGGGAAGTCTTTTGCAGAGTTCAGAGTGTGACGAGGATTAGTCGCGGGTATATTTGTAGGACGACTCAAACCCGAGTTCGGGTGGGAACTCTTGGAAAGTACCGTGGTTCGCACGAATGGGGCTCTTCAGGTAAGGTTTGTAGGTTCCGCGGTTGAGGGGGAAAGGAGCGGTGGCGACTTCATAGACACCATGGCCAAAGCGCTGCAGGGTGCGATGCACGCCCGAGATGATGCCATAGCTGAAAGCAGCAGAGTTTCCATCTTGCTGGTTCACGATAGACATTGTGTGCGGGATTTCAGCAGCTCCGAAAGCGATGTTGGCGACGCCGCGGGAAAGCTTGCGGTGGCGATCGTATTTCTTAGCGGGAGGATCTTGAATATCGGCGACTGCCGCGCTGAAACCAGCCAGCATCAAGAGGGAACAGATGAATAATTTCATAAACGCTTGTATAGCTGCTCTTTACGTTTTGGCGCAACAGACTTTTGTAAAATTCCTCAGAAAACCGTATTCCACAGCCAGTCGAAGGCTCTTTTTCCCATGATGATCGTGAGAAGGATGTAGGCGGTGGCTAGAAACGAAAAGAGCATCCCTAGCAGAACGAAAAGGCCGTCCTTCTCGATAATGCCCGCCGAGAGGAAGATGATGGAGAGCGCGGGGAGGCAATTTGTTCCCGGAATGGGCAGCGGCAGGCAGAGCATGAATCCTCCGTAAGCGATGCCCCAGGCGGCGATGCTGAGCACGATACCGCTGGTCATCAGCGGCAGGCGCGGACGGGTGAACTTCTCCAGGAAGACCATGATTTTGATTACGCCTTTGAGGATTTTCTCGAGGAGAGCAGCGTTGATCGTCCGCTGGCGGATCATTTTCGGAAGCCATGGCTCGCGCCCCAAGGCGATGCAGCTGCTAATCAAGATAATGGCCACCCCAAAAGGCGTCGAAACCGGCAGCGGAATGGGCAGAATGAAAGGCAGCCCCAGCAGGAGGAGAAAAACGGCAAAGCCCTCCGTGCAGAGATACCTCTCCAGATCGTGGACCGTCATGTCGATGCCCCGGGCATGCTCTAGCAGCAGGGTAAAACGCTGGGACACGCGTGTTCTAAACATCGGAATGTTTGGAGCAGCCAGGTTGACAGACATGTGCGCAGAAGATGCGCCAGAGCCGCGCCTCGTGCAACGCTCATTGCAATCCCTGATCCACCCCTGATTCCCTGAGGTTAGAATCAGCCCGGTTGCCCCTATTCCGAGTAGTTCCCCCCCAAGAGCTGACTCGAAATTTTATCCCCTGCAACCGGGCTGTTCTTTTGATTTTGTCCCACCCAAAAAAGGGACGGCAGCCCCTTAGCAGAGGCCATGCCAGGCACGGCTCGAAACGTCTCTCCGCCTGTGCTGCCCCGCTGCGGGCGTATCTAGGAAAGCTTTGCGGAGATTTCCCGTAAAAAATGCTGCGATTGGTGCGCGGACTCTGTCCCTGCTGGACAAAAAGCTACAACTCTCCACGTCCGTCATTTTCATTCCTTTAACTGCCAGTCTCTGATCTCTTCGCAGCGCCGATGCCTCTGTCCACTCGATCCTTTCTTTGTAAACTTGCCATTTTCGCCTGGGTGGCTTTCTTCGCCTGGGCCTCGCTCATCTGGTATCTCTCGTCCATGACCCCGCAGGATCTGCAGGTCATGCCGTCCGAATTGCTCGCCTTCGACAAGCTGGTCCACGCGACTGCTTTCGCGGCTGGCGGGGCGCTCCTTGGGCTCGCGCTTCGGCACACCACCCGCTTGCGCGGCGGCCGACTTTTTGCAGCCATCGTCGTCGGCATCGGACTCTTCGGCGCGCTGGACGAGATCCATCAACTCTACACACCCGGCCGCATGGGCGCTGATTTATACGATTGGCTCGCGGATATGATTGGCGGTTCGTGCGCCGCTTTTGTTTATTCCTATTTCTATGGCAAACCCGACCCCGCTCGAAGCCCAGGC
Source organism: Chthoniobacterales bacterium (assembly GCA_036388355.1). Taxonomy (GTDB): domain Bacteria; phylum Verrucomicrobiota; class Verrucomicrobiia; order Chthoniobacterales; family DASVRZ01; genus DASVRZ01. Next base: position 16,524 of record DASVRZ010000152.1, on the reverse strand, counting down.
CCGGATACAGCAGCTCCGCAGCGAGATTGAGGAATACAACCGCCTCTACTACCAGGAGGCGACCTCGGCGATCAGCGACCAGGAATTCGACGCCCTCCTTCGCGAACTCGCCGATCTCGAAAAAGCCTTTCCCGATCTAGCGACGGAACATTCCCCCACGCGCAAAGTCGGCGGCAAAGCTCTGGAGGGCTTCCGCCAAGTCGAGCACCTCGCGCCGATGCTCAGCCTCGACAACACCTATTCCGAGCTGGAAGCGGTGGAATTCTACCAGCGGATGCAAAAATTGCTCCCCGGCGAGAGCATTCCCGTCGTCATCGAGCCGAAAGTCGATGGCGTCGCGATCACGCTCGTTTACCGCGAAGGCAAACTCGACTACGCCGCAACCCGCGGCGATGGCCGAGTAGGGGACGACGTCACCCGCAACATCGCCACGATCACGTCTGTACCACAGACCCTCGCCGGAAACGCACCCGCTCTCATCGAGATCCGCGGCGAAGTCTATCTTCCGCGCGACGTTTTTCTCGAACTCAACGCCACCCAGGAAAAACTCGGCAAACCCCTCTTCGCCAACCCCCGCAACACCGCCGCTGGTTCGCTGAAACAGCTCGACCCCGAACTCGTCCGCAAACGCCGCCTCTCCATCCTCCTCTACGGCACCGGAGCCGTGGAAGGCGCGGACCTCCTTTCCCACACCGACGCGCTGCAGCGGATCGCCGGCTGGGGTCTCCCCGTCACTCCGTGGAAACGTATCGCCGATTCTCCGGAAACCATGCTCGCCGGCATTCGCGAGCTCAACGACGTGCGGAAAACCTTCCCCTACGACACCGACGGCGCCGTCATCAAAGTGGACTCCTTTGAGCAACGCGCCCGCCTCGGCTTCACCAGCAAAGCCCCGCGCTGGGCCATGGCCTTCAAATACGCCGCCGAAAAAGCCGAGACCCGTCTCCTCGACATCCAGGTGCAAGTCGGCCGCACCGGCACCCTCACCCCCGTCGCACATCTCGAGCCCGTCGTTGTCAGCGGCAGCCGCGTCGCCCGCGCCACCTTGCACAACGAGGAAGAGATCGCTCGCAAGGACATCCGCATTGGCGACCTCGTCATCATCGAAAAAGCCGGCGAAGTCATCCCCGCCGTCGTCGGAGTGAAAAGCGACGCCCGCACCGGCGCAGAAATCATTTTCTCCATGCCTACGCATTGCCCGGCCTGCGGCTCGGAAGTGCATCGCGACCCCGACCAAGTGGCCGTTCGTTGCGTCAATAGCAGTTGCCCTGCGCAACTTCGCCGCCGGCTCGAACACTTCGCCTCCCGCGGCGCAATGGACATCGAAGGCCTCGGCGAAATGATGGTCGAGCAACTCGTCGCCGCCGGCCTCGTCCACTCGCTGCCGGATATTTACCGGCTCAGCCCGGAAACACTCGGCACCCTCGAACGCATGGGCGAGAAAAGCATCTTCAATTTGTTAGCAGGAATCGAGGAGAGCAAAAAACGCCCCCTCTGGCGGCTCATCTTCGGCCTCGGCATTCTCCACGTCGGAGCCACCGCCGCGCGTTCCCTGGCTGCGAGCTTCACCTCCCTTCAGGAAATGCGTGACGCCTCCGTCGAACGCCTGCAATCCATCGACGACATCGGGGAAATCATGGCAGCGAGCATCGTGCAAGTCTTCCAGGACGAGCACAACCGGGCCCTCATCAGCGACCTGGAAAAACTCCAGCTCAACTTCACCGGCGACGCCACCGAAACCGCCTCGACGCAGCTAGCCGGCCTCACCTTCGTCCTCACCGGCTCCCTCAGCCAGCCGCGAGAAGTCTTCGAAGAAATGATCCGCGCCGCCGGAGGCAAAACCAGCAGCAGCGTCAGCAAAAAAACCAGCTACCTGGTCGCCGGCGAGGAAGCCGGCAGCAAACTCACCAAGGCGGAAAGCTTAGGTCTCAAAGTCCTGGACGAAAGCGGCCTTCTAGCAATGTTAGACGCCGCACCGCCAAAACCCGAGCAGCCCGCTCTGCTCTAGTTCGTCAGCACACGCCCCGACAGCGCGGACAAGCCTCTCCTTTGGCGCGCTTATTTAGCAGAAGCGATCTGGTTCCCTCAGTGTGCATCTGGACCTACCTCGTATTGATAGCGGGCGACTAGATAAGGCCCTACTTGTCGATCGCTGTGGTAGCGGAATCCGAACCGCTCGTAAACGGCCCGCACCTTCGGGCGTGCAGCGTCGCAATCCAGGCGGAGGAAGCGTCTGTGGTAGCTGCGCGCACGTTCCACTGCCCACCGCAGTAGCGCGCTCGAAACGGTGCCGCCAGCGTGGGAACGTCGCACAGCCAGACGATGGACAAACGAGGCTTCGTCCGCTGGGAGGTCGGGCCAGAAGAGATCATCCTGGAGCTGAAACTTTACCGTCCCCACTACCTGACCGTCGGCCTCAGCCAGGAAGAACTCGCCCTTCAGAACGTCAGCAGCAACCCGGTTTGGAGCTAACTCATCAGCGCGCCACATTGGGGTGCCGCGCGCCTGGAGCCATTCGGCTGCTTCCGTCAGCACGCTGGCCGCGCTCTCGGTGTCCCGCGCCTCTGCTTGACGAATACGAATGTTCATGGGGATCTGTCGAAGGTTGCAGGCAGTCGTCGGAGCTATCTGGAGATGTGGGAACCTGGAACAAGGGAAAAGAACGTCGAGAACAGGAGAAACGCTCCCACTATCTGAAGGATCAGAGGAGGAAAGCCTTTCTTCGGGAACTCAGCGCAAAACAGAATGGAGTAGCCTGGAACAAACGCGACTTTTCGTCCCCAGTTCGAGCCTTCCGAGTGTGCGGCGTAGATCAGCCATCCGTGGCTGATTAGTAGCATCATGAAGCTTAGGAAAAGCCGGGTGCCGAAACTTAACGGGAAGATATCTGCTAACAGGAAGCTCATAAGAATACACAGGGAAGCGGTCTCGCGGCCTCGATGATAGTGAATGACGCAGCTATTCAGCAAGCATGAGAAATCTCGAGGGTTCGCAGAAGCACCGGTTCACGGGAAGTTTCTCACTTTGCCCGTTGTCATTTGCGCCGCGCCGGGATGATTGTGCGGGTGAAGCGGTAGATGCCATTCGGCTGCGTTTCGAATTGCCAGCCGTTCCCTGTCGTCGGGATGTAGGAGCTCACTGGAAGAAACACGTAAAGGCCGCTCTCTTTGGTTTCTGTGCGGCTCAGCACAATCGCTAGGTTCGCGCGATCCGAGTAAACAACAACCGGTTTGAGACGGCGGATCTCAGGTGGCCAGTCCTCGTGAGGAATGAGATGCTGATCGCCGAGTCCACGCCGAACCGCAGCGCGGTGGAGTTCGTAGGAGGCGTCTACCATCTCGGTGCTGAGCGCTGGCGCCGGGCGCTTTTTATTAGTCTCTGCGGCCGAGGTGAAAGTGAGGCAAAGGGCAAAGATGCAAAGGAGAAGCGGAATGCTCATTTTGAGGGTGATACTTTTAGCGTGCGACCAACGACCTTAGGCATAAACGCTCGGAAAACCAACACGCTAAAGACAGAGAGCACCCACACAGGAACAGCGATAGCAGCCCAGGTCCATTGAAGTTGCGCAAGGGTCGCGTTGCCGTGGAGCTGCCAACCTTCAGGACTGCCAGCAGCGCTGTCGAGTATCCACCGACCAAACGGCAGAAACGGCACCCACACAGGACAATCGTCTGCTACGGAGAATTGGCCATCCGTCAGGCGCAGCCAGAGAGAGTCGCCAAGGCCACCCCACGCCAGGAGGAAGACGTTCAGGAGCGCGAAGTGTCTGAGCAGGCGGCCATAACTGCGTCGGGTGAGGCCCGCCAGGAGTGGAACAATTGTTACTGCGACTACAGCCGCAAGCAGAACTTGGTGAACGCCAACGAAGAGCAAGTAAAATAGGTAGTCGTCGGCAAATGCGCTCATTCTCGGTTGACGGATGCAAAACTGTCTGTCGTTTGCTGCATCCGCGGTTTAGGTTGGGAAGGTTGGCGCCTATAGCGCAGTTGAGACACTACGATCTCGGCACAAATCCCTCCGGAACAACAATCCGATTAGAGCGGTTTGGGTCAGGATTCTTGATCGGTTTCGGGGTTTTGAGTGACGTGAGGTCGTCTGGGTCTTCCCCTGGACTCAGTCGGGCTACACGTTCAGCAACAATAACTAACTTCCGGCGAGGGACTCTTTCTACTGTTGAGAGGGCGAAGGCTCCCGTGCCATCTGTTTTCGTTTCCGCCATTTTGCGGTAGGGGCGAAGATACCAATTAAAGGGATTCCATGACCCAGAATCTTCATAAAGTGAGACTCGCACATTGCTCAAGGGTTTACGGCCCGTCGTTTGCACAACTCCTCTAAAAACCATGGCGTCTCCTCCTGAAGGAGTCCTGCAGCCGGTCAGTGAGATCAGACAAGCCGTTAGCAACGGTAGTGATCTCATGGCCTAGCTGCCATAGCTATCCATCGGCAGACACGAGCAGACTAGATTGCGGTCGCCATAGACGTTGTCCACGCGACCGACGTGCGGCCAGAACTTGCTCTCGCGTGTTGCGGCGGTCGGATACGCGGCGGACTCGCGGCTGTAGGGACGATCCCATTTCTCCGAGAGGAGACTCTGTGCAGTGTGTGGCGCGTTTTTCAGAACGTTGTTCTTTCGATCTAACGTGCCGGATTCCACGGCCTTGATCTCGTGATGGATAGAAATCATTGCTTCGCAGAATCGGTCCAGCTCTTCTTTGGATTCGCTTTCTGTCGGCTCGACCATCAACGTTCCTGCGACCGGCCACGACATTGTGGGCGAGTGGAATCCGTAGTCGATGAGTCGTTTCGCCACGTCTTCCACTTCGATCCCAGCGCTGGCTTTGAAGCCTCGCAGGTCGAGAATGCATTCGTGGGCGACGTGCGCGTTCCGGCCTTTGTAGAGAATTGGGTAAAAGGGCTCCAGCTGTTTCGCGATGTAGTTAGCATTGAGGATGGCATGCTTCGTCGCCGAAGTGAGCCCGTCGGGTCCCATCATGCGGATATACATCCAGGAAATGACATCGATGCTAGCACTGCCCCACGGCGCGGCAGAGACGGCGAGCTCCTGGTTCGGCAAAAACGGCACGAGATGCGCAGCCACCGCGATCGGACCGACGCCCGGTCCGCCGCCGCCATGCGGGATGCAGAAGGTCTTGTGCAAATTCAAGTGGCAGACGTCCGCTCCGAAATCGCCAGGCCGGCACACGCCGACCTGCGCATTCATGTTAGCACCGTCCATGTAAACCTGCCCGCCATGCTCGTGGATGAGCTGGCAAATGCCGATGATGCCTTCCTCGAAAACCCCGTGCGTGGAGGGGTAGGTGATCATGAGCGCTCCTAGCTGCTCGCGGTGGAGCTCGGCTTTTGCTTTGAGATCATCGACGTTCACATTTCCCGCTTGATCGCAGGCGACGGGAACGACCTGGAAACCCGCCATCACCGCGCTGGCCGGATTCGTGCCGTGTGCGGAGGTGGGGATGAGGCAGATTGTGCGGCTAGTGTCGCCGCGGGAGAGGTGATATTCCCGAATCGCTAGGAGCCCGGCGTATTCGCCCTGCGCGCCGGAATTCGGCTGCAAGGACGTAGCGGCAAATCCGGTGATCTCCGCGAGCCAGTTTTCTAACTGACGAAACATTTCCAGATATCCGGTGACCTGTTCCTTCGGAGCGTGCGGATGAATGCGGCCAAATTCCGGCCACGTCACGGGGAACATTTCCGCCGTCGCGTTCAGCTTCATCGTGCAGGAGCCGAGCGGAATCATCGACGTCGTGAGCGAGAGGTCACGATTTTCCAACCGCTTGAGATAGCGCAGCAGCTCGGTCTCGGAGTGGTGCGTGCTGAAGACGGGATGCGTGAGGAAATCGGAGGTGCGCCGCAGATTTTCTGGCAGACCGGTCAAGGGCAGCGGCTCGGTCCCGCTGACGCCGACGAAGAGGGCGGCGAGTTGTTCCACGTCCGCTTCGGTGGTTGTCTCGTCGAGGGAAATGCCGAGATCGCCATTCGGCCAGGAGCGCAGGTTCATTTTCGCCTGAATCGCGTGGTCGAGAACGTGCGCCTGTTCCGCGCCCGCCTGCACAACGATGGTGTCGAAGAACGTCTCGGAAGCGAGCCGCCAGCCTTTTTGCAGCAGCCCGGAGGCGAGCCGATGCGTGAGCGCATGCACGCGAGTGGCGATGGCGCGCAGCCCTTCGGAACCGTGATACACCGCATAGGTCGAGGCGATAACCGCGAGTAAAACTTGCGCGGTGCAGATGTTAGAAGTGGCCTTGTCGCGGCGGATATGCTGCTCGCGAGTTTGCAGGGAAAGGCGCATCGCAGGGTTGCCGTTGCTGTCCACGGAAACACCGATGAGCCGACCCGGCAGCGACCGTTTGTAAGTGCCGCGCGTCGCCATGTAAGCGGCGTGCGGGCCGCCGAAACCGAGCGGCACGCCGAAACGTTGCGAAGTGCCCACAGCCACGTCCGCGCCCCATTCGCCGGGAGGTGTGAGCAGCGTCAGCGCGAGTAAATCGGCCGCGCAGATCACCAACGAGCCCGCCTCATGCGCCGCCGTCGCGAGGTCGCGGTAGTCGGGAATCGCTCCCGTCGTCGTCGGATATTGCACCAGCACGGCGAAAGGTTTCGCAGCGAAATCCCACTCGCGATGATCCCCCACCAGCACCTCAATGCCCAGCGGGAGCGCGCGGGTTTTCACCACGGCAATCGTCTGCGGATGGCAATCGTCGGAGACAAAAATCACGTCGGCGGTGGCGGCGTTTTTCACCGATTGGCAAAGGTGCATGGCCTCCGCGGCGGCTGTGCCCTCGTCGAGTAGGGAGGCATTGGCAATCTGCAGCCCGGTCAGATCGATGATCATCGTTTGGAAATTGAGCAACGCCTCCATGCGGCCTTGCGAGATCTCCGCCTGATACGGCGTGTAGGCGGTGTACCAACCCGGATTTTCCAGAATATTGCGCTGGATGACCGGCGGCGTGAGGCAATCGGAATAACCAGTGCCGAGATACGATTTCCACACTTCATTTGCCGAGGCGATCTGCTTCAACTCTGCCAGGGCGGCGGATTCTCCGAGCGCGGCCGGGAGATCCAGCGGGCGGCGCAAACGGATTTTCCCCGGCACCACTTCGTCGATGAACGCATCCAGCGAGGTCGCGCCCAGAGCCTTGAGCATCGCCGCCTCGGAAGCCGCATCCGGGCCGATATGCCGGCGTGCAAAGGAGTCTTGCGGGGCGAGGTCAGGAGTCGGCGTGGTGGCGGCGGGCGATGGAGTGTCCATGTGTGGACCGTGAAGGTAAAGTTTGCCGTCGAGCAGGCAAGTGGTGATTCGGTCTTCAGCGGGAATGGTTCACCCGCGACGAGTTATTTCCTCGTCCGTCCGCGTTGTCCGCGGGGAACTCCGTAACCCTTCGGCGCCGACTCCGAAGCCGCCTACCCGAGCCTCGAATCCGCGATGTGATAATGCGGATCCTCATGCGTGTTCACCTCCACCATTGGCTTTGCCTTCGTTAACAGCTCGAGGCAATCCGGGCTGAGATGCCGCAAATGCAGCCGCTTGCCCACTTGCTGATAGCGGGTCGCTAGCGCGTCGATCGCCTCGATCGCAGAATGATCCACCACCTTGGCCCTGCGGAACTCCACCACCACGTCCTCCGGGTCCGTCTTCGGCGTAAACAACCCCGCAAAGCCCGCAGCGGAGGCGAAAAACAACGAGCCTTCCAACTCATAGACCTTCCAACCCTTCTCGTCAGTGTAGGTCTTCACATTGATCTGCCGCGCATGTTGCCACGCGAAGACCAGCGCCGCGATCACCACCCCCAGCAAAACCGCCACCGCCAGGTCGGTGAAAACCGTTACCACCGTCACCAGCACCACGATGATCGCATCCGCTCGCGGGATCTTCCGCAGCGCCTGCAGACTCGCCCATTCGAAGGTTTTCGCCGCCACGATAAACATCACCCCGATCAGCGCCGCCAGCGGAATGCGCTCGATCAGCCGGGAGCCGAAGAGAATAAACGACAGCAAAAACACCGAAACGCAGATGCCCGAAAGCCGCCGAGTCGCGCCGCTGCTCACATTGATCATGCTCTGCCCGATCATCGCGCAACCACCCATGCCGCCGAAGAAGCCCGTAATCACATTCGCCGCGCCCTGAGCCATGCATTCCCGGTTCGGCTGGCCGCGCGTATCTGTCATGTCGTCAATGAGGTTCAACGTCAGCAGAGACTCGATCAACCCGATCGCCGCCAGGATCAGCGAGTAGGGGAAAATGATCTTCAACATTTCCCAGGAGAGCGGGACGTTCGGCAAATGAAACGCCGGCAACCCGCCCGCGATCGAGCCGAGGTCGCCCACAGTTTTCGTCTCTATGCCCAGCACACCCACCAATCCGGACACGACCAGGATGCCCATCAACGTCGCAGGCACCGCTTTCGTCAGCTTCGGAAACCAATGAATGATCGCCGCCGTCAGCGCGATCAGGCCTGCCATCGTGTAGAGCGCCGCGCCTTGCATCCACTGCGCCGCCCCATCCGGACCAGGGACCTTGAAATGCCCGAACTGGGCGAGAAAGATGACGATCGCCAGGCCGTTCACGAAGCCGAGCATTACCGGATGCGGCACCAGCCGGATGAGTTTCCCGAGGCGACACGCCGCAAAGACCAATTGCAGCAGCCCCATGAGAACGACCGTGGCGAACAAATACTCCACACCATGCTGCACGACCAAAGCCACCATCACCACGGCCAGCGCGCCGGTAGCTCCCGAAATCATCCCGGGCCGCCCGCCAAAGGCCGCTGTAATCAGGCCGACGATGAACGCAGCATACAACCCGGTGAGCGGCGAAACATGCGCGACAAGAGCAAAAGCAATGGCCTCGGGCACCATCGCCAACGCCACGGTCAGCCCGCTCAGCACATTCGTTCGGATCTCTTGTGTGGAATACATGCGGCGGTTTTAGCGCAAAAAGAGAAACGCGCGAGGGCGAACATTCCGGAGCAGAAGCGCCGGCCTAGGCGCAGTTTGCCTGCAGGAAACCTTTCTTCCTCCCCCTCGCTGGGGGGGGAATTCAGCCGAGCGCCGTCACCGACACCTCGTCGGGTCGAAAATGGCTCATCAAGGTCATTCCTCTCTGCTCCAGAAGGAAATGTCGGTGCTCCAATCATGACCGAAAACCCGCGCTGCAAACTCCTTGAACTCCGTGCGAGAAACCTTCTTCCAGTTGTGAACGCAACGCGGCGCCGTCGAACTGCGGAAGTGTCGCATTGGGCCTTTGCCGTAGATGCCTCCCTGAGCACTTTTGCAGCGGTCGCAAATGAAACAGGCCCGCTCGACCATCTCATGCTCCGGCGGACGATCCCGCTGGATGAATGGCCATGCGAACGCCGTCGCGATTACGGTGATAGCGAAGAGAGCAAGTAGCAGCGCCCCTTTCTGCCTCGGGGAACGCTGTGGCCGTTTCTCCTGCGGCACTTCATGAGGAGCCGCATCATTCATCGGACTACCCTACTGTTACGGCGTTCATCTCTTCGTAACATCGCAGCCGAAGACGTTCTGCCAGCCAGTACGATCAAAGGGCTTTGACCGTAAACGTATGTTTCTCCGCCTTGGTTCCGCGGTAAAGCGTGATCGTATAAGGCTCGCCAGGCACAGCAAAGACGTGAAAATGGGTCGTGGTCGTTCGAATTCTGGGTAGATCGATTTTGTTATGAGTTAGCAGGTCGCCATCTGTGGAGTAGATAGATCCTGCTAGAGCGCCATACCCGCCGGGAAGAGATTCGAGGGTCACGTAATCAGCCGCACCAGAGACCGCGACCAGCTTGCCTTCAGGTCGAATCGTTAGACCAACTGTCCACCCAACATCGATAGTTTCAAAAGCGGTCGGAGAAGTCGGCGTGACCGCAGTACCGTTCCCGGAGGACGCTTGCGGAGGAGAGAACTCGGAGGGGAACCGATGCTCGCGCATCTTCTCGATGGCTCCCTTTGTTGCCGCGCCCGGCTTCAAGCCCGACACCCGCAGGGCGCCTATATCGGAGATTTCGATGTTATAAGCATCCGGAGCAGCGCCCTCTGCGGGGGCGATCAACTCCGCAATGCGCTGCACCGTCAGGCGCTTCACGGATTTCGAAGTGGCGGCCATGGTGACGCAAACGACGACCAGGCAGGTGATAATGGTGAGGGGGGAGGTTTTCATGAATTTAGCTTGGGAAGATGGTAATGCTGGCGAGCCAAGGCATGTCACGCCGAAAAGCTCCCTCTGCTCGCGCAGAAACCTATGAAAGTGCTAGGCAGCGAGCCTGTTAGCCCGGCCTGTGGTCTTCGTAACGATGCCGCAACTCCGAGAAGTAGAGCAGACCCATGATCAGCCCTCCGACAAGCGTCCCCGTCGTCGCAAGGCATTGACTCACCCCAGAGGCGACATCCGGACCGTGAGCCAGGATCAAAGGAAGCGAAATAATCCACAGCCAGGTATAAAGACCTCGCGAACGTCGCCACCCCCGCCACAGACCAACCCACGCGATCACCGAAAGGACGAGGAACAGCAGGTCCATCGGAAGAATAAGCGAGTCGAGGGAAGTTAGTGGAGCACTAGCTTGGGCATCCAGGTAAGACTGCAACGGTGCCGGTAAAAAGGGCTCACCAAAGAATCCAATGCCCAAGAGCACGGAGGTGACCGCGATCTCCACCAAGATCAATCGCCGAAGCGTTCGCTGCAATGCTGGGGTAGACGGATGGGTTTCCATAGTAATCACAGTATTAGGGAATCGGCGGCGCACCATGTTTCTGAGGCCGCTTCACGCCAGAGGCAACGATTCGCTGCAAACGTGTGACTCGATCATGAACCTCGACTAGCTCCTGCGCCGAGCCCCTCGGACTGCCAGATCCAATCATCTCGATAAATTGGCATGTGGCAAACTTGCTTGTAGCCTGTTCGTATTTACCCAGCCAACTGGCAAATCGCTGGTTAGACGCATCACCCTTCCTCGGGTGCTCATCCTGTGGCATCGCGCAGTTGCACCGCCAGGGCTTCGGAGTTAGCCGCGCGATAAAGCTCTTTTGCACCACGCAAAGCCGGGCAAAGGCCGGATCTGTCCCTGTCGCTGCCATGAGCTCCTGCGCCCACCAGCCGTAAGAGAACCAACGCCATCCGCGAACTCCTATCCGCATTATCGGGCAGGATTCCGGAGTGATTAAGAGGTGCTTCCGATCCGGTTGACGCTCTTTCAGGTTGATCTGGCGACTTCCGCTCAGTCTGAGCTGAAGCGCTGCGCCGGAAGACCCGCAGTTTGCCTGCGAACAGCCGTCCCCTGCATTCGCTCGGTTCGCTGCTTTAGGCGAGCACCAACTCCCGGGCTCCTGCGGCGTCAGTCCGCTTCCTTTTCCTAAATTCTGCCGTCCACAAAAACTCTGCTTGCAATCTCTACTGAATCAATCAACTATTGCTGAGAATACTATGGCACATATCGAAACCGACATCCTTGTTATCGGAGGTGGCACCGCTGGTTGCGTGGCAGCTATTAAAGCGAAAGAGGCGCTGCCGAATGGCTCCGTGCTTCTGCTGGAGAAAGCCAACGTGAAACGCAGCGGCGCGATTGCCTTAGGCATGGACGGCGTCAACAATGCCGTGATTCCCGGCCATGCGACGCCGGAGCAATACGTGAAGGAGATCACGATGGCTAATGACGGCATCGTCAACCAAGAGGCCGTGCTGGCGTACGCCCAGGAAAGCTTCGGGATGATTCAGGAGCTGGAGTCGTGGGGGGTCAAATTTCAGAAAACAACCAGCGGCGATTACGACGTTAAGAAGGTGCACCACAAAGGCAGCTACGTGCTGCCGATGCCGGAGGGTTACGACATGAAGAAGATCCTCACCCGCACCATCCGTCGTGCGGGCGTGAAAACAGAAAACCGAGTGATGGCCACTCGGGTCCTGCTCGATCAAGGCCGCGCTGCTGGAGCGCTGGGATTTAACGTTCGCACCGGCGAATTCGTGGTGATTCGAGCGAAAGCCGTGATCCTTTGCTGCGGAGCAGCTGGTCGTCTTGGTCTGCCGGCTTCCGGCTACTTGATGGGAACCTACGAGAATCCATCCAACGCAGGTGACGGTTATTCGATGGCGCTGCATGCGGGAGCGGAGTTGAGCAATCTCGACTGCTTTCAGGTGAATCCGCTGCTGAAGGATTACAATGGGCCAGCGTGCGCTTATGTGAGCGGTCCATTCGGGGGTTTCACGGTGAACGCCAAAGGCCATCGGTTCATGCTTTCCGACTATTGGAGCGGCCAGATGATGCTCGAGTTCCATCGGGAGCTCACTGGGCCGAACGGTCCTGTGTATCTAAAAATGGATCACCTCGCGCCAGAGACCGTCACTGAGATCGAGCAGATCTTGCACACGACGGAGCGTCCGAGCCGCGGTCGTTTCCACGCCGGACGCGGCGTTGGCTATGGTTCACACTTGATCGAGATGGCCGTGTCCGAGATCGGCCTCTGCAGCGGGCACAGCGCGTCGGGTGTCCGGGTGAATGCCCGTGGCGAAACCACCGTCCCGGGCCTTTATGCCGCTGGCGACATGGCCTCCGTCCCGCATGGTTACATGCTCGGCGCATTCACCTACGGAAAAATCTCCGCACGCAACGCTCTCGAATACATCGCAGGGGTGGACGTTCCGACTGTAGACGACGGCCAGGTCGAAACGGAGCGCGCCCGAGTGCTGGCCCCGCTCAGCCGGCCCGATGGAATCCAGCCTCACCTGCTCGAATACAAACTTCGCCGTCATGTGAACGACTATTTGCAGCCACCCAAGAGCGCGCATCGCATGGAACGCGGGTTGGATTATTTCCTCCGCGCCCGGGAAGAACTCGACCAACTCGGGGCGGCCAATCCTCACGAATTGATGCGCGCCATGGAGTGCCACTTCATCCGCGATTGCGCCGAGATGGCCGCGCGTGCCTCGCTTTTCCGCACGGAAAGTCGCTGGGGGTTATATCACTTTCGACAGGATTTCCCCGAGATGGATAATGAGAATTGGTTCGTCCACGGCATTCTTCGTCTCGGTGCCGACGGCTCTATGGAGACCTTCAAGGCTCCCGTTGAGCCGTATGTCGTCCCTTTGGATGACGACGAACTCCAATCCTACCATCGGCTGCGCATCGACGAGCCGGAGGAAGCCTTGAGCCTTGCCTAAATCATCATGAACACACCGCTGCCCAAAGTTGCCGGAAGGTTGAAGTTCGATTCGGAAGTTGCGGCCGCCATCGAGGCGCGCAACGCCCCGAACCGCCAGACCACCAAAGTTTTCGACGTTCCCGTGGTTGTCGACGAAACGAAATGCATTACCGGCTGCCACGTTTGCGTCGAATCCTGCCCGGTCGATTGCCTCGCGATCGATCTCGCGAAAGGCAAATCGCACATGAAGTTCGACGATTGCTGGTACTGCCTTGCCTGCGAGGTGGACTGCCCAACCAACGCCATCACCGTGAAAATGCCGTTTCTCCTCCGCTGATTATGGCGACGCTTGATTCCATTTCTGATCGCCTGCGCAGCCCCGACCTCAACACCCGGAGAGTAGCCCTGACGGAGTTGCAAGATGACTTCGAGGCCGTCGACGTTGCGGAATTACTCCCGCTGCTGCGAGACGACGACGCCGCCGTGCGCAGGCTGACCATCGCCACTTTGGAGGAACTAGGCGACTCGCGAGCGATCGGCGCGTTGCTAGACGCCGTCGCAGATGAAAACGGAGACGTCTCGGCCGCAGCCAGAGCCGCTCTGCGAGAATTCCGCACGCCGGACGCGCTCGAACCGCTCATCCTCGGCATCGTGCACGAACGGCCAGAAACCCGGGCGGCAGCCATCCTCGCTCTTCGCGAACATCGCAACGTTGCCGCTCTCCCGGCACTGCAAGCGGCAGCGTCGGATCCGTCTCCGGAAGTCCGCCGCGAGGCGATCATCGCTCTCGCACACTTACAGGATACGCAAGCCCTGCCGACACTCCGGACCGCGTTGTGCGACCCTCAGTCGGAAGTCCGCAAGATAGCCGTCGGGGCGGTTGCGTTTTTCCCCAGCCTCGCCCAAGCCTCCGATCTTCTCGGCTCGTTGGCAGATGCCGACTGGCAGGTGCGGCGCGAAGCGGCCATAGCTCTCTGTCGTTTCCCGTCGAATGAAACCTTCGCCAATCTTCAGGCAACTCTCCGCGACACACATTGGCAGGTGGTGAAGGAGGCGATCACCAGTCTCGGAAAGCTGGGTACACCCGTGTCGGCGCCCATCCTTCCCTTTCTCCAGCACGAACTGGCCGATATGCGCATCGCCGCAGCTAATGCCCTTGCCGAAACCGGCGACGAATCCCTCCAGCAACCGCTCGCGGCGTTGCTTCGCGACCCGGACACCGGCGTGCAGAAAGCGGCCGCCCGCGCCCTTCAGCGCCTGACCGGCTCCTAATTTTTCACCCAGCTCAGCCAGCGCGCCGCAAGTCCGCGGCGCTTCCAGCCTAACACCATGAAACCCATCAAACTCATCACGAGCCTGGCGCTCGTCTCCACCCTGCTGACCTCCCTGGCAGCCGCCGCGGAAACCATCCGCATCGGCATCGGCACACAGGACACCACGATCAATTGCGCCGCCGGGGGCGCGGTCGTTCGTGAGCTGAAGCTGCTCGAGAAATACCTGCCGCGGGACGGCAAATACAAGGACGCCAAATACGACATCGTCTGGCACAATTTTCCGTCGGGACCGCCGCTGAATAACGAACTGCTCGCGAACAAGCTCGACATCGGCAACATGGCCGACTTCCCGTCGATCCTTGGCCGGGCCGCGTTCGATACAGCTAGGAACGGCGTCCGCACGCTCTACATTGCGACGCTCTCTGGCGGCATCAACGGCGCTGGCAATGCGGTGCTCGTGCCCATCGGCTCCAGGGTGCAATCGTTTGCCGATCTAAAAGGAAAGCGTATTTCGGTGCCGTTCGGTTCCACCGGGCATGCCATGCTTCTGCGCGCCATCAAAGATCAAGGCTGGGATCCGGAGCGTGATGTCTCGATTGTCTCGCAGGCCCCAGAGGTGGGAGGCAGTGCCTTGAAGGCCAACCAGATCGATGCGCACGCGAACTTCGTGCCGTTCGGCGAGTTGTTTCCCTTCCGCGGGATTGCCCGGAAAATCTACGATGGCAGCTCGACAGGTGTGACCACCACCCACGGCGTGCAGGTTCGCTCGGACTTCGCTGAGAAGTATCCTGAACTTGTTGTCGCATATCTCAAAGCGACACTGGAAGCGAGCCGGTTGCTGCGCGAAAAACCCGAGGAGCTCAGCGAGAAACTAGCTGCCTGGACGGGCGTGGAGGCGGAAGTCTATTACGCGTTCCACGGTCCTGCCGGAATCCAAACACGGGACTTCACCCTGAAGCCGGAGTTTGTCTCAGCCATTCGCAAGGCGGAAGTGACGCTGCGCGAACTCAAGAAAACGGATCGCCAGGTCAACGTGGACGACTTCGTGACCGATAGATTTATTCGTCAGGCCGCCAAGGAATTCGGCGCCGACTACGACGCCCGTTTGGCGGATTACAACCCGCTTCCCTTGGAGGGCACTGCCGAGGATAGCGGCGCTCCCATCACCGAGCCAAAGCTGGCCGGCCAGATTTGGGTGAAAGGTGAGGCGAAGGTCCGGCTCTACAGTTCGCCCGAAGCCACGCTGGCCGCAGCCAAGCGGATCCAAGCGGAGGGAAAGACCGTCCGCGTGACCTACCTGCACGACCGGACGAGTGGCAACAAGCTTTTCGCCGACAAGGTTTGGTATGTGAACCATCAAGGCAAACTCGCGGCCTTTCTCCTGAAAGCTTCTGCCGATGAGTGGGCGACGAAAAATGGCGGAGCTGTCGTGGCCTTTGAAGATGCGCAGAAAGTGTCCGGCGAATTGTCGGCGCAAACCGCGCAACGCTAGAGCTTGATCCAACAATGAACACGCTCGCTCCAGAATCCTGCGCGTCATTGGCCGCGGAATCCGACGATGTTGCGTCCAGGGGACGGCGTCGGGCGAGCGGTCGGTGGAGGGCGGTCGCACGCGCCGGTGCTGTGCGCCTGATCTCGATCGGAGTCTGTCTGGTGCTGTGGCAATCGGCTTCTACGAAGCGGCTGGAGATCGGGTTTTTGCGTTTTTCCAACGTGCCGCCGCCCACGGAAGTGGCCAGCGCCGGAGTGCGCCTCGCCCAAGGGCCGAAGTTCCTCTCGCATGTGCGCAGTAGCGTGGTCCGGATCTTCACGGGATTCGCCATCGCTGCGGCCCTCGCGGTCCCGCTTGGAATGGTCATCGGACGTTCACGGCTGGCGGGAGATGTATTTCTCGCACCCTTGGAAGTGCTCCGCCCGATCCCGGCAGTCGCTTGGATTCCACTGGCCATTCTGATGTTCGCCACGGCTGAGCAAAGCATGATTTACATCACCTTTATCGGGGCATTTTTCCCGATTCTGCTGAGCACGGTGCATGGAGTGGAAAGCCTCGACCGCAAGCTGGTATTTGCCTCGATGACCCTTGGAGCAGGGCGTC
>DASVRZ010000151.1:0-3982 GCA_036388355.1 Chthoniobacterales bacterium | reverse complement strand
TCATCGAGGCAATTCCGGTCCGCGTGTTCTGGAAAGACCGCGATTTGCGCTTTCTGGGTTGCAACACCTTGTTCGCGAAAGACGCTGGATTCGAGGATCCACGGCAGCTCATCGGAAAAAACGATTTCGCCATGGGTTGGGCCGATATGGCGGGGGTCTATCGCTCCGGTGATTTCGAGATCATCAAATCGGGAACCACGAAACTTAACGAAGTGAAGACGCAAGTCGCACCGAATGGGGAAACCTTTTGGGTCAGCATCAGCAAAGTTCCTTTGCGGCATCAAGACAGCGAGGTGTTTGGCGTCCTCGGTGTTTACGAAGACATCACCGACCGAAAAAAAGCCGAGCGGGAACTCGAGGAAATCAACCAGCGTCTGCTGGAAACCTCCCGCCAGGCGGGCATGGCGGAAGTGGCCACAAGCGTGCTGCACAACGTCGGCAACGTCCTCAACAGCGTGAACGTTTCCTGCTCCGTCATCGGCGAAAAAGTCCGCAAATCGCCCATCACAAGCGTTGCCAGAACCGCCGAACTGCTCAAGGACAACGCGGGCGATCTGGCGAAATTCTTCACCACCGACCCTACTGGCCTGAAGCTCCCGGAATTCCTCGGCAAACTCTCCCAACGACTCGCCGATGAACAAAAAGCGATTCTCGCAGAGGTCCATTCGCTCAGCGAAAATATCGAGCACATCAAAGACATCGTCGTCGTGCAACAAAGCTACGCCGACGGCATGGGCGGGGTCCGCGAACAACTGCCGTTGGACCGCCTCGTGGAGGATGCCTTGCGGATGAACCCAGATGGAATGATCCGGCACCACATCCAGATCGTCCGCGATTTCCACGAGACGCCGCCGATCGTCCTGGAGAAACACAAGGTGCTCCAAATCTTGGTGAACCTCATCCGCAACGCCAAACACGCGCTAACCGCCTCCCCAATCGAGGGACGCGTAATGACGCTCAAGATCTGCCAGGAAGGCAATCACGCCATCGTCAGCGTCACAGATAACGGGATCGGCATCGAGCCCGAGAACATGACGCGCATTTTCGCCCACGGCTTCACCACCAAAAAAGACGGCCACGGCTTCGGCCTGCACAGCGGCGCTCTCGCGGCCCGGGAAATGGGCGGCTCTCTCTCCGCATACAGCGACGGCCCCGGTGCGGGGGCCACTTTTACTCTTTCCCTCCCCGTTGATTCCCCGGCAGACGCCACCTCCTAACATGCAAACCCTCCACTCTTCCTCCCCGGCTCCTTCGTCGTCTTCCGTGACGATCGAAAAGAACCACCGCATTCTCATTGTGGATGACAACCAGGCCATCCATGCCGATTTCCGAAAAATCCTCGGCATGGATTCCGCCGAACTCGCCTTCGAGGCCGAGGAAGCGGAGATCTTCGGCTCATCGCAGAAACCGGAGCATCGCATTCCCTTCGAAATGGGCTTCGCTTTGCAAGGTCAGCAAGCTCTCCAACTCGTGCGGCAGGCCGTCGCAGATGATCGCAGGTACGCCGTCGTCTTCATGGACATGCGTATGCCGCCAGGCTGGGACGGCCTGGAAACCACGCAGCGTCTCTGGGAAGCCGACCCCGATCTGCAAGTCGTCATCTGCACGGCGTATTCCGATTATTCTTGGGACGAAATGATGGCCAAGCTCGGCCTGCCCGAGCGTCTGCTCATCTTGAAGAAACCTTTCGACTCCATCGAAGTTCTGCAATTTGCCCATGCCCTCACTGAAAAATGGTCGTTGCTCCAATCTGCGCGTCGTACCACCGAAGCCCTCGAACGCGCCGTCCTCGAGCGCACCGACGAGCTGCAAACCACCAACGCCATCCTCGAGGGCGAAATCGTCGAGCGACGCCTCGCAGAAGAAGCCGTTCGTGAGAGTGAAGCTGTTCAGCGGCGATACGCAGAGACGCAGATCTCCATCCTGAACGCCCTTCCGGCGCACATTGCCTTGATCGATGCGGAAGGCGTTATCCTCTCCGTGAACGAGGCCTGGCAGCGTCCGGCCACCGCCAATTTCCTGCAAGGCCCGGAGTTTTCCGTAGGGCTGAATTACCTCGAAGCCTGCCAAAGATCCGCAGGTGGCCGCGCCGCAGAAGTGTCCGCTATTCTGGATGGCATCGATCGCGTCCTGGGCGGGGAAACCCGGGAATTTGCCGCAGAATACCCGTGCCACTCTGAAGCTGGGCAGCGCTGGTTCCGCCTCGTCGCGACCCCTTTGCACGAGAGCCGCCTGGGTGGCGCCGTCGTGATGCATCTGAACATCACAGAGCGCAAACTCGCCGACGAAGCCCTCCGCAAGAGTCAGGCGAGCATGGCGGTCGCGCAAAAGATCGCCCATTTCGGCAGCTGGGAACTCGACCTTTCCGACACCGAAGATCGTAACGGCAACGCCCTCCTCTGGTCAGATGAAATGTATCGCATAGCCGGTTTTCAGCCGGGCGAGGTGAATGTCACCAACGCCCTGTTTTTCTCCATGGTGCCTGAGGAAGAACACGATCTGATCCGCGATGCGGTCAGCAAGGCCATCGAAGATCGCGAGCCTTATTCGGTGGTTCACCGCTTCATTCGTCCGGAAGGAACGGAGTGCATCGTTCGCGAAACGGGCGAGATTTTCTTCGACGAAAACACCGGCCGTCCCACCAAGATGATCGGCACCGCGCACGACATCACCAGCCAACGCCGCGCTCAGGAAGCCATCCGAATGCAGGCGCACATGCTCAACCATATCGGGCAGGCGGTGATCGCCACCGACACTACGGGCAGTATTGTTTACGCCAACCGGCAAGCCGGCGAACTCTACGGCTGGTCGCCCGCAGAAATGTGGGGCAAAAACATCCTCGACGTCACCGTTCCGCAGACGACCAAGGTGCAGGCGTCCGAAATCATGGAAGCGCTGCAGCGGGGCGAAAGCTGGACGGGCGAGTTCAACGTCATGGGCCGCACCGGCGTGGAATTTCCCGCTTTGGTCACCAACTCACCGTTGGTGGACGAGCAGGGACGCCTCACCGGAATCGTGGGCATCTCGACCGACATCACCCAGCGCAAGAACGCCGAGAAAGCGGTCCAGCGGCAAGCCGCATTTGCCTATTTCAACCCGCATCCTGTCCTCGAATTATCCGCAACCGGCGGAATCAACTACTCCAACGACGCCACGCTCAAGCTCGTTCGCGCCCTCAAAAAAGAGCACCCGGAAGACATCCTGCCGTCCTCCACCGCCGAGATCGTCGCGGATTGTCTCGAAACGGGTCAGCCCTGTCTCCGGCTGGAAACCCACATGTCCGACCGCGTCATTTCGTGGTCCTTTTTCCCCATCGAAGCTCTGCAGGTCGTGCATTGCTACGCCGGTGACATCACCGAACGTAAACGCAACGAAGAGCGCCTCACCGAACAAGCCGCGCTCCTCGACAAAGCGCAGGACGCTATTCTTGTCCGGGATCTCGACCACAAAATCTTATTCTGGAACCAGAGCGCCGAGCGCCTTTACGGCTGGACCGCCCACGAGGTGCTCGGGAAATCCGTGCTCGATATCATTTACCACGATGTCGATGGCTTCCATGCAGCGATGGAAACCGTCCGCAAAACCGGCGAATGGAGTGGTCACCTCACCCATTACGCGAAGGACGGCCGCGTGCTCGATATCGAAGGGCGCTGGACCCTCGTCTGCGACGAAAACGGCACGCCCCGCTCGATTCTCGCCATCAACACCGACGTTACCGAGAAGAAGAAACTCGAAGCCCAATTCCTCCGAGCACAACGCATGGAAGGCATCGGCACGCTGGCCGGCGGCATCGCCCACGACCTGAACAACATGCTCGCGCCGATCATGATGTCGCTCGAGATTCTCAAGATCAAATTCACCGACGAAGTCTCGGTCGAACTCCTGGACACGCTCCAGGCCAGCGCCCAGCGCGGGGCAGATTTGGTCAAGCAGGTCCTTTCCTTCGCCCGCGGCGTCGAAGGCCAGCGGGTGGCGGTCGACC
>DASVRZ010000150.1:0-12042 GCA_036388355.1 Chthoniobacterales bacterium | reverse complement strand
ATTGAAAAGCCTCGCCGTATCAAATGAACGACGCGGGATGAAAACCTCGGGCAGAGCCGTGGGCGCAGGCACCGGCGTCGGTTGCGCGGGAGTTTTCGTCGGGCTCGCTGCTGCTGGAGTCGGGGTTGGCGACGGAGTGGCTTCCGGAGCCGGACGATCAGGCTGCGAGGGGTGCGGACAAGCCGTCAGCGCAAAGAGCGCCAGGAGCGAACCAAAGATCCGACAGGAGGGCTTCATGAGCGCGGTTTTAGAGCTTCGTCCACGCCGCGATCGACAGCACGAGGCTCACAATTCCCAAGAGGGTGATCATTCCGGCAGGCATGACCTTTTTCGTCCGGAAAAATGCAGGCGCAAAGCGGCCCAGCAGTAACACCGTGATGGCAGTTCCGAGCCCCAGGCCGATCTGAGGACGATCTTGCAAACGCATGAGAAGGAACCCCGCGAGGTCCAGCAATCCACCCGCCACAAGGCCCGCGATCAGTGACGCGCGGCTCTTTGCTTTGACGAAACCAATGACGCCGCCGATTTGCGTCAGCGCCCCGAAAATGAAGTAGAAAGCCGTGACCAGCGAGAGGTAGTTCATGAGGATTTGCGATGTTTCAATCCGCTCAGATTCAGTAGCGGTCGAAGGAGGAAAATGGGAAGCAGCGTCAGAACAAGAGCGCCGATGAACATGACCGCACCTGGAACCACGCGGGCACGATCTCTCGCGACTGCTTTCAGTCCGGCTTGTGCGACAGTTGCGGCAGCAACCGAGAGCATTCCCGGGGTGCTCATGTCAAACTGCTGATTCACTCCCTGACGCGTGGCCTGTTGCCCAAATTCGGTCGGCACCGGCCCCGGGCAAAGCGCCGTGACGCTGACGCCGGTTCCCCGCAACTCCGCCCGCAGCCCTTCTGAAAAGCTCGTCACGTAAGCCTTCGTCGCAGCATAAACCGTGAGATACGGCACCGGCACGAGGCTCGCGACGGAGCTCACGTTCAGGATCGCCCCTTCTCCGGTTCGCAACATTTGCGGCAAAAGGCTGTGAGTCAGCTTGGTGAGCGCGGCGATATTCACCGCTAGCATTTCTTCAATGCGGTCCCAGTTTGCGGACTCAAACGGCCCATGATCTCCGAGGCCGGCGTTGTTAATGAGAAAATCCACCTTCAGGCGGTTTTCAGCCAGCCATTGGAGAAAGCTGGCCGTGTCGGTATCCTGCGCCAGATCGATGCCGTAAGTGAAAACATTCACGTCGGGGTAAGACTCGGCTATTTCCGTTTTCAACGCCTCAAGCCGGTCCAGCCGCCGCGCCGCAATGATGATATTTGCGGCGTGCGGAGCCAGTTGCAGGGCAAATTCCCGCCCGATCCCCGAGGATGCACCGGTGATCAACACCGTGCAGTCGTTGTAATATTCCATCCGCGCAAGATGAACCGGGAAGAGGAACTTTGGAATGAAAAATTGTGCCGGGGAGACGGGCTGCGGTGCGGGGGATTCGCGGTTGTTTTTGCCGCTGGCACTTGGAATGATCCGCCGATGCGCACGAATGGGCCACTGCTCCGATGACGACTGGGCACGTCTACCGAGGCCGTCTCGCTCCGTCACCGACAGGATATCTGCATCTCGGGCATGCGCAAACGTTCCTCATGGCGCAAAAGCGGGCGCAGGAACGGAACGGCACGCTGCTGCTGCGGGTGGAGGATCTGGATCGCACGCGCTGCAAGCCGGAATACACCGCGGCCATGTTGGAAGACCTTCGCTGGTGCGGTTTGCGCTGGGATGGAGAGGCGATTTTTCAAAGTCGGCGGAGCTATGCTGCGGCCAGGGACCTATTGCTGGAGCGAGGATTTATTTATCCCTGTGTGTGTTCGCGAAAAGACGTGCTCACTGCAGCGAGAGCTCCCCATGAAGGAGACGAAGAACCTGTTTATCCCGGCACCTGCCGCGGAAGACGCTGGGAAGGCGAAGCGTGCAATTGGCGGTTCCGCGTGCCGGACGGTGAGGAGATTTCCTTCGAAGATGAGCGGCTGGGCTGGCACCGGGCCACCGCAGGGAGGGATTTCGGCGACTTCCTCGTCTGGAGAAAAGACGGCCTTCCCGCGTATGAGTTGGCCGTCGTCGTTGACGATGTCGCGATGGAAGTGAGTGAAGTGGTCCGCGGGGAGGATCTGGTGAGATCGACCTTTCGCCAATTGCTGGTTTATCGCGCCCTCGGGCTCCAGCCGCCGCGGTTTTTTCATGCTCCACTGGTCCGCGATGACTCAGGTCGGCGGCTGGCGAAACGCGATGGCGCGTTTACGCTTCGAGAGATGCGCCTGGCTGGTCTTCCTCCTCCGCGACTGGAGGCGGACAAGCGGCTAGCGGGCGAATGAGGTGATGATTGAGCGGACGCACTTTCTCGTGAATGTGCGGGGTCAGGAGGGGCAGTGTTTTGTAGCCTTGCGCAAAGATTTCGAGCTTCGCGTCGAGATTATCGATCACATTGAGAGCGAGAGCTTCAGGTGTTTTCGGAAGAACCGGCGAGCCAAACTCATGCGTGCCATGATGCGAAGCGACCAGGTGCAAGAGATGTAGCCGGACCTGCTCGGTCGCAGGCTCCAGCGTCTGCCAGGCTTCCATCTGTGGCTGCAGTTTACGCCAAAGGGAATTGACCAACTCCGCTCCGATGGTGATGTGCCCCAAGAGTTCGCCGCGTTCGTCGAGGCTGATGCTGAAGCCGTTCTCAGGCACGTGATTTTCCCAAAGTTTGCCGATGTCGTGCAGGAGTGCACCGGCGAGGAGCAGATCGCGGTTGAGGTATGGATAAATCACTTGGATGGCATCTGCAGAGCGCATCATTTGCGCCGTGTGCTCCACCAGTCCGCCACGTCGGGCGTGATGAACAAATCGCGCACCCGCACTACGGCGAAAACGGGCGCCGAGTTCCTCTAGAAAAAGCCGGCAAATCGCGAGCAGACGCGGATCGGTGAGCGATTCGACGAGCCTCTGGATCTCCGCGTAATCAGCATTTTGCTTCTCACGAAGCTCGGGAGGACCGGCGAGCAGGGTCTCGCATTCGTCGTCTGCCAGTCGGCGGAGATGATATTTCCGCACGTCGACACCGAAGTTTCCATTGCGAAAAAACTCCCCGGTGAGCTCATGAAAACCACCCGCCTCCAGCGCGCTGTGGGTGGCATAATCCGGGTGATCGCTCCACACCCGCAGCGTGAGCTGGGCCGTCGCATCGAGGAGCTGCATTTCCAAAAACGGCTTCCCGTCGCGGGTGAGCTTGTTGCACACCGACTCAAGCTGGAGATGCACCCGCCCCTGCGTCGGCTGCGAATCAGCCAGCGATTTGAGAGCAGCGAGGGTTTGCAGATCCACGAGGGGATTCAATCTCTGCCAGCGAGGCGCGGCAATCCTTTTCCTCCCGCGGACCGGCGGGAAACCGGCTGGCGTTTCGGTCCGTTCCGCACCAACTTACCGGCGCACCTTCTCTCCATGCCTTCGTCCGATCTTTCTCACACCACGATGTCGTCCCCCATCGGCGAACTCACCATCGTCTCCTCCGACACAGGGATCACCGCCATCTATATGGAGACGCATCCTTACACTCCGACCGCCATTTCCACCGCCGCTGCCTCCCCTCACCTAGCGGAGGCCGAACGCCAGCTCGGAGAATATTTCGCCGGAGAGCGCACCCATTTCGATCTCCCGTTGGCCCCCAGCGGCACGCCCTTCCAGCGGGCGGTCTGGGAGGCGCTCCGCACGATCCCGCATGGCGAGACCCGTTCCTACGCGGAAATCGCGCTGCAGATCGGCAACCCCAAAGGCGTCCGCGCAGTCGGCCTCGCGAATGGGCGCAATCCCATTTCCATCGTGGTTCCCTGCCATCGCGTCATTGGAAAAAACGGTACGCTCACTGGCTACGGAGGCGGACTGGACCGCAAACGCACTCTCCTGGAGCTGGAAGGCGTCGTCTCCAAGCCACTGACCCGCCAAAGAGCCGCTCTCCTCGCCTAGTTGAGAAACCGCACGAACTCTTCCAAAGGAGCGCGTTCGGTTTTCAGCGTGTTCACGACGGCGGTGTCATCCGCATAGCCGAGCGACATCCCGCAGACCAGCGTTTCATTTTCCCCCGCCTCAATGTGCGGGAGGATGATGGAGTGAAACTCGTTAAAGGCTGCCTGCGGACACGTGTCCAGCCCTTCGGCACGAGCGGCTAGCATGAGGCTTTGCAGAAACATGCCGTAATCCAGCCAGCTCCCCTGCTCCATGACCCGCTCGATTGTAAACATGAACCCCACCGGCGCGCCGAAGAACTCGAAGTTCCGATTCCACTGCTCACGCATCCGCTCCACTTCGCGGCGGCCAATGCCCAGCAGCCCATACATGTCGTAGCCGATCTTGCGGCGGCGCTCCAAATAGGGGGAGGTCCACTGCTTGGGATAATAGGCGTATTCCTCCCCGTATTTGGTGCTGCGTTCCGGGTCAGCGGCGGCAGCGAGGAGCTTCGCGGTGAGCCCAGAGAGGCTTGCACCCGTGAGAACCGTCACCCGCCACGGTTGCGTGTTGGTTCCTGACGGAGCGCGGCCAGCCGTGAAGAGGATCTTCTCAATGGTCGCCCGCGAAATGAGTGTTGGCAGGAACGCACGGACCGATCGACGGGAAAAGAAAAGCTCCTCTGAAGTCATGGCCGAGAGTGGTTCATTTCAGAGCGCGACGCAAATCCGCGACCGGTCGAATCAGCTATGGACTCGTTCCATTTTGCGCTGGCCTATTCCTTTTCGTCTGTTAAGAAGCACCTATGAGACGCTACTTTCTAGCTGCGATTTGCCTTCTTTTCTCCATGGCGGCAGCTGACGTGTGCGCCCAATCGCCCGATGTGCCGACTCCTCCCTCCGAACCTTCAGCGGCTTCAGCCGTTCCCCTCAGCCAAAGCGTCTTTGTGGATGTTAAAGACCTCGGTTCAAACGTCTCGTCCAGCACCAACTGGCGGTCGGTGTGGGGCTCCTACAGTAAAGACGTCACGCGGGCACGTGCCTTGGAGATCACTCTGCGCAACTCGGCCAAACTCCCGGGCGAATTCCTCGTCGAGTGGTATTTTTTTGCTGTGCCGGCGCGAGGCGGGAAACGGTTTCTTTTTGACCGAGGTTCCAAGCCCGTCACCATGGCCCCCGGCGCCATCGAGAAGGCGACCGTCGTCTCGGATGAATTAAACTCCAGCCGCTCCCATTATACTTACGACTATTATAGTTACTCCAGAACGCATAAATCCGGCACTCGGCCCGAAGGCTGGATCGTAGCCGTTTCTGCCGGCGGAAAGTTGCTCCGCGTAAAGACCTCGTCAGCTCAGATCGAGGAACTCTACAAAAAATCAGACGAATTTAAGGCGCTGGTGGAACCAAAAACCACAAACGAGCAGTAGAGTTAGTTGCGGGCGCTTCCGCGCGATTGTATCTAGTGGGCCGCCATTCAGGGAACGCTGAAACTCCAGCCTTCCGCCAATCGTATCCATTTTCGCATGCCCGCTGTCCGTAAGACACCTCCCGCTCCCGCTTCCCAGACCCCGCCGCTCGCAGATTCCATTCGGATTCGCAACGTCCGCCAAAATAACCTCAAAGGCATTGACCTCGATCTGCCGCTGAACCAGCTGATCGTGGTCACCGGCCCGAGCGGATCCGGGAAATCCTCCCTCGCCTTCGACACGATCTACGCCGAAGGCCAGCGGCGTTACGTGGAGACGTTCTCCCCTTACACGCGGCAATTCCTCGACCGCATGGACAAGCCGCGGGTGGACGAGATCGTCGGCATCCCGCCCGCCATCGCCATCGAGCAGAAAAACGGCGTCCGCACCACCCGTTCCACCGTCGGAACGATGACGGAGATCAACGATTACCTCAAACTACTGGTGCCGCGCCTTGCCCGGGCGTTTTGTCCGGTGTGTGATCGGGAAATTCGCCCCGAAACCGCCCAGTCGATCGTCACGCAGTTGCAGACAGAGCACGCTGGCGAAACGATCCTGATCACGTTCGGCATCCCGGTGCCGCCGAAGACGCAGCCTGCCGATTTCTTCAAATTCCTCAACGCGCAAGGTTATCTCCGTGTCTGGCGCGACGGAAAAATTCACCGCACGGACGAGGCGCCGACGCTCACCTCCTTGCACGGAATTGTCGAAGTCGTTCAGGACCGCATCACCGTCCAGAGCGACTCCCTTTCCCGCCTCACGGAAGCCATCGAAACCGCGCTCAACTTCGGCAAGGGCAAGCTGCTCGTCACCGAGATCAAGTCAGGCCGCTCCCAGCCGTTTTCCAAGGGCTGGCATTGTGCGCATTGCGACGAAACAATCCGCCCGCCGACGCCCGGCCTTTTTTCCTTCAATAATCCACTCGGTGCCTGCCCCACCTGCCGCGGATTTGGACGCACCATCGGCCTCGATCTCGATCGGGCGCTGCCGGATAAATCGCTGAGCATCGCGGAAGGCGTGGTGAAGCCCTTCCAAAGCGGACAATCCAAGGAGTGCCAGTCCGACCTCATGCGCCACGCGCAGCGCCAGCTTGTAGACGTGTATTGTCCGTTTGCCGATCTCACGGCTGCCGATCAAAAATGGGTGCTGCAAGGCGAAGGAGGGCTCGATGTCACGAACGAGGAACTCTGGCAAAACGACCAATGGTATGGAGTGAAGGGTTTCTTCGATTGGATGGAAGCGCGCACTTACAAAATGCACGTCCGCGTTTTCCTCAGCCGCTACCGCGCTTATACGGAATGCCCGGATTGCCGCGGCGGCCGCTTTCAACCCGCGACGCTGAACTACCAGTTAGTCGATCAAGCAGGAAAACGTTACACACTGCCGCAGCTCAGCCGCACGCCGGTGCGCCAGCTAGCAGCGTTGCTGGACACCTTCGACATTCCTCCTACGGACAAAACAGGCACGATGGTCCGCGGCGAAGTCGTCACGCGGTTGCGCTATCTCGATCAGGTCGGGCTAGGCTATCTCGATCTCGACCGCAGCACGCGCACGCTTTCCGGCGGCGAAGTGGAGCGGGTGAATCTAACCACCTGCCTCGGCGCGTCGTTGGTGAACACGCTATTCGTCATGGACGAACCAACCGTCGGCTTGCATCCACGTGATGTTAGTAAGCTGATCGGTGTCATGCAGCAGTTGCGCAACAAGGGCAACACTCTACTCGTCGTTGAGCACGAGGAAGCCGTCATCCGGGCCGCAGACTACCTCATAGACATCGGCCCCGGCCGCGGCAACTCTGGCGGTGAACTCGTCTTCGCCGGAAATGCGGCAGATCTAACCACTAACAAGCGCTCCCTCACTGGCGCCTACCTTTACGGTCGCAAGTCCATCCCTGTCCCTGCCAAACGCCGCAAAGCGAAGAGTTGGCTGACGGTCAAAGGCGCGACGGAAAACAATCTGCGCGATCTCGATGTGAAGTTTCCCCTGGGGCTTTTCACCTGCGTGACCGGCGTTTCCGGAAGCGGAAAGTCCAGCCTGGTTCACACGGTCCTGCACGAGAATTTGCTCCGCATCAAAGGCCTCCCAACCGGCGAGATCATCGGCCAGTGCAAAACCATTCTCGGCGGACACGCGGTGGATCAAGTGGTGATGGTCGATCAATCGCCGCTCGCCCGCAGTCCTCGTTCGACACCCGCTGTTTACCTCGGTGTCTTCGACGAACTCCGAAAACTTTTCGCTGACAGCTCCGATGCGCAAACCGCAGGCTTTACCGCCAGCACTTTTTCCTTCAACAGCGGCACTGGACGTTGCCAGCGCTGCAACGGCCTCGGCTTCGAAAAGGTGGAAATGCAATTCCTCAGCGATCTCTTCATTCGCTGCTCCGAATGCGAAGGCAAACGCTACCAGCCGCACGTGCTAGCTATTCAGTTCCATGGGAAATCCATCCACGATGTGCTGGAGTTGACCGTCAGCGAAGCCATCGAGTTCTTCCACGCCCATGGAGGAAACAAGAAGATCCTGGAGCCATTCCGTACCTTGGAAAGCGTCGGCCTCGGCTACCTGAAGCTGGGACAGCCGGTAAACGTCCTCAGCGGCGGGGAAAGCCAGCGTCTGAAACTGGTGGGCCACTTGGTGGAGAAAGCCAACCTCACGCAAAAATCACTCCTCATTTTCGACGAACCAACCACTGGATTGCACTTCGACGATGTAGCGCTGCTTCTAACTGTCTTCCAGAAGCTGGTGGACGCGGGAAATACGCTCATCGTCATCGAGCACAATCTTGAAGTAATCAAATCAGCAGATCACGTGATCGACTTGGGCCCGGAAGCGGGCGCAGAAGGGGGATTAGTCATCGCCGAAGGCACACCAGAACACGTCGCTGAAAATGAAGAGTCGCACACCGGACGTTATCTCCACGCATTGCTAGAAGGCACTCGCGTGAAGGAGGTGCCCATTCCCCGCCTGCTCCGCAACCGGCATTCGGAAGGGATTACCATTCACGGTGCGCGCGAGCACAACCTGAAGAACTTCACTCTAACGCTCCCGCGCGAAAAGATGATTACCATCACCGGCTTGAGCGGCTCCGGGAAATCGACGCTCGCTTTCGATCTGCTCTTTGCGGAAGGGCAACGCCGCTTTCTCGATAGCATGTCGCCCTATGCGCGCCAGTTTGTCGAGCAGTTGGAAAAGCCCGATGTGGACCACATCGAAGGCCTGCCGCCGAGTGTCGCTATCGAGCAGCGGATCACCCGAGGAGGTGGCAAATCCACAGTTGCCACAGTGACCGAAGTCTATCATTTCCTCCGTCTGATGTTTGCCAAGCTGGGCACGCAGTATTGCCCAAAGTGCCAGATCCCTGTGGAAGGTCAGACCGTTCAGCGCATTGTGGAGCAGGTTGAGAAGGTTGCCGGAAAGAAGACGTCGTTTCTCTTGGCTACGGTTATCAAAGCCAGAAAAGGCTTCCACACCGATGTTGCTGCGGCCGCCGCTAAGGACGGCTTCGAGACGTTGTTAGTGGATGGTAAGTTTGTCTCGTCGGCGAACTTTGAAAAGCTGGAGCGCTTCAAGGAACACACCATCGACGTCGTCGTGGCTGATTTGTCGAAGGTGAGTAAGACCGAGGTCCGTCCATTGGTGGAGCGTGCTCTCAAGATCGGAAAACGCACCGCCAAGATCTATGTTTCCGGAGTCGAAACAATTTTGAGCACGGAGATGACCTGCCCGAAATGCGCGCGCGCCTTCGAAGAACTCGATCCACGTCTGTTCTCCTTTAACTCCCCGCATGGCTGGTGCACCACGTGCAACGGCTTTGGCGAAATCTTTGAAGTGTCGGTCAACCTCGACGAGAACGCATCTGTCCTGGAGCGTGAACTCGCGGAGGAACGCGCCCACGAAACGATGGAAGAAGGTGAAGCCAAGCCGTGTCATGTCTGCAAAGGCGCTCGTCTCAACGAGGTCGCGCGCAATGTCCGGCTGAATGATCTCACCATCGACAGACTGGCGCACGGCAGCGTAAGGAATTCGCTGGAAACAGTGGCGGGGCTTACGTTTGAGAAGCAGCAGCTAGTGATCTCAGAGGACATTATTCCTGAGATCACGCAGCGGCTCAAGTTCATGGAGAATGTCGGCCTCAGCTATCTGGCGTTGGATCGCTCTGCAAAAACGCTCAGCGGCGGCGAGAGTCAGCGCATCCGTCTGGCCGCGCAGCTCGGATCGAATCTTCGAGGTGTCCTTTACGTTTTGGACGAGCCCACTATCGGGCTTCATCCGCGCGATAACGATGCGCTCTTAGACACGTTGCAGGCGCTCAAGGACAAAGGGAATACGCTGGTCATCGTCGAGCACGACGAGGAAACAATGCGCCGTTCGGATATCATTGTGGACCTAGGTCCCGGAGCTGGGATGAACGGCGGCGAAGTCGTGGCTCAAGGCACTCTGGCAGAGATCAAAGCCAATAAGAACTCGCAAACGGGTCGATACCTGAAGAGCCCGATGAAGCATCCGCTCAATGGATCGCGCCGATCTCTGTCCAAGGTAAACTGGCTCCAGATCCTCAAGGCGGATGTTAACAATCTGAAGAAGGTCACCGCCAAGTTTCCGATCGGACGCTTAACTGCAATCACCGGCATTTCGGGATCTGGCAAAAGCACCCTGATGCGCGCAGCGTTGCGCCCTGCAGTCGAAGAAGCGCTGAACAAGAAGGGGAAGATCAGCGGGAAGTATCCAGTCGTCAAAGGTGTCGAACACCTCGAAGCTATCTACGAAGTGGATCAGTCTCCAATTGGAAAATCCTCCCGCTCCATTCCCGCGACTTACATCAAAGTGTTTGACGAGATTCGTTTGCACTTTGCGGCACTCCCGATGTCGCGGATGCGTGGTTATACGAACAGCCGATTTTCCTTCAACACCGAAGGGGGACGTTGCGAAACGTGCGCAGGGCAAGGTGTTATCAAGATGGAAATGAACTTCCTGCCTGCGAGCTATGTGCCTTGTGAGGATTGCGGCGGCACTCGCTACAACGCCCAAACCCGGGAAGTCGAATACAACGGGAAGAACATCGGCGACGTCATGAATATGACCATCGCGCAGGCGGCGGAGTTTTTCTCAGCGAGCCAAAAGATTCACCGCACGTTGCAACTGTTAGTCGATACCGGCCTTGGATATCTCAAGCTAGGCCAGCCGAGCCCCACGCTCAGCGGCGGCGAGGCCCAACGGCTCAAGCTCGTTTCGGAACTGAGGCTCGGGGCCGCTCGCGATTACACGAACAAAGTCCGCAAGATGAAGGTGGCTAAAAGCACGCTTTATCTCCTGGAAGAGCCCACCATCGGACTCCACATGGCGGACGTCGAGATGTTGCTTGGCGTCATTCAGCGCCTGGTCGATGTCGGTCACACGGTCATCGTCATTGAGCACAATCTGAACGTCATCGCGGAGGCGGACTACATCATCGACATCGGACCGGAAGCTGGCGCTTCCGGAGGCGAGGTGGTGGCGACGGGCACACCGGAAGAGATTGCCGCCCACGCGCACAGCCGCATTGCTCCTTATCTGAAACAAACCCTCGCAGGCAAATAGGGGCTGCGGCTTCCCGCATCCGGGGCGGCGGCATGACTTTTCCCCCGGTTGTGGTAATCTCGTCTTCGATATGGAAAAAAAGCGCGTTCTTTTAGGCATGAGTGGCGGAGTGGATAGCTCCGTCTGCGGGCATTTGCTCAAAGAACAAGGCTACGAAGTGGTCGGCGTGACGATGAAGGTCTGGCCGCAGGATTGTATGTCGCGTGCCGAGGACAAATGCTGCGGGCCTTCCGCAATTGCAGACGCGCGCGGGGTCGCTCATGCGTTGGGAATTCCGCATTACGTCGTGGATGAATCCAATCAGTTCGAGCAGTTAGTGATCGACTATTTTTCCAGTGAATACCAGGCCGGGCGCACTCCGAATCCGTGTGTGATGTGCAATGAGAAGCTGAAGTTTGGCAATCTCTGGACCAAGGCCAAGGCTCTCGGGTGCGACTACATCGCCACGGGTCACTACACGATCATCGAACATCATGCTGACCGTGCCGTGTTGCGCAAAGGAGCCGATCCGAAGAAGGATCAGTCGTATTTTTTGTTTAGCCTCAATCAGGAGCAACTCTCCCATGCGTTGACTCCTCTCGGCGGAATGTCGAAGACAGAAATCCGAGCCATCGCCCGCCAACTCGGTCTCCGTGTGGCTGACAAAGTGGACAGCCAGGAGATCTGCTTCGTGCCGGGGAATGATTACAAAGCGTTTCTGCGCAGCCATTTGGGCGAGAAGGAGTTTCACCGCGGAGGCATTTACGACAAAGACGGGAACTTCATCGCCGAACACGAGGGGATCGAGATGTTTACCATCGGCCAGCGTAAAGGGCTGCCCGGCGGATCGCCGCGTCCGATGTATGTCATCGACATCGATCCGGCGACCAACAGCGTGATCGTGGGTGAGGCTGAAGATCTGGTCGCGGAGGAATTTGAAGTGGACCGCATCAACTGGGTGAGCTGCGGCGAGTTTACCGAACCCGTGGATGTGAATGTCAAAATTCGCTACGCCCACCCCGGTGCGGACGCTACGGTTTATCCAAACGGCGACGGCACTG
>DASVRZ010000149.1:0-8144 GCA_036388355.1 Chthoniobacterales bacterium | reverse complement strand
ATAGCCGTTGGTGTGGAGTCCGTTGGAGGCGAGACCGATGATGACGTCGCCTTTTTCAATGCGGGAGCCGTCGAGCATTTTCTCGCGGTCCACTACGCCGACGATGCAGCCTGCTAGGTCGTATTCGCCGGGCTGATACATGCCGGGCATCTGGGCTGTCTCGCCGCCAATGAGGGCGCAACCGGCCGCCTGACAGGCTTTGGTGAAGCCGTTGAGCATTTGATCGAAGGCGGCGGTGTCGAGTTTACCCGAGCCGATATAGTCGAGGAAGAAAAGTGGTTTCGCTCCGATGACGGCGATGTCGTCCACGCAATGATTGACTAAATCTTGTGCGACCGTGTCGTGCCGGCCGACCGCGAAGGCGATTTTCAACTTGGTGCCGATGCCGTCGATGCTGGAGACGAGCACCGGGTCTTTCATGTCACCGAAATCCGCGCGGAAAAGGCCGCCGAAGCCGCCGATTTTCCCGAGAACGTTCGGCCCGTGGGTTTTGCTAACTTTCGCGTGGATGCCGCTCTTCACGCGGTTCCCGAGATCCACGTCCACACCCGCTTGCGCGTAGGCTTTTTGTTTCTTTGGAGAGGCCGCGGGAGATTTTTTTACACTCATGATTTACTGGCAAACAGATCCTGCTGAGCGGTCGAGGTGGAGAGGAAACGCGATTGGGAACGGCGTTTTTCCATGATGAACTTGTCGAGTTCTGGATCGAAAGGAATCGGATAGTCGCCGTTGAAGCAGGCGAGGCAAAAGCTGTTTTCCGGGAGACCCGTCGCACGCACCATGCCGGGGACGTCGAGGTAGCCGATGCTGTCGGCTCCGAGATATTCGCGAATGTCGTCGAGGGTGAGCTGGTTTGCTAAAAGCTTCGCCGGATCCGGGAAATCGATGCCGTAGTGACAGGCGAATTTATGCGGCGGGCAGCTAATGCGCATGTGGACTTCCTTGGCACCGGCTTCGCGTAGGTTGATGACGCGGGCTTTCGCCGTGGTGCCGCGGACGATGCTATCATCGACGACGACGACGCGTTTCCCATCGACGGATTCCTTGATGAGGTTGAGTTTGACGCGGACGTTGAAGTCGCGAATCAACTGTGTGGGCTGAAGGAAGGTGCGGCCGATGTAGTGGTTGCGCACAAACGCGTGCTCGAACGGAATATTCAGCTCCTCGCTGAAGCCCATGGCAGCGTAGTTTCCGGAGTCAGGCACCGGGACAACGATGTCGGCTTCGCATGGATGCAGCCTGGCGAGTTCGCGGCCCATGCGGGTGCGCACTTTGCTAACGTTGACGTTGGAAATGATGCTGTCCGGCCGCGCGAAATAGACGTATTCGAACATGCAGAACGCCTGTTTCTCCACTTCGCGGAACGGGAACTCGGAGCGAATGCCGTCAGCGTTGATGATGACGACTTCGCCAGGCTCGACCTCGCGAACGAACTCCGCGTGGATCAGATCGAAGGCGCACGTCTCGGAAGACAGGATGTAAGCGCCATCAAGTTTGCCGATGGATAACGGACGGAAACCAAACGGATCGCGCACGCCAATGATTTCCTCTTCGCTCATGATGACGAGCGAGAAAGCCCCTTCCAAACGCCGCAATGCCGTGAGGGGGCTCTCGCCGCTTTTGCTGGGCTGGGCGAGAAGATGAACAATGATCTCGCTATCGACGGTGGTCTGGAAAATGGAGCCGCGCGACTCGAGTTCTTCGCGGAGCGTGGCGGCGTTGATAAGGTTGCCGTTGTGCCCGATGGCGAGCTGGCCGCGCTGGCAGTTGATGGCCAGAGGCTGGGAATTGATCAGCGTGCTGGAGCCGGTGGTCGAGTAACGCACATGGCCGATCGAGCGCGTTCCTTTGAGTTTATCCAGCTCAGGAGCAGAGAAAACCTGGGAGACCAACCCCATGTCTTTGTGCATGATGAACGGCGAACCCGGCTCGGTGGCTGTGATGATGCCCGCGCTTTCCTGTCCGCGATGCTGAAGGGCAAAGAGGCCGTAATAAGTGAGAATGGCCGCGTTCGGATGCCCGTAAACGGCAAATACGCCGCATTCGTGTTTGAAATCAGAGGTGCTCAAGTGTGGTGGAGTTGCCGAAGAATCTAACGCACTTTCCAGTTATTGCATGATCTGGCGAATACTGTTTTTCCATGCGGCACCCAGCTCGGCTACGGGCCATTGATACGTGGAGCTAGTTGTGATTCGAAGGGTGCTGCCGCCGACGGCGCCGATCTGGCTGTGCAGAATGCCGGACGTGGCGAGGAAATCGCTCACGGCTGAGGCGTTCGCCGCAGAGCAGGTGAAGACGATGCGGGCCTGGCTTTCGTTGAAGAGGGTGACGGCGTCGGATTCGCAGGAGGACAGGGTGACGGTGGCACCAAGGCGGTTTGCGAAGGTGGACTCTGCGAGCGTGACGGCGAGGCCGCCTTCGCTGCAGTCGTGGGCGCTTTTCACCCAGCCTTGCCGAATAAGGGAGCGGAGCGCGTCGTGGAGGGCGCGTTCCAGAACGAAGTCGACTCGTGGCGGAAGGCCTTCTTTTTTGCCGTGAAGCACTTTGAGGAAATGGGAGCCGCCCATTTCGTTGCCAATGTCTCCGAGGAGGAAAATGACGTCGCCTTCAGCCTGGAAATGCTGGGTGGTGATGTGGGCCTCTGAATCGATGAGGCCGACCATGCCGACGGTGGGAGTCGGGTCGATGGCGCCAGCGGGGCTTTGGTTGTAGAGCGACACGTTGCCGCCGGTGACGGGGACGTCGAACGCGGTGCAGCCTTCCGCGAGACCTTCGACGCACTGCTGGAGCTGCCAGAAGTTTTCGGGATTGTGGGGATTGCCGAAGTTGAGGTTGTCGGTGACGGCGAGCGGAACAGCACCCGAGCAGGCGAGGTTGCGGGCGGCCTCTGCGATGGCGGCACGAGCTCCTTCGCGCGGATCGAGGGCGCAGTAGAGGCTGTTGCAGTCGCTGGTCGAGGCGACGAATTTGTCCGCCTCGCGAATGTAGAAGACGGCGGCATCGGAGCCCGGGCGGACGACGCAGCCGTTGCGGACCATGTGATCGTATTGCGTCCACACCCATTCTTTGGAGGCGATGCTTGGATCAGCGAGCAACGCGGGAAGCGCCGCTTGAAGATCGGTCGCGGGCAGATCGGCATTGTTGTAGGGAGCCGGAATCGGGCGCGGCTGAACTTCCCGAGTATAGATTGGAGCCTCGTCGGCAAGCTTTTTCGCGGGGATTTCCACGACGGTTTCGCCGTGGTTTTTCACGCGCATCATGCCGTCGTCGCGGACGTAGCCGACGTGTGCATACGGGAGATCCCACTTTTCAAAAATGCGCTTCACGGCGTCTTCTTCGCCGAGCTTGACGATGATGAGCATGCGCTCCTGGGACTCGCTGAGCAGCGTCTCGTAAGGAGTCATGCCCGTTTCGCGCTTCGGCACAAGAGCGAGATCGATCTCAACTCCGGTGTCGCCGCGGCTGGCGGTCTCGCAGGTGGAGCAAGTGAGCCCGGCGGCGCCCATGTCTTGAATGCCCGCGACGCAGCCGCTGGCGAGCAATTCGAGGCAGGCTTCGAGGAGCAGTTTTTCTTTGAAAGGATCGCCGACTTGGACGGCAGGACGGTCTTCCTTGCTCTCCTCGGTGAGATCGCGCGAGGCGAAAGCGGCTCCGGCCAAACCATCACGGCCGGTCTCAGCACCGACGTAGAAAACGGGGTTCCCCACCCCGCTGGCAGCTCCGCGGGCGATCTCCTCGTGGCGCAACACCCCGAGGCAGAAGACGTTGACGAGCGGGTTGCCGTTGTAGCTTTCGTCGAAAGAGACTTCGCCGCCGATGGTGGGCACGCCGATGCAATTGCCGTAGTGCGCGATGCCGGAGACGACTCCAGAGAACAAACGCCGGTTGTGCGGCTCCGTGAGCGGCCCGAAGCGCAGGGAGTTCAGGGAAAAAACCGGCCGCGCTCCCATGGTGAAGATGTCGCGAATGATTCCGCCGACTCCCGTGGCGGCGCCTTGAAACGGCTCGACGGCGCTCGGGTGGTTGTGGCTTTCCATTTTGAACGCCACTGCCCATCCGTCGCCGATGTCGATAACGCCCGCGTTTTCCTCGCCTGCTTTGACCAACACGCGTGGTCCGGTTGTTGGGAATTTCCGTAACTCAGGCTTGGAGTTTTTGTAGCTGCAATGCTCGCTCCACATGACCGAAAACACGCCCAGTTCGGTGAAATTTGGGTCGCGGCCGAGAATGCCTTGAATGCGGGTGTATTCGTCGGGCGTAATGCCGTGCTTGGCAATGACTTCGGGAGTGATGACAGGTTCCATGAAAAGGTTGTGAGTTGCCCGCCTACGCGGTTTCTTGAGCAGCCGGACGGCGAGAGGCCGACGGACTTGGTCGCGGCAAGCAGTCGCTCATCTACGCGGGCGCGAGTTCCGACAGCGAGGCGATCATCGACTTGAAAATGAGCAACCCATCGGTGCTGCCGAGGCGCGGTTCCGTGGCGCGATCTGGATGGGGCATGAGCCCGAAAACGTTGCGAGCTTCATTACAGATGCCGGCGATGTCTTCCATCGAGCCATTTGGATTTCCGTCGGAAGAAAAGCCGCCAGTGGCGTCCACATAGCGAAGAACCACCTGGTCATTGCGATTCAGCTTCTCGAGAGTGGCGGCATCGGCCGTGTAACGCCCCTCACCGTGCGCGACGGGAATCTGAATAATGCTGCCTTCGACGCACTGATTGGTGAAAGGCGTGTCTGTCGTCTCCACGCGCAGCAGGGCGTCGCGGCAGATGAAATGCAGTTTCTCGTTCCGAACCAAAGCGCCGGGAAGAAGACCGGCTTCACATAAAATCTGGAAGCCGTTGCAAGTGCCAATGATCAATTTTCCTTCTGCCGCCGCCTGGCGAACGGCGGGCATGATCGGCGAAAACTGCGCAATCGCTCCGCAGCGCAGGTAGTCGCCATAGGAGAAGCCCCCCGGCAAAACGATCGCATCGTAGCCCGCGAGGGACTCGTCTTTGTGCCAGACAAACTCAGCGGTGACGCCGGGAATGGCGGCAATGGAGCTTTGGCAATCCTGGTCGCAATTGGAACCCGGGAAGCGAATGACAGCAAATTTCATCGTGGGCGGAAGTCTAGGATTGGGAGATTTCCAGACGATAATCTTCAATCACGGGATTCGAAAGCAGATCGCGGCAAATCGCGTGAAGTTGCTTCTCGCCAGCGGCGTCCAAGGGTGAAGAAAGCTCGATTTCCATGTATTTTCCGACGCGGATGCCGTGCACGGCTTCGAGGCCGAGCGACTGAACCGCGTTTTTGACAGCGACTCCCTGAGGATCGAGCACGGAGGCTTTGGGCATGACGACGACGGTGGCTTTCATAAGGATAGGCAGGTTGAGAAAATCGGGAGGCTTGTTTTCGCCGACGCGAGAGCCGCCGACAAGGGGAAAATGCCTCTGCCGAAAACAAAAGATTGCGCGCTTGATTCCGGTGCCCGCATGACTTCTCTTACGAGCCATGCCCATTGTCAGATTCTCTGGTCGCCTCAAGGGAAAAGACGACCCGCAGCGAGAGGCGCGTTCCCGGTTGCTGTATCTTCTTTTTCGCGCCGGTTGGGATATCTACAACGCGAATGGGGATCAGCGCATCACCTTAAGAAACATCGAGCGGAAGATCATTGAGTCGGACGCGTTTGTTTTTACTCCGGGCGCTTCGCTCGAGGATATGTTCAAGGCGACGTCGGTGTTGGTGGGATACCAAACGAAGGATCCGCATCTGAATGGCAAGCCGACGCTCGTCCTGGATGAGGACGGCTCGTGGGAAATGTATTACGCGCTGATGGATCACCTGCACGCGACTGGGATGATCAAACAGGAATACCGTGAGCTGTTGATTCCCGTGAAAACGGCTCAGGAAGTGATCGAGTGGCTGGAATGCGATCCGCCGATTGGCGATGACCGAACGGAGACGGATCCGGCGGATGAATTTGCTCCGACCGACGCGACTGAAGATGTGACCGCGGGCATGCCATCTCAGAATGTGTGTGTGTTTTGTTCCGCCAGCATCCGCACTCCCGAGGTGATCACAGACGGATATCGGTTGGGCAGATCGCTCGCCGAAGCGGGCCTCGGTTGTATTTCAGGGGCAGGAAACAGCGGCGTGATGGGTTCGGTTGTTCGCGGCGCGGTGGAAGCTGGAGGCTGGAGCGGCGGATCAAACGTGCCGCATATAATCGAGTTGGAGGGTTTGCCGGAGGGCATCAGTTGTTTCTGGCCACGGCCCGATATTTACCTCCGGATGGAGGTGATGATCCAACGCTCGCAAGCGTTCGTTATTTTCCCAGGGGGTGCAGGCACTTTCCAGGAGCTGCTCGCGTTGCTGATTTTGCACCAGCAAAATTCAAAAATCATGGAGGGCAAGCCGGTCATCATTTTCAACCGCTTGATGGAAGATGGCTCCCGTTTCTGGGGTCCCCTTTTTCCACTGCTCAATGCGGCGGGCGGCAAGGGTTTTTACACGGAAGTGAGTAATCTCGAAGAAGTCGTTCCCACGGTGCAGCGGCTGCTCGGAAACGCGGAACATGCTTAGCATCCCGGAACAACTGGCGGACCTTCGTTCGCGGTCTCTCCATCGGAGTCTGCGGGAAATCGTCACTCCGCAGGGAAATGAAATCGAGCTCGTCGGCCGGAAGCTGCTGAACTTTTCCTCGAACGACTATCTAGGTCTCGCTGCCGAGCCTGCTCTAGCCGATGCCGCTCGTGCCGCGCTGGATCAATATGGCGTCGGAGCCGGTGCTTCCCGCCTCGTATCAGGCACGCTTTCTCCGCACATTCAGCTGGAGAAAACTTTGGCGGCGTTCAAACGCACAGAGTCGGCACTGACCTTCGCCAGCGGACACGCTGCCGCTCTGGGCGCGGTGCAATCGCTGGTGGGCAAGCACGACGTCATCATCATCGACAAGCTGGCTCACGCTTGTCTGATTGATGCGGCGCGGTTGAGTCAGTCCGTGGTGCGCGTGTTCCCGCATAATCATCTCGGAAAGCTGGAAAGCCATCTGGAATGGGCGCAGGAGAATCATCCCGACAGCCGCGTTTTGATCATCACGGAATCCATTTTTAGCATGGATGGCGATCACGCTCCGTTGGTGGAAATTGTCGCGCT
Organism: Chthoniobacterales bacterium; assembly: GCA_036388355.1. Taxonomy (GTDB): domain Bacteria; phylum Verrucomicrobiota; class Verrucomicrobiia; order Chthoniobacterales; family DASVRZ01; genus DASVRZ01. Next base: position 1,005 of record DASVRZ010000149.1, on the reverse strand, counting down.
GAAAGTGAAATACGACGCTTATTTGTTAGTCGATGAGGCTCACGCTCTGGGAGTCATCGGCGCGCATGGCCGCGGCCTCGCGGAAAAGCTCGGCGTAGCGAACAAGATCGATCTGCAAATGGGCACAATGAGCAAAGCGCTCGGCGTCAGCGGCGGCTACATTTGCGGAAGCCGCGTGATGATTGAGCTCCTCGTGAACCGCGCCCGCAGCTTTATTTTTTCCACAGCGGTTCCTCCGATGCTGGCGGCAGCAGCCACAGCGGCGGTGCAATTTGTCTCATCGGCGGAAGGCGACGAGCGGAGGAAGATCCTCTGGCGGAACATCCGTCATCTGGAAAAAGGCCTGAGGAAGATCGATCCCGAGTATCCCGCCGCGTGCTCGGCGATTCTCCCGTGGATTGTCGGGGACGAAGAAGCGGCCCTACTGCTGGCACGCTCCTTGTTTGAAGAAGGCTTCCATGTTCCAGCCATCCGTTACCCAACCGTCGCACGCAGTTCCGCGCGGCTGCGGATCACCGTTAACGCTCGCCACACGCTAGAGCAGATCAATGCGCTCTGCGAAGCGCTCGCCCGCCTCTGCCCACCGCCAGAAAGCTAGCGCCGCCTTAGCTGCTACAAAGTTCCCACAGTCATCAATGCGACGCGACAGGGCTTTCGTTCCTCAAACGCCAGAGGTTTGTGAGAGCATCTTTCAACGCTTTTGAGCCTACCGCATGGCTTGCGGCGCGATAATGAATGGGAACCTCCCGGAAACGCAACGGTCCGCAGTAAAATTTAATCTCGGTCTGGAAAAAGGGCCCGCGGCTACGAATTCCCCGTTCTAGCACGTATTCCAGCGTGGAACGGCTAAACATTTCGAAGCCGCTGGTCATGTCTTTCATCTGGGTCCTTAAAACCACCGTGCTGAGAACGGTGCCCAGACGACTCGTGAGCCAGCGTTTGCTGGAACTGTCGGTAATGCGTCCTCCTGGCATAAAACGGCTGCCAAAGAGGCAGTCGTATTCG
>DASVRZ010000148.1:0-3368 GCA_036388355.1 Chthoniobacterales bacterium | reverse complement strand
TCGCTAAACTTCAGAACGAACCCCACGAGCAGCGCCAGCAGCGGAGCCACGACGGTCGTGATGACCAGGTTCGCCTTGTTACGCAGCTTGCTCTTAAAGGCGCGGGCCAGAAGCGTGTGAAACTGTGTCCACTCATCGCGCCAGCGGAACCAGCGGCCACCATGCTTGAGCGTACTTGGCTTCGCGGGCGGCAGCTCGCGCTTGAGAGACACCTGGCGCATGTCTTGAAACAAGCGGTGCGACTCGTATTTATCGCGCCAATAATCCGGCGAATAGCGGCGCGCGGGGACGAGCTGACTGCGACTGTTTTCCTCGTAAATGACGTCGCCACCGAGGTCTCGAAGCGGGGTTTCCAGCACGTCGAAGATAAACTCCGGGCGCGTTGTTCCGCACGTCGGACAGCCGCCGAGTTCGTTGCCGTATTGCTGTTGCTGCTCCGCCTTTGCGAAATACTGCAGCATTTCCTGGGGAGTGCCGTAGAAGACGAGGCGGCCGCCTTTGTCGAGGAGCAGCGCCTTGCTGAACATCTGGAAAATCTTCGACGTCGGCTGGTGAATCGTCACCAGGACGATCTTGTTGTGCGCCATGCCTCGAATGATATCGATGACGTGCTCCGAATCTTTGGATGAGAGGCCGGATGTCGGTTCGTCGAAAAGATAGACGTCGGCGGAGCCGATCATATCCAGCCCGATGTTGAGGCGTTTGCGTTCGCCGCCGGAGAGGAATTTCTTGCTGGAACTGCCGACCAGCGAATCGCGGCGTTCCGCGAGGCCGAGCTCAATCAGTTTCGCATCGATCCGGCGCAGACGATCTTTCGGTGACAGGTGAGGGGCGCGAATGGCCGCAGCGAAGTTCAGGTTCTCGGCGATCGTGAGGTGTTCGTCGAAGGCATCGTCCTGCGGAATGTAAGCGACGTAGCTTTTCAACTCCTCGACGCGGTCGTAGAGCGATTCTCCATTCAGCGAAACCGTGCCGCCGTTCGGCTGCAGGCGTCCGGCCATGATGTTCATGAGCGTGCTCTTGCCGCTGCCGCTCGCGCCCATCACGCAGACCATTTCGCCGCGCTGCACGGAGAAGGAAATGCCATCCACCGCCGTCTCGCCGGCGCGAAAACGATGATTGAGATCGAGCACTTCGAGCTGGCGGATGATATTCCGCTCCTCTTCAATGATGCGCTCGGAAAAGTCGCACCGCAGGATTTGCCCGGTGTCGATACGGATCGTGTCGCCGTCTTTGAGGTTGGCGCTGTGCTTCACCGGCACATCCCCCACGAGAATCGGTCGATCTGCTTGCAAAACGAGCACCTGCCCGACGCGTTCTTCGTAATCGCAGAAGATCTTCAGGAGGATTTCACCGCTGGTCCCGGGAGACAGCAAAATGTCGTCCTCATCAAGCAAGCTCGGATTGTTCGAGACGAGATATTCCGATTTTGTCGGCTGGAGGTGAAACCGGCCACCCATCGCGCGGGCACGACGGCGCAGATCGGAAAGCTCCAGCTCATTCCCAGCGGGAAAAACGATCTTGTCTCCTAAATTCGCAGTGATGCTCTTCCCGATGATCAGCGGATCGCCATGAAGCGTGGCTTCCACTTTTTTGATCGCAGTGACTTCCACCTTCAGGCCAAACCGCACCCGGAGTTGCGAATCTCGATTCTTCGTCCGCTCAACTTCCACCTCGTCGTCCGAATGCACCGTGACGAACACCACCGGGATACTGACGTTTTTCTTGGCATTGAAGTAGGCGACGAGATCCTGATGCGCCACCACCTGTTCATCCACGATCACGCGCTGGCCCGGATAAATTCGGCAAAACTGACCCGGTGCCAACGGCCGACCGCGCACCACCACCGGCTTGCGGGCCAGATTCTTCATCAAGATCAGGTCGTGGTAGCGATAAGCCGTCAGACGTTCGCCTTCATCCAGCCCTTGCAGCGCAACATCCTCGTTATCGCTCGTCCCGAAAGTGAGCGACTCCAGCGGCGACGTCTCTTTCTGGTAAACCGACGTGTCCGTCATGTCCGACGCGTTCAGCTGGTAAACAATGTCGATGGCCTGCGTGGCCATGCCAAGCGACGACATGAACGAGTAATAAGCGATCACCTGATCCTGCTTCAGCCCCGCCTTAAAAATCAGATCGTAAAGCTGCACCCCAAGCAAAATTTTGCGGTCGTCGCTGAGATCAGAGGCGAGTTTCTGCGCCATCGCCGTCAGATCCTGCTGCTCGTTCAGCGCCTGGCGGAAAAGGCGGCGCAACTCCGAGTAAACTGCTTCCGGATAGTCGTAACGCAGAAATCCCAGCGACGAATCGACCTCATCCTCCTGCAATTCGCCGTCGATCTTTGTAAATGCCGCCAGCACCTTGATCATCAGCGGCAGCAGATTCGCGCTTTCCGACACAGCCCGCCGTTGACGGAAGGCCTTCCGCGCCGTGGCTCGTGAGCGGTTCAGCAAGCGATGCCAGGTAGGCGTGGAGGCCGTCAGACGGTCCATCATTTGTTTGCCAAATATCGCCAGGGAACTCACTCGGCACACACCTACCACGGACCTGCTACATTGGAAAGGGCTCGCGCCCACGGAGCACTGACTCGGCTCTTCGAGGAAGCCGCCCGGGAGCGGTAAAAATTTAGCGAAAAGTTTTAGGCTGAACGTTGACAGAGATGAGGAAAAAACCCATATCTAGGGCAGTTCTTTTTCAAAGGCACAAGATGTAGTGCATAACTCTGTCAATAAGTGAGGCATCTCCGTGCTTCTTAATCATAATACGGGGCGTAAAAACCTCACCAGCAGCTCTGTCTCATCTGCGGCCCGAAGTCTCTTAAAAAGCGTGTAGTCAGTAGTTTGCGAAACGCGAAAAGACATAAAAAGCCGCAGCCTTTACGCTGCTCTGAAGTTGTTCACAAACCACCTTTGAAAGTTCACCGCCTTCCCAGTCCACCTTCCATTCATCCATCCATGCTTCAGCCCAATCCAGAAAACGACCTCGACTTCAACGCCACCGAGGAAGGCGACTACATCATCCATCGTCTCGGCTCCAAAACCTTTCGCCTCGATAAGACCAAAGCTCGTGCCCGTCTTGCCGGGAAAAAGGTCATCAACGGCCTCCGCAGTGCCGAACTGAACATTCTCCCGCTCAAATATCACGAGGCCTATCGCATCTATAAACAGATGAAAGCCAACCACTGGGAGCCCGACGTCATCGACATGACGAAAGACTGCGCCCAATGGAACGGCAACACGCTGTCTCAAAAGGAACGCTGGATCATTGAAATGGGCGTTGGCTATTTCTCCGCCGCCGAAGGCATCGTGGGCGACTCCGTTTTGCACGTCATCGAGGACAACCTCACCGCCGCCGAACTCAAACACGCTTCG